>CABUWA010000021.1 GCA_902495085.1 uncultured Collinsella sp. | reverse complement strand
GCCGGCGGCGTGCTTGTATCTGGCCTCGAGATGAGCCAGAACGCCGAGCATCTTTCCTGGACCTTTGAGGAGGTCGACGGCAAGCTCGAGCAGCTCATGCGCGGCATGTTCCACAACGTGGACGACACCGCCAAGGAGTACGGCGAGGAGGGCAACTTCGTCATGGGTGCCAATATCGCCGGCTTCCTGAAGGTCGCCGACGCCATGCTCGCCCAGGGCGTCTGCTAAATCTTCGCTCAACATAGCATGTGATAAGGCTCTCAGCCATTCCGGCTGGGAGCCTTTTTCTATGGCGGTGAGGGTCGTGCGCTCTCGTTTGGTACACTTAGGGGTACTGGACAAGTAAAGAGATGGGGGAGAACGTGCTCAAGTTCGGTACCTACGTCCGTGTTGGAAACGCGGCCGAAGCCTATGAGCTCTTGCAGAAGAACCGCAACAACAAGATTGTGGGCGGCGGCATCTGGATGCGCCTGGGTTCGCGTCGTGTGGCGACGGCGATTGACCTTTCGGCCTGCGGACTCGATCAGATCGAGGAGACCGAGACCGAGTTTCGCATCGGTGCCATGTGCACCCTGCGCCAGCTCGAGCGTCATGCCGGGCTCAACGCGCTTGTCAACAATGTCTTTGAGTTCGCCGTCCACGATATTGTAGGCGTGCAGCTGCGCAATACCGCCACGGTGGGCGGCAGCATCTACGGCCGCTTTGGCTTCTCGGACGTTCTCTCCGCCTTCCTCGCTCTTGATTCTTACGTTGAGCTGACGGGCGCCGGCCGCGTGCCGCTCGTCGAGTTCGTCGACATGGGTTACGTGCGCGACGTGATCGAGCACATCGTGGTCGTTAAGCACGACTACCGCGCGAGCTACGAGGCCGTGCGCAAGGCTGCGACCGACTTCCCCTCGCTGAACGTCACTGCCGCCTGGTGGGACAACACCTGGCACGTCACCGTGGGCGCCCGCCCGCTGCGCGCGACCCTGCTGCAGGGCGAGGCGTGCGGCCTGGTGAATGAGCGTCCTTGCGAAAACGAGCTGCGTGCCCTGGCCGCGTCCGTACGCGCGCTGAGCTATGGCTCCAACCTGTGGGGCTCGGCCGACTACCGCCGCCGCATCTCGGCCCCGCTCGCCGTCCAGGCCGTGCGTCGCGCCGCCGGCATCGAGCTTTCGGCCGCGCTTGCCCGCGAGCTCGAGACCGTGCAGGTCCCCAAGTTTGCCACGGACGAGTATTCCTGCCGCCGCGTGCCCGGCGTCGATTCTAGCGAGGTGCGCTAATGGCTGCCAAACTCATCGATCTTTCCTTTACGCTCAACGGCCGTAAGGTCAAGGTTCAGATTGCCCCCGATACCATGCTATTTGCGCTGTTGCGCGAGCAGGGCTGCGCGTCGGTGCGCTGCGCCTGCGAGACCACCAACTGCGGCCTGTGCACGGTGTGGCTCGATGGCGATCCGGTGCTGAGCTGCTCGGTTCCCGCCGCCCGTGTTGAGGGCCGCTCCATCACCACGCTCGAGGGCCTTAAGGCCGAGTCCGAGGCGCTTGCCCGCGCTATGGCTGCCGAAGGCGCCGAGCAGTGCGGTTTTTGCGCCCCCGGCCTCATCATGAACGTGCTGGCGCTCGCCCGTGCCGCCAAGGAGGACCCGAGCCTCGTCGCCACGCGCGAGGAGCTCTCGCGCCAGCTCGCCGGCAACCTCTGCCGTTGCAGCGGCTACGAGAGCCAGCTGCGTGCCATCGTGCGCTTCCTCAACGAGTCCGGCGTGCAGGTGGGCTTCGAGATGCCCGAGCTGCCCGTCAACGATACGAGCTGCGACGGTGTCGCGTACAAGCAGATCACCCACAAGCAGCCCAAGAAGGATTCGAAGGCGCTGCTCGAGGGTCGTCCTGTCTACACGGGCGACATGGTGCCCGCCGGCGCGCTTATCGTTAAGCTCAAGCGCAGCCCGTATGCCCGCGCCAAGATCCGCTCCATCGATACGTCGCGCGCCCTGAAGGTGCCCGGCGTCGTGGGTGTCTACACCTACGAGGACGTGCCCCAGCGCCGCTTTACCATCGCTGGCCAGAGCTATCCGCAGCCGAGTCCCTACGACCGCCTGATTCTCGAGAACCTCGTGCGCTACCAAAACGAGGAGGTGGCGATTGTCGCCGCCGAGACCGAGGAGGCCGCCGACAAGGCACTCAAGCTCATCAAGGTCGACTACGAGGTGCTCGAGCCGCTGCTCGACTTTACCCAGGCGCTCGATAACGACATCGTGGTCCACCCCGAGGGCGACGTGACCTTTATGTTCCCGCAGAGCGGCGACGTGTCCCGCAACCTGGTGTGCAGCGGTACCAGCGATTTTGGCAACCTTGACAAGGCGTTCGCCCAGAGCGACATCGTGTTCACCCGCACCTACACCAGCCAGGCCACGCAGACCGCGCCCATGGAAACCTTCCGCGCCTTCGCGACGACCGACGCGTTTGGGCGTATCTCGGTGACCACCTCCACGCAGGTGCCCTTCCACGTGCGCCGCATGGTCGCGCAGTCGCTCGATATCCCGCAGTCGCAGGTGCAGGTCATTAAGCCGCGCATCGGCGGCGGCTTTGGCTCCAAGCAGACGGGCTGCTGCGAGATCTTCGTGGCGTTCGTCACCCAGCAGACCGGCCGTCCGAGCTACTGCTGCTATACCCGCGAGGAGACCATCACCGCGGGCAACTCGCGCCACCAGATGCAGATGACCGTTAAGCTGGGCGCCATGAACGACGGCACCATCACGGCCATCGATCTGCATACGCTGTCCAACGCCGGGGCCTATGGCGAGCATGCCACCACGACGATCGGCCTCTCGGGCCACAAGAGCCTGCCCATCTACAACCACGTGAAGGCGAGCCGCTTTAGCTGGGACGCCGTCTACACCAATACCAACCGCGGCGGCGCGTATCGCGGTTACGGTGCCACCCAGGGCCAGTTTGCCGTGGAGAGCGCTGTCAACGAGCTCGCCGACATGCTGCACATGGACCCCGCCGACCTGCGCCTTAAGAACATCGTGCGCGAGGGCGAGATCATGCCGCAGTACTACAACGAGAAGCTCAACGCCTGCGCGCTCGACCGCTGCCTGCTGCGCGCGATGGACATGATCGGCTGGCGCGACAAGCCGCTGGCCGTGGACCTGGGCGACCGCGTGCGCGCCCTGGGCTGCGCGCTCACCATGCAGGGCTCGGGCATTTCCAACGTGGACATCGCCGGCATCGACATGCGCCTGGAAGAGGATGGATTCATTACCATCGGCACCGGCGCCACCGATAACGGCATGGGCGTCGACACGATCCTGGCGCAGATTGCCGCCGAGGAGCTGGGCGTGGAGAGCTCACAGATCGTGGTGCGCGGCGTGGACACCGACGTGTCGCCGTTCGACGCCGGCTCGTACGCAAGCTCCGGTACCTACGTGACGGGCCTGGCGGCCAAGAACGCCGCGACCGAGCTGCGCGAGAAGATTTGCTCCAAGGCTGCCCAGATGTGGGATGTGGACGCCGCCGACGTGGTCTTTGATGGCCAGTACGTGCGTCTGTCCGACGAGCGTGCCGCGCGCGAGCAGAACCGCTACCTCACGCTGCGTGACTTTGCCAACCTGTGCGTCAAGAACATCGCGGGCGGCGACGCGCTGACCTCACATGCCTCTGCCTGCCTGCCCGTTTCGCCTCCGCCGTTTATGGCCGGCATTGCCGAGGTCGAGGTCGACAAGGCCACCGGCAAGGTGACCGTGGTGGACTATGCGGCGGCTGTGGACTGCGGCACCGTGATCAATGAGGCGCTCGCGCGCGTCCAGGCCGAGGGCGGCATTGCCCAGGGAATCGGCCACGCGCTCTACGAGATCGTCGAGCATGACGACCGCGGCCGCCTGCGCACCGGCAACTTTATGAGCTATAAGCTGCCCACGCGCCTGGATATCGGCAGCATTCGCGTGGCCTTTGAACCGAGCTACGAGCCGACGGGTCCGTTTGGCGCCAAGTCGATCGGCGAGGTCGTCATCAACACGCCGCTCGCCGCCGTGGCCTCGGCCGTCGCACACGCCACCGGCCACCAGGTTCGCTCGCTGCCCATCACGCCCGAGAAGGCCCTGCTGGGGGAGTAGCGGGTCAGCGAACAAGTCGTACAAGTCGTAATTGGCGGGGCGGGGCAACTCGCCCCGCCTTTTGCACTCGTGGTGAGGTCGTGAGCCTGTAAAAGGTGTGCGTGCGCTTGCCGTTCGTATCTGCTATCATTCCTAGTCTGTGCGCTCATGCGGGCGTGGCGGAATTGGTAGACGCGCCAGATTTAGGTTCTGGTGGGATTCCCGTGAAGGTTCGAGTCCTTTCGCCCGCACCATCGCACTTGCGTCGGCCCTGGCCGTCGCGACACTTTGTTGCATAAAGGTACCAGCACCTCAGATAAGCTGGGCAGTATGAGGAGGAACGTGTTGAACATCACCGCTTCTGACGTCAAGGACGCCAAGCTCACCGCTACGGTCACCATCCCGGCCGCCGACGTCGACGCCGCGATCAGGAAGGCCTACAAGGACACCGCCAAGAAGTACCGCTTCCCGGGCTTCCGTGCCGGCAAGGCTCCCCGTCCGGTCATCGACTCCGCTCTTGGCGCCGAGGCTACCCTCGCTCAGGCCACCAACGACCTGATCGCCGCCAACGAGCCCGCCGTTCTCAACGAGCTGGACATCGTCCCCACCAAGAACGGTGACTACAAGGAGCTCGACCTCGCCAAGGATCACGAGGACTACACCTACACCGTCGAGTTCTCCCTGCGTCCCGCCGCTGAGCTCTCCTCCTTCGACGCTGTCGAGATCGAGATGCCCCCTGCGGAGGTCACCGAGTCCGAGATCAACAACCAGGTCGAGATGCTCCTCAACTACCGTGCCACCTTCGAGGACGTCGAGGGCCGCGCTGTTGAGGCCGAGGACTACGTTACCGTCGACCTCAAGGCCGTCGAGAACGCCGACAACTTCGCCGCCGAGGGCCGCATGCTCATCGCCGGTAGCGACAGCAACCCCAAGGAGTTCAACGAGGCCCTGATCGGCGCTAACGTTGACGACGTCAAGACCGTCACCTGGACCGACGAGGTCGAGGAGGGCGAGGAGGCCGAGACCCACACTGTCGAGGTCATCGTCAAGGGCATCAAGGTCCGCAACACCCCCGAGCTCACCGACGAGCTCGTCAAGTCCGACTTTGGCTTCGACAGCATCGACGCCATGCGCGACGCCATCAAGATCGAGATCGAGCAGGACAAGGCTTCCCGCCTCCCGGCCGAGAAGGAGAACCGTTGCGTCGCCGCCCTCGCCGAGCGTCTGCAGCTCGACGAGATGGATGCTGACTACGAGCAGTCCGTCTTTGAGGAGCTTGGCCAGAACTTCCTGTCCAACCTCGCTGCCCGCGGCATGACCCTGGACACCTGGCTGCCCGCTTCCGGCCTGACCATGGAGCAGTTCATCGGTGACCTGCACAAGCAGGCCAACGACGTCGCCCGTGAGTCCCTGGCTCTCGACGCCCTCGCCCGCGAGCTCAAGATCGAGGTCACCGAGGACGACATCAACGCCGAGTTCGAGAAGGCCGGCGTCAAGGACGTCGAGGCTTCCAAGGCCGAGTTCATCGCCGATGGCCGCATGCCTGCCGTCCGTGAGTCCATCCGCCGCTCCAAGGCCGTCGACCACCTGGTCGAGAACGCCAAGGTGACCGAGGTCGATGAGACCGCCAAGGACGCCGAGTAATTCTCGCCACCTTGCCCGCGAGCGCATGCATGCGCCCGTGATGGGGTAAAGTTATACACCGGTTATCCGGTTGCTTCGTACGGTGCCAGCCAATGCATAGCATGCGGGCACCGTACGTTTATCTAGAACCAATTTGGTCCGCAAGAGAGAAATGGAGATGCGTATGATCGCCAAGTTCGATTCCGCCCTCGTGCCATACGTTATCGAGCAGACGCCGCGCGGCGAGCGCAGCTACGATATCTATTCGCGCCTGCTCAACGACCGCATCATCTTCTTGGGCGAGGAGATCAACTCCGTCAGCGCCAACCTGGTCGTTGCCCAGCTGCTGCATCTTGAGAGCCAGGATGCCGAGAAGGATATCTCGCTCTACATCAATTCGCCCGGTGGCGAGGTCTACTCCGGCCTGGCGATTCTTGACACTATGAACTTCATCAAGCCGCAGGTCTCCACCATCTGCGTCGGTATGGCTGCGTCCATGGCCGCCGTGCTGCTTTCGGCCGGCGCTAAGGGCAAGCGCTTCTGCCTGCCGCACTCCAAGGTCATGATTCACCAGCCCAGTGGCGGTGCCCAGGGTCAGCAGACCGAGATCGAGATCGTTGCCGAGGAGATCAAGAAGACTCGCCGCGAGCTCAACCAGATCCTGTCCGACGCCTCTGGCCAGCCTATCGAGAAGGTCCAGGCCGACACCGAGCGCGATAACTACTTGACCGCTGCCGAGGCCCTCGACTACGGCCTGATCGACCGTATCGTCACCTCGCGCGACCTCGCCGCGAAGGACGCCTAGGATGGCCGGTAACATGCAGGACAACTTTGACGAGAACGGCAACCCCATCCGCTGCTCCTTTTGCGGAAAAGAGCAGGGCCAGGTCCGTCGCCTCGTAAAGGGCCCGACCAACATCTTTATCTGTGACGAGTGCGTCGCCGCCTGCTCCGAGATCCTTGAGGAGTCGCTTGCTTCGGACTTTATGGACGCTGCCCGCAACGGCAAACTGCCGGGCTTCCTCAACGACCATGGTCAGGCTGCATCCCAGCCCGCCGTGGACCCCGAGACCGAGGGTTTTGAGCTCGAGGACGACCGTCAGGTCATCACGCACGTGCCGACGCCGCACGAGATCTATGACGAGCTTTCGGCCTATGTTATGGGCCAGGAGGACGCCAAGCGCGCCATGTCGGTTGCCGTGTACAACCACTATCGCCGCGTGATCGAGGGCGGCGCCGCGGTGTCTGCCTTTGACGACGGCATGGGCTCGCAGTTCGACGACGATATGGACGAGGTAGAGCTCGCCAAGTCCAACATTTTGCTGCTCGGTCCCACCGGTACCGGCAAGACCCTGCTCGCCCAGACGCTTGCGCGCATCCTCGAGGTGCCGTTTGCCATCGCCGACGCTACCGCGCTCACCGAGGCCGGCTACGTGGGCGAGGACGTGGAGAACATCCTGCTCAAGCTCATCAATGCTGCCGATGGCGATATCGAGCGCGCACAGGTGGGCATTATCTACGTGGACGAGATTGACAAGATCGCCCGCAAGGCCGAGAACCTCTCCATTACCCGCGATGTCTCGGGCGAGGGTGTTCAGCAGGCGCTGCTGAAGATCCTTGAGGGCACGGTGGCAAGCGTTCCGCCCACCGGCGGCCGCAAACATCCCCAGCAGGAGCTGCTGCAGATCGATACGACCAACATCCTGTTCATCTGCGGCGGTGCCTTTGTGGGTCTGGACAAGATCATCGCCGATCGCGTGGGCAACAAGGGCGTGGGCTTTAACTCCGAGATCGCCGGCCCCACTTCGGTCGACGAGAACGATCTGCTGCGTCAGGTGCTCCCGCAGGACCTCAACGCCTTTGGCATGATCCCCGAGTTTGTGGGACGTACGCCTGTCGTCACCCAGACGCAGGCGCTCGACGAGGACGACCTGGTGTCGATCCTGACCGAGCCCAAGAACGCCGTGGTGCGTCAATACCGTAAGATGTTCCAGCTCGAGGACGTTGAGCTTGAGTTTGAGGACGCCGCCCTGCACGAGATCGCCCGCATGGCGCTTGCTCGCAAGACCGGCGCCCGTGGCCTGCGCTCCATCTGCGAGGACGTGCTGCAGCAGACGATGTTCGACCTCCCCAGCGAGGAGGGCGTTTCCAAGGTCATCGTGACCGAAGCCTCCGTAAAGGGCGAAGAGCAGCCCCAGCGCATCTACGGGTAAATAGCTTGAATCCAGGCCCCGCGGCAACCACCGCGGGGCCTGCCATTTAGGGACAGGTTTATTTTGGTCGGTTTTATATGGGCAAATGTCGTTTCCCCTGATAAAACCTACCAAAATAAACCTGTCCCTTTTCGGCAGGTATGCCTGTGCTATTCTGTGAGATTGTCAAGTTAGTACCTTCAGACTGAAGTAATCGATACCTAAGGCGTGTCCGCCTACTTGGTTTTCGTAGATTCCGCACGAGCCGAAGAGCACTTAATGTGCTCTTCGTGCGAGTCAGGACCTGACCGAGCGAAAACCAAGCATGCGGACACGCCGACGGGCAAGGGAGAGATATATGGAAGAGATGCCCAAGAACTACGATCCGTCGACCAACGAGCCGGCGATCCTGCAGAAGTGGCTCGACGGCGGCTACTACAAGCGCCGTGAGGGCGTGGGCGACTGCACCGTCACCATTCCGCCTCCCAACGTGACCGGCAAGCTCCACATGGGTCACGCCACCGACGACTCCATCCAGGACGCCATCATCCGTATGGCCCGCATGCGCGGCAAGTCCACGCGTTGGGTGCTGGGTACCGACCACGCCGGTATCGCCACGCAGACTAAGGTCGACAAGAAGCTCAAGAGTGAGGGCATCAGCCGCCTGGAGATCGGTCGCGACAAGTTTGTCGACGCCTGCTGGGACTGGACCCACGAGTACGGCGGCATCATCGTCGAGCAGATCAAGCGCATGGGTTGCTCCGTCGACTTTGACAACGAGCGCTTTACCATGGACGAGGACTACGCGCAGGCCGTACGCAAGGTCTTTTGCGACTGGTACCACGACGGCCTGATCTACCGTGGCAAGCGCATCGTCAACTGGTGCCCCAACTGCACCACCGCCATTTCGGACGACGAGGCCGAGTACAAGGACGAGAAGGGCCACCTGTGGCACCTGCGCTACCCGCTGACCGAGCCGGTCAACGGCCAGGACTACATCGTCGTCGCCACCACGCGTCCCGAGACCATGCTCGGCGACACGGGCGTCGCCGTCTCCCCGAAGGACCCCGAGAAGGCCGCCTTCGTGGGCAAGACCGTCAAGCTTCCCATCGTCGACCGCGAGATCCCCATCTTTGAGGATTGGCATGTCGACGCCAACTTTGGTTCCGGCTTCGTCAAGGTCACCCCGGCCCACGACCCCAACGATTACGCCATGGGTCAGGCCCACGATCTGCCGCAGATCAACATCTTCGACGAGCACGCGGTGGTCGTCGAGGGCTACGGCGAGTTCACCGGCATGAACCGCGTCGAGTGCCGCGAGGCCGTCATCAAGTGGTTTGAGGAGCACGACCTGCTCGATCATGTCGACGAGCTCGATCACTCCGTCATGCACTGCTACCGTTGCGACGCCGCGCTTGAGCCGTGGCTGTCCGAGCAGTGGTTTGTGGCCGTCGATAAGCTCAAGGGGCCGGCGCTTGACGCCGTCAAATCCGGCAAGGTCACCTTCCACCCCTCGCGCTGGACGCAGACCTACACCACCTGGATGGAGAACCTCAAGGATTGGTGCATCAGCCGCCAGCTGTGGTGGGGCCACCGCATTCCCGTGTTCTACTGCGAGGACTGCGGCTGGGAGGACGCCCTTACCGAGGACACCGACGTGTGCCCCAAGTGCGGCGGCCATCACGTGCATCAGGACGAGAACGTGCTGGACACTTGGTTCAGCTCGCAGCTGTGGACCTTCGCCACGCAGGGCTGGCCGCAAAAGCCGGAGCTGCTCGAGGGGCATCACCCCACGACGGCGCTCGTCACCGCACGCGACATCATTGCGCTGTGGGTTGCCCGCATGGTCATGAGCTCGCTGTACTTCCTGGACGAGGTGCCGTTTAAGGACGTCGTCATCTACCCGACGATTCTTGCCAAGGACGGCAGCCGCATGTCCAAGTCCAAGGGCAACGGCGTTGACCCCATGGACCTCATCGGCATGTACGGCGCCGACGCCATGCGCTTCAACCTGCTGACGCTCTGCACCAACAACCAGGACGTCAAGTTTGACGCGAACATCGACAAGAAGACCAAGAAGCTCATCGACAGCCCGCGCACCGAGCAGGCCAAGTCGTTTGTGACCAAGATCTGGAACGCCAGCCGCTTCCTGCTTATGAACATGGAAGGCTACACGCCCGGCGAGCCCGTCGTGGAGACGCCGGCCGACGCCTGGATGTTCAGCCGCCTGGCCAAGGCCGTCAAGATGGTCACCGAGGGTATCGAGAACTACACCTTTGGCGACATGGCCCGCGGCGTGCAGCAGTTCTTCTGGAACGAGGTCTGCGACTGGTACGTCGAGGTCACTAAGGCTCGTCTGAAGGGCGAGGGCCGTCTGCAGGCGCAGCGCAACCTGATCTTTGTGCTCGACACCTCCATTCGCCTGATGCACCCGCTCATGCCGTTTGTCACCGAGGAGATCTGGGACAACATGCCGGCGAGCGTGCTCGACCTGGATGCCGAGGGCAACGTGAACCGCGCCGAGGCGCTCATGATCGCCAAGTGGCCCGAGCCCGCCGACTATGCCAAGTATGTCGACGAGGACGCCGAGCGCGCGTTTGAGCTGTGCCGCACCGTCGTGTCCGCCGCCCGCGCCACGCGTTCGCGTTATCGCTTGAGCCCCAAGGCCGAGCTCGACGTGGTCGTGCGCGCCGGTGCCGAGGACATCGAGAAGCTCGAGAGCCTGCGCTCGACCATCGAGCCGCTGGCAAACACTGCCTCGCTGGTCATGGGTACCGATGTCGAGAAGCCGGCTGCGAGCATCGCCGTGGTCGACAGCGGCGTCGAGGTCTTTGTGGTGCTTGAGGGCAAGGTTGACCTTTCGGCCGAGAAGGCACGTCTTGAGAAGGAGATCGCCGCGGCTCAGAAGGAGCTTGCCGGCTGCGAGAAGACGCTCGCCAACGAGGGCTTTGTGGCCAAGGCCGCGCCCGCGGTGGTGCAGAAGAAGAGGGACCGTGCAGCTGAGCTCAAGGAGATCCTGGCGGCGCTGAACTCGCAGGTTGCTGACTTCTCGTAGGTCTTACTGAGGGGCGCGTCCCGACGCTTTGCTCGCTACTGCGGACAGTCCTGCGAAAGACGGACAGCACATTAAGTGCTGTCCTTTGCGTGCGGAACTTGCGGCGAGCAAAGCCCCAAACCGCTCCCATGGCGGTTACGGGGGCGTCCGCTGCCTGGTAGGGCCACTTGGTTGTGGCCTTGATTCTGCTGCAAGCGGTGTTTGGCTGATATTTTGAATGGGAGGGGCTCGTTGTTTATTGCGGGCCTCTTTTTATGTTGAGGGGACTTTGGGTTATGGCTAAGCGTTCTGGGTCGTATTCTGTGCCGTTCTCGTTTGAGTTGCTTTCGTTTGATGAGGCTGTTGCTTTGGCTGCTGATACGGGGCGGATTTCTGGGGATGCTGGTCCTCTGCTCGAGACGGTTGTCGATATGCTCGATGAGTTGGGGCGTCCGGACGAGTATTTCGATTGCATTCAGGTTGCCGGTACCAATGGCAAGACTTCGACTACGCGTTTTTCGGCTGCTATTCTTCGCGGCGAGGGGCTCAAAACCGCGCTGTATACGTCGCCGCAGCTGGTGCGCTATCCCGAGCGCATGGAGGTCGATGGGTGCGTTGTGAGCGACGAGGCGTTTGCCCGTGGCGTTTCTGCCGCTGTTGAGGCGGGGCATCGAGTGAATGCTCGTCGTGTGGCGGCGGGGGAGCGCGCCTATTCCATCACACCATTTGACTTACTGACGGCTGCCGCACTTGTGGTGTTTGCCGAGGCCGCGGTGGATGTTGCCGTGCTCGAGGTTGGCATGGGCGGGCGTTGGGATGCCACAAGCGCGACCGATCCCGTCGCCGTTGCCATCACCGGCATCGGGCTCGACCACACGCGCATCCTGGGCGACACGCTCGAGGCCATTGCGGGGGAGAAGGCTGCCGTCATCAAGCCCGGGCGCTTGGTTGTGCTGGGCGAGGGCACGCACGAGCCGAGCGTTCAGCGTGTGATGGATGCCCGTTGCCGCGAGTGCGGCGTTGTGCCGCTCGTGGTGAGCCATACGACGACCAAGGTGCCGGCACACGTGGGCGACACGGTTGAGTTTAGCTGCACCACGCCGCGTGCCATCTATACGTCGAGTATGGTTAAGCCGGCCTATCAGCCGCAGAATGCCGCGTGCGCGATTATGCTGTGCGAGGGGTACCTGGGTCGCGAGCTCGATCATGACAAGCTTGATGCGTCGCTTATGGGCTGCCCCACGCCGGGCCGATTTGATGTGCTGGGAACCGATCCGCTCAAGCTGATCGATGCCTGCCATAACCCCCAGAGCTGCGAGAACTTTGTGAGCGCACTGGACGAGATCGATCCGTGCGTGGAGAACCGCCCCACACTGCTGTGTGCCGCGCTGGCCGATAAGGACGTGGCGGGTATCGTCGACGTGCTTGTTCCGGCGTTCCCCCGCGTGGTCGTGACCCAGACCGATTCCGATCGCGCCCTGACGGCGGAGGAGCTCGCCGCCCTCGTTGATGCCGATAAGCTCGCGGGCGTATACCCGAGCGTGCCCGAGGCCCTCGCTGCCTTCGATGCCGCGGGCGAGTCCTTCGTAGCAGCCGGCACCATCACCCTAGCCGGCGAAGTAGCCGGTCTGCTGCGCTAACCCATCCCCTCATCAGTTGCGGTGAAATGCGGACTATTTTACAAGCCAGAAGCCTCAAGCAGTCCGTATATCACCGCAACTCAAAAGCAGCTAATTTGGGATGGGGCTTTTTGGCTGCCCTGTGCCCCTAGTTGACTCGCTTGCCACGAAATGGGCCTATTTACTACGTTTGACCGGTAACCCTCGACCATACCGAGAATTACGAAATCAAAACTGCAGGTAGAGGGCCTGCCATTTTTCAAAAAAGACCCGCATGGTCGACCCATGCGGGTTAAACGTAGTAGATGGCCCGTTTTCGTGGCGCGACGTAATCGCAATGTGACAAAGGGGTTGTCCCTTTGTCACATTGGCTAGTCCAGACGGACCGGATCGTGGGGGTAGGCGTTGAGAATCTCGACGCCGTTCTCGGTCACCAGGGCCAGGTCCTCGATGCGGACGCCGGTGCGGCCGGGGAGGTAGATGCCCGGCTCGATAGAGAACGTCATGCCAGGCTCTACGACCTGCTCGTTGACGAGCGAGACGTCTCCCGGCTCGTGGTCCTGCAAGCCGATCGAGTGTCCCAGGCGATGCGTAAAGTACCGCCCATAGCCCGCGTCTTCAATCACATCGCGCGCGGCGCGGTCCAGGTCGCACATGCGCACACCCGGTGCGATGAGCGCCTCGGCGGCCTCGTTGGCGCGGCGCACGATGTCGTAGATGCGCGCCGTCTCCTCGTCCGGCTCGCCCCAAAAGAACGTGCGTGTCATGTCCGAGCAGTAGTTGCGATGGCGCCCGCCAATGTCGAACAGCACCACGTCGCCGCGCTTGAGTACCGTATCGTCGGGCTCGTGGTGCGGGTCGCCGGCGTTGGCGCCAAAGCTCACGATGGGCGGAAAGCTAAAGCCCTCACAGCCGTGCTTGCGGTACAGACCGAGCATCTGATCGGCAATTTCGCGCTCCGTCACACCTTCGTGGACGAGCTTGATAACATCGGCCATCACGGCATCGTTAGCGGTCGAGGACGCGCGCATAAGCTCCTGCTCGGCGGCATCCTTGTAGGTGCGTGCGGCGGTGACGGCAAAGTCGCCCAGGAAGAACTCGCTCGCGGCGTGACGCTCCATGAGGGGCATCAAAAAGCCGGAACGCATGACGGTGTCGATGCCGAGTGGTTTGTTCGGATCGACCTCGCGAACGATGGCGTCGGCCACGACGTCAGTATCGGTGTGATAGGCGATGCGGGCATTGTCGTATTCCGGTAGCTGGTGTAGAGCGTTGACTAGGATTACCGGCTCGGCATTGCGCGCGAGCAGCACGCCACAAAAACGCTCGAACATATCGGCATAAAACCCGGTCAGATAGTAGATCGACCACGGGTCATTCACAAGCAGCTGCGCGCCGGGGTGCTGGGCCTCGAGCGCATCGAGCACGCGCGCCACACGCTGGTCATCGACATGTGCCATGAAACATCCTTTCGCTAGGGTGCCACCATGGTATCCCCAATGCCAGGGTAGTCAATTTGCGACGGGGTTATTTTAGCTGCGTCCAACATGCGGAATGATTTTTCTGGGACGGGGATGAAATAATCATTCGGCACCCAATGATTATTTCATCCCCGTCCCAGAAAAATCATTTGAGCGAACGTTCGGGCAAAAGTAGCTAAAAGAGGCCCGTCCCAAATTGGTTGGTTTCAAAAGTATGGCGGATTACGGGGCTGGACCTGTATTACTTGACCATGGGAATAATCGCGAAAACTAAACCGCAGGTAGACGGCTTATCAAAAATCGAAAAATGCCGGTATGGATGGGGGTTTCCGAATCAGCCCCGTAATCCGGCATAGTTTTGAAATGGCACTAAAGTAGGCACAAGCTAAATACCGATTTCAAGAATAGTTGCGGTGGAATAGTTCCTGGATGCCGGGGTTTTGGCGGAAATCAGGAACTATTTCACCGCAATTGAGGTCGGGGATGGGGTGGATGGCGGGGTAGCCAAAAGAGGCCCGTCCCTAATTAGCTACTTGGGCTCGGTCGATGTCCATGCTGGCGATTAGGTTGATGTTGGTGTTGAGGAGGTCTTCCAGCACGACGTCGCCCATGCGGATGGGGGCGTTGACGACTAGGCCGCGGATGAGGTCCATAGCTTGGGCGTGAAGCTCCAGCGGGATGGCTTCGGCCGTGCGCACGGGCAGCAGCGCCTCATCGCCGCCGGAGACGGCCACGGTCGTCGTTAGCACGCGCATGGGGCAGGTGAGCTCTTGATGTGCGAACTTATTGCCGCGCGGGCAGTTGTTGCCGGTTACGGAGCGCACTACCACCACGGCGCCATTGGCGTCGCGCTCCACCTCTACGGTCAGGAGGCATTCGGATGGGCAGGTGGTGCAGTTGAACTTGTGCGTTTCGATCGCGTTCGTGCTCATGACTCTACGCCTCCTCAACGGGATCGACGGATAGGACAATCTCATTAGCACCCAGGTCGAGCGCTTGTTTGATGACCTTTGCCGGCAGCGGAAAGCTTTCCATGACGCTCGGCTTAAATGCGCGGACCTTGCCGGCGAACAGTTCCTCGTCGCCTACCAGAATACGCACGCGGGCGGCGTCGACCGGTCGGCGCACGCGGAAGTTGAGCCTGGTGAGCGCTACAGCCGTAATGCGTCCCGGCAGTGCGTAGCCCGCGATGCCGGCAGGGGAGACCGTGAGCTCGCAGCCCGTGCTTGCAGCTCTCGCCTTGGCGCCGCCATTCAACGCCCACGCCGCTGCTGCCGCACCGGCACGCTCGGACTCGGTCGTCACGTTGTCGGCCAGGTCGTGAACATGCAGCACGTTGCCGCAGGCAAAGATGCCTGGCACGCCCGTCTGAAGACTCTGGTCCACCACGGCGCCGCGCGTGCGTGGGTCCAGCTCCACGCCCGCGGCAACCGAAAGCTCGTTCTCGGGAATCAGACCCACCGAAAGCAGCAGCGTGTCGCACGGAACAACGCGCTCGGTCCCCGGAATAGGCGCCAGGCGCTCGTTGACCCGACTCACCTCGACGGCCTCCACGCGATCGTGACCGATCACGCGCGTGACGGTGGTGGACAAGTGCAGCGGAATGCCAAAGTCGTCCAGGCAGTTCTTGACGTTGCGGCGCAGGCCGTTGGCGTACGGCATGAGCTCGTACACACCCTCGACGGAAATCCCCTCGAGCGTGCAGCGGCGTGCCATGATCAGCCCGATGTCACCCGAGCCCAAAATGACGGCGCGCGAGCCGGGCTTGAGGTTTTCGATATTGATGTATCGCTGCGCCAGGCCCGCCGTAAACACGCCGGCGGGGCGGCTGCCGGGAATCTTGATCTCGCTGCGCGTGCGCTCGCGGCACCCCATGGCAAGGACGACCGCGCGTCCGGTGAGCTGCAACATGCCGGCGCGGCTCATGAGCGTGACGGTATGAACTGCGGCATCTCCCGCGCCCGGGTCGCCCGCACCCTCGCCTTCGCACGAATCAATCCCAAGCACCATGCTGCCCAAGAACAGTGCAATATCGGTCGCGCGCACCTGGTCGATAAAGCGCTGCGCGTACTCGGGACCGGTGAGCTCCTGTTTAAAGTGCGAAAGGCCAAAACCGGGGTGGATGCACTGGCGGAGGATTCCGCCCAGATGCTGCTCGCGCTCCACGATGGCCACGTGGGCGCCGGCCTTATGTGCGGCAAGCGCAGCCGCCATGCCAGCAGGTCCGCCGCCGATAACGACCACGTCGAAGGCCTGCGTTGCCACGGCCTCCGTGGCTCCTGCCTCTGCGCGTCCGTCGCGCATATCAAGCGTCGCCATCCTAACGCACCCCCTTCAGCGGTCCCTCGACCAGCCAAGATCCGGCATCTTCCAACAGCACTTCGCTGGGCTCGCAGCCCAGCTCGCGCGCTAGGATTGCCATCACGCGGCTCTGACAAAATCCGCTCTGGCACCGACCCATGCCGGCACGACAGCGGCGCTTGACGCCCTCGACCGAAACCGCGCCCGGGCGGCGTCGAATCGCGGCCACGATCTCGGCCTCGGGCACCGTCTCGCAGCGGCAGACGATCTGCCCCCACGCGGGATCGGACTCGATGAGCTCTTCTTTGCGCGCAAGCGGTGCACGGTCAAAGTCGTCCGGCGCGCGGCGTATCGGGTCCCAATCTTCCCGTTCGCGCAGGGTTACGCCGGCACTGCGTAACACCTGCTCCATGCGCTCGGCAATGGCCGGCGCGCTCGCCACGCCCGGCGATTGAATACCTGCGGCCTGGAACAGCCCCGGCACCAAGGCGGACCGCCCAATAAAGAAGTCGTTCGTTCCCTGAATGACCGGGCGTCCGCCGGCAAACGCGCGCACCACGCGGCGCGTGTCCAGATCGGGCACCAGCTTGCGCGCGCCGGTCAGGAGCGCGTTGACATCGGTCGCGTAAGTCTGTGTATCACCCGGCTCGCGTACGGCGGCCGTTGCGGTAATTACGGTGTTGCCATGTACGGTTCCCGTCACAATGACGCCCTTGGAAATTGGCGTGGGAACGGGGTAGAGCGGCATGAGTGCACGTGGCTCTTTGTCCAGCACCACAATATTGCCCTGGCGCCAGACCATCTGGAACTCCTCGGCGCGCGCCATATGCGAGATGTCCGCGGCGCCGTTGCCCGCGGCATTGATCAGGTAACGGCAGCGTACGTCGCCGGCGGGTGTCACCAGCGTAAAACGTGCGCGTTCCTTGCCGTCGGCTGAAACGTCCTCGTCGAGCGAGCCAGCAACCTCAATCGCCTTCACTGGAGCAGAGCGCATAAACGTCACGCCGTTGGCGACCGCGTTCTCCAGCGCGGCGATGGCGACCTCAAACGGGTCGACGTAACCGGTCGAAGGGCACCACAACGCGCACGTCGCCTTAGCACTCGCACGCGGCTCCAGCTCATGGATGCGATCGGGGCCGATAATCGACAGTGCGGGCACGCCGTTGACCAGGCCATTCCGGCGCAGCTTCTCCAGGTGTGTGCGGTCTTCGTCGTTGAAACCTAGCACCATCGACCCGGTGCGGCGGAACAAAAATCCCAGCTCCTGGGCCCAGGTGCCATACAGCTCGCAACCGCGGGCGTTGACCTGCGCCTTTACGGTGCCCGGCGCCGGATCGTAGCCGGCGTGCACCAGGCCGCCGTTGGCCTTCGACGCGCCCAGCGCGATATCGTTGGCCGCCTCGACCACGCAAATGGACAAGTCATAGTGCGCGAGCTGCCGCGCGATGGCGCACCCGGTGATGCCTGCGCCCACAATCGCGATATCAAACGTTTCTGCCACAGTGCCTCCCAGACGAGTTGATAGGCCGTCAATAGGACTATCCTACGGTCTGTGCGCCCCCCCAGTGCGGCGGCAATGCGGCGAACAGCCCCGCAACACCCGCCAACGGCAGGCGAGGGGAGACTCAGGACCATCGGTGACCTCGTCTGCCGCCCCTGGCGTCAGAGGTTTGTCTCGTTCTGTAACAGTAAGCAGAAGAGATGGGTTCCAGATGTTACAGATCGAGACGTTTGCCAGATGGGTCCTCTGTTTGTCTTGATTTGTAACAGTAAGAGGGGAAAATCGGTCCTAATGTGTTACAGATTGAGATTTAAAGTCAGGGAGAGATTCCTCTGTCTCGGTCTGTAACATCTGGGGATCGTTTTGGGGCCTAGATGTTACAGATTTAGACAAACTATTCTTTCCCCGACTTAAATCTCAATCTGTAACAACAACTCGGCAAAAACAGGTCTAACCGTTACAGATTTAGACATTCGAAACCGACTGATAGGTTCATCTACATCTGTAACATCTGGGACTGTTTTTGCCGAGTAACTGTTACAGATTGAGACATTCGGCCTGGACGTTTTCCTTTATCTCAATCTGTAACAGCTAGCTGATGATTCGGGTTGTAGATGTTACAGATCAAGACAAACCTTCCGACTGATTTTGAATGTCTCGATCTGTAACAGTAAGAGGGGTTTTGGGGCCCATGATGTTACAGATCGAGATTGAAGTCGGGGAGGGATCCCTGTGTCTCGATCTGTAACATCTAGACCCGGATTCCGCTCCCAGCTGTTACAGATTGAGATGTTTGTGTCCGCGCCAGCCCCGTACCCAACCGTAGTCCCATATAAACAAACCCCGTGGTAAACTTGACCGGACTGTAATTATTCCGAAAGGTACACCTCAATGTCCAAGTACATCTCTGAGCTCATGTCGCCGCAGCTTATGGGCGTCATCTATGCCTTTGTTGGCTTTATCATCGCCCTGTACGTGCTGTCGGTCGTCTATGTGTTCATCGACGCTCGCCGCCGCGGCGCCAGCGCCTACGTGGCATGGGGCATCATCGCCCTCATCCCGTTTGTAGGCCTCATCGCCTACCTGGTCCTGCG
>CABUWA010000020.1 GCA_902495085.1 uncultured Collinsella sp. | reverse complement strand
ATGCTTGACCAGTTCAACGCCGAGTATAAGTCGCTTGACTTTGCCAGCTGCGAGGCCAAGATCAAGGAGCGCTATGGCGTGGAGATGTCCGATTACGACATCGTTAACCTTGCCTCGATTGTCGAGCGCGAGGGCCTCAACGCCGATCAGCGCGCGCATGTGGCATCGGTTTTCTATAACCGTCTGGCGGGCAAGCTCGATGGCCTGCGTTACCTCAACAGCGATGCGACCATGATGTATGTCACCGGCGGCGAGGTTACCGCCGACGACCTGCAGAGCGATAGCCCGTATAACACCTATAAGCATGAGGGCCTGCCGCCCACGCCCATCTGCTCTCCCTCGCTCGAGGCGCTCAAGGCTACCCTTGAGCCGACCGACTCCGATGACCTGTATTTCTACATCACACAGGACGAGGAGTATTTCTCGAAGACCTACGAAGAGCACCAACAGTCTTGGAATTGATCATGAGGATTTTTAGCCCCAAACGATATGTTGCCTCGGTCGATCGCATCGACCTCGATACCCTCTGGGCCGACGGCAAACGCGCCATTCTGCTCGATCGCGACAACACCCTGGTGCCGCGTGATACCGAGCAGGTACCCGCTGCGGTCTCCGCCTGGCTCGAGGCCGCCCATGCTAAGGGCTTTAAGCTGTGCATGGTGTCCAACAACTGGCATCGCGACCAGGTCATGGCATCGGCGCGCGAGCTGGGGCTCGAGGCCATCAGCCACGCTATGAAGCCCGCCCCGTTTGCCCTGAAGGCGGGTCTTAAGCGTTTGGGCGCCACGGCCGACGAGGCCGTGCTGATCGGCGATCAGCTTTACACTGACGTGTGGAGCGGTAACTTTGCCGGTGTTGACACTATTCTGGTCAAGCCGCAGGCAACCCAGGACCTGTGGTACACGCAGATCTTCCGTATCTTTGAACGCCGGGCCCTGCGCGACCTTCCCTGCGAGGAATAGGTTCCGCCATGTCTCAGCACATCAAACACGGCTGCGACCATATCTTCTTTATCGGCTTTTTGGGCGCGGGCAAGTCGACGCTTGCGCGCAACGTGGGCACTATGTTCAAGCGTCGATTCATCGATACCGATCGTTTGGTTGTGCGTCGATGCGGCAAGTCGGTGACCGAGATTTTTGAGACCGAGGGCGAGGATCGTTTTCGCCAGCTCGAGACCTCGGCACTCCGTTCGCTTCAAAGCGAGCGCAGCCTGCTGGTATCGTGCGGGGGTGGCATCGTCGAGACGCCGGTGAACATTGAACTGATGCACGAGATGGGTACCTGTGTGTATCTCGAAGGCGACTTTGAGGACTCGTTGCGCCAGATTCGCCGCTCCGATACCCGGCCCGATTTCCGCTCGCCCGAGCATGCTGCGCGCCTGTTTGAGCATCGTCGTCCGCTGTATCGCGAGGCCGCCGATATTACCCTTGATATTCGCAACAAGTCCTTCGAGGACGTTTCCTACCTTTGTGCCGAGATGCTTTTGGAGCGTGGGCTGCTATGATTCGCCGTCAACTTATCAATTTCCAAAACCGCAGTGTCGATGTCCGCGTCGGATTGGGCGCGTTCGAGGAGCTGTCGCGCATGTTTGCCTCGGCTGTGGGCAAGCCTAAGCGCGCGATGGTTGTTTGGAACGACGCCACATCCGAGCGTTTTGGCGAGGTCGTCGAGCATGCGCTGGTCGACGCCGGTTTTGCCGTGTCGCTGCTCGCTCTCGAGGTTTCTCCTGCCGGCGCTACGCTGGCCGATGCCGATACCGTCTTTGGCGCCCTGTCGGCTAACGGTATTACCTGCGACGATCTTGTTGTCGCTGTCGGTGACACGGCGACCTGTTCGGTTGTTTGCTGGTGTGCCAATCAGTGGTGCGGTCGCACCGAGTGCGCCTTGCTGCCGACGACGTTCGACGCCATGCTCACGGTCGCGACGACCATGAAGCCGCTCGTCGCCTCGTCGGCGAATGCGCTTCCCGCTATCGCGTTCCGTCCCGAGCCGGGCTTGGTCGTGTGTGACCTCGACCTTGTTCGCGAGGCGGACCCCGAGGACCTCAGACTCGGCTATGCGGTACTTGTTGGCACCATGCTTTCGAGCAGCAAGTCCCGCTGGAATCAGTTTACTGAGACCGTTCCCGAGATTCTCGCGGGCGAGGAGGTCGCGCTTGTCAATGCCATTCAGTGGTCTCAGACTGCCCGCAAGGACGTACTGATGGCCACGAACCCGAGCGCCCGCCATGCGCTCGATTTTGGCAAGACGGGGGAGCGTACCCTGCGCGCCTGCTTGGGCGATGCCGCTTCGCAGGTCCCTGCCTACCAGCTGTTGTCCGAGGGCATGCGCTTTGAGGCGCGCCTAGCACATGACGCCTGCGACTTCGATATCGATTACGTCTTTGAGGTCGATGACTGCCTGGAGGACTTTGGTATCGAGGAGCTTGCCTTCGATCTGGAGCCTGCCGCATATATCGAGGAGTTCCGCAGGCAGCAGTTTGTCCGCTCGAACCGCAGTATGTTGCCGCTGCCCGCAGCGCTCGGCGCCATTCGTCTAACGGGCGTTGAGGACGAGGTTCTTGAGCGCCATGCTCACGCCTACTTGGCTTCTCGCAAAGAACTTCTCTAAGATTTATTGACATCCATCGTCTTTCGTATCATGTTGAGGGGCGGGTTTTCAATCGGTTGCGGATGGCATGCGATTCCGTCGTTCGGTTGAGACCCGTCCCGCACTTTTTGAGACAACAAGAAAGGAATCTGCATGTCTGAGTTTGCTGCCGGTCCTGCCGGTCGTATCGAACGTGTCCGTGCCCTGATGGTCGAGCGCGGCTACGACGCTATTGTGGTACGCGACGAGGCCAATCTTCGTTGGCTCACGGGCGTGAAGGGTGTCTTCGACTACACCTTCGAGTTCCCGCACGCGGCGTTTATTACGGCTGACCAGTGCCTGTTCCATACCGACTCGCGCTACCTCAACAGCTTTGAGGAGAACACGCCCGCCGGCAGTCCCTGGATCTACGACATGGACGAGGGCACCATCCCCGGTTGGGTCGCCGGCAAGATCGCGGCCAACAAGTGCCGCGTCTGCGCTGTCGAGGACGACATGCAGGTCAACTTCTACCTGGGTATTCAGCGTGGTCTGGAGGATCGTTCCGTCGCCTGCATGCTGCCGCTGATGCATGACGACATTCGCAAGATGCGCGCCATCAAGGATGCCGAGGAGATCGAGCTCATGCGCCATGCGCAGTCGATCACCGACGCCGCTTTTCAGCATATGCTCGGCTTTATTAAGCCCGGTATGACCGAGAAGCAGGTTCGCAACGAGCTCGAGAACTTTATGTTCGCTAACGGTGCCGACAGCCTGGCCTTCGGCTCCATCGTGGCGAGCGGCCCCAACACCGCCAATCCGCATGCCGTGCCGAGTGACCGCGTGATCGAGAAGGGCGACTTCGTCCTCATGGATTACGGCGCGGGCTACTGCGATTATCGTTCCGACATGACGCGCACCGTCGTGATGGGCGAGCCTACCCAGGAGCAGCTCGACCTGTACGCGCTCGTGCGCCGTACGCACGAGGAGTGCGTCGCCGCCATCCATCCGGGCGTCGAGGGCAACGACATTTTCAAGCTTTCCAAGAAGATTATCGGCGATGCCGGCTATGGCGATTACTACAACCATGGCCTGGGCCACGGCGTTGGTATCGACATCCACGAGCTGCCCAACTTCAATCGCAGCAAGAACATCATCGAGGTCGGCTCGGTTATCACCATGGAGCCCGGCGTCTACCTGCCCGGCGTGGGCGGCGTGCGCCTGGAGGACTACGGCGTGGTCACCGAGAACGGCTACGAGCCCTTCACCAAGACGCCGCATGACCTCCACGTCATCGATTGCTAGTCCATTTCGATAGATTTTTGGGGCGGGGCGTCCGGATAGATTCGGGCGCCCCGCGTTCTCTTTTTATGCGCTCGCTGCAGGCGCCGTCTGCAAGTGTATAATTTCGGTCGTATGTAATTTGGACGCTTGTGCGTTCTGCCCATAACAAGAAAGGTCGCTATGCCTACCATTTCTACCGCCGACTTCAAGAACGGCCTCGGTCTCCGCATTAAGGACAAGGTCTACACCATCGTCGAGTTCCAGCATGTCAAGCCGGGCAAGGGCGGCGCGTTCGTGCGCTACAAGACCCGCGACATCAAGAGCGGCCGCGTCGTCGAGAACACCTGCAACGCCGGCACCAAGTTCGAGAGCGTTATGCTCACCACCCGTGAGTTCCAGTACCTCTACAACGATGGCGCCGACTACATCTTCATGGACAATGAGACCTATGAGCAGGTTCCCGTTCCCGAGGACATGGTGGGCGAGAACTCCAAGTGGCTGCGCGAGAACGACATCTGCCAGCTGCTCTTTGCTGACGATGAGCTCATGGGCGTGACCCCGCCGATGTTCATCGAGACCACCATCGTCCAGACCGACCCGGGCTTTAAGGGCGACACCGTCCAGGGTTCCACCAAGCCGGCCACGATCGACACCGGCGCTGTCATCCAGGTCCCCATGTACCTCAACGAGGGCGAGGTCATCAAGGTTGACACCCGCGACGGCAAGTTCGTCTCCCGCGTCTAGCAACCAACTCTTCTAGGAGGACTCATGCCCCAGGAAATCAAGATTGACGGCATCGGCATTTCGCCCGATGTTCTGACCGCCATCGTCTCCCGCGCCGTGTCGGATGTCGAGGGCATCGCCTCCGTTGGCGTCAAGGACCTTGCCACCAACCTTGTCTCCATGATGCTCTCGTCCAAGGCCCCGGCTTCCGAGCCGGCGGTCGAGGCCGAGGTCATCGGCGACAAGCTCGCACTCACCGTGCGTGTCGTGGTGTTCTTTGGCTATCCGTTCAAGAAACTCGCCGAGGCCGTTCGCGCCGCCGTGGTCGCCGCCATCGATGCTCAGGTGGGCGTCGAGGTCGAGCGCGTTGACGTTTGCATCGACGGCCTCGTTTTCCCCAAGGAGTAACCTTTGAGCCTTAAGGTTTATCGCGGGCGTACGCTTGCCCGCAGTCAGGCGCTGCAGCTGCTGTTCCAGGCCGAGGCCACGGACAGCCCGCTCGAGCGCGTCCTCGAGGGCGATTTCCTGATCTCGAAGGGTCCCCTCGACCCGTATGCGCTGGAGCTTTGCCGCGGTGCCTACGAGCATATCGATCGCATTGACTGTGCCCTGCGCGCCGTCGCCAAGAACTGGGATCTTATGCGCATGCCCGGCGCCGACCGCAACCTGCTGCGTATCGCCGTCTACGAGATGCGCTTCCTCTCCGACGAAGAGGTCTCGGACGCCATCGTCATCAACGAGGCGGTCGAAATCGCTAAGGCTTATGGTACCGACCAGTCCGCATCGTTTGTCAACGGCGTGCTGGGCAAGATCGCTCGCAGCGAGGAACTGCCGGGCGAGGACCTGTACCAAGAGCTGCTGGCCGAGGATCGCGCTCGTGAGGAGGCTCAGGCTGCCGAGGCAGCCGCCAAGGTCGCCGCTGCTCAGGCTGCTGTCGGTGTACTTGCCGAGGATGCGGACGCTGCTGAGGCCGTCGAGGCCGACTCCGTCGAGGAGTAGCCATGCCAGAGGGTTCCGTCCGCAACTTCGATGAGATCTCGGATCGCCTGGACCAGATCATCGCCACCGTTCGCTCCAAGGATACGTCCTTGGAGCGTTCGCTCGATTTGTTTGACGAGGCGATTGAGCTGGGCTCCCGAGCGGTCGATATGGTCGACAAGTTTGAGCTGACGCCGCGTGAGGCCGACAAGCTCGAGCAGGAATACGATGAGGATGCGGCAAACGAGTCCCAAGATAGACAGGCTGCATCCCCGGATACGAATGGTTGATGGCATTCATGAAACGCGTGCGTCTCGATGACGAACTGATTTCACAGGGCATCTGCGCCGATCGCGCGGATGCCCTTCGCACTCTTATGGCCGGCTTGGTTTCGAGTGGCGGTGAGCGTTTGACCTCTCCGGGGCTCAAGGTGACGCCTGGTCTGCCGCTGCACGTTAAGGGACGCATTCCTTACGTTGGGCGCGGCGGCCTTAAGCTCGAGGGTGCGCTCGATGCGTTTGGGATTGATCCGACGGACCTTGTCTGCTTGGACGTAGGCTGCTCTACCGGCGGCTTTACCGATTGCCTGCTTAAGCGCGGGGCCGCCACGGTCGTTTCGGTCGATGTGGGTCGCGCTCAGTTTGATTGGTCGCTGCGCCAAGACGATCGTGTGACGCTCCACGAGCGCACGAATGTGACGCAGTTGCCCGAGCTCGGCTACGGCAGCGCTATCGACCTGGCCGTGTGCGATGTGTCGTTTACGAGTATCGCGAATATCATCGACGCCGTGCTGGCATGCCTGAAGTCTTCGGGTTCGTTTTGCACGCTCGTAAAGCCGCAGTTTGAGGCGCCGGCTGCGCTGGTGGGCGAGGGCGGTATCGTGACGGATCCCGCTGTGCGTGTTGACACGCTCGTGGCGGCGATTGAGCTGTTCGCCGCAAAGGGCTTGTTCCCGGTCGACGTGTGCGTGTCGCCCATCCATGGCGCCAAGGGCAACGTTGAGTTTTTCCTGTACGGCACGAGGTTTGCCCCCGATGAGCGCTCCGATGACGAGTTGCAATCCCAGGTATCGGCTTTGAGCGAGAAAGCTGCAACGCTATGAAGGTCTTTCTGGTTCCCAATTACTACAAGCAAGAGGCGGTCGAGAGTGGCCTGATGCTCGAGCTTTGGCTTTCGCGCCAGGGCTACGAGGTCGCATGGGCGGCTGACCAGCGCTCCAAGATACAGAGCACGCCCGATGTTGACGATGCCGACCTGGTCATTACACTCGGCGGCGACGGCACACTGCTGCGCGCCGCCCGCATTCTCAACTACCGCGAGATTCCCATTTTGGGTCTTTCCTATGGCCACCTGGGCTTTTTGACGGCGGCCAGTCCCGAGGAACGCGATATTTTGCAGGTTGTGAGCGATGCCCTGTCCGGTGAGCTCCACGTGAGCCGCCGCGCCACCATCGCCGCGGATATCGTCTCGGTGCGCGATGAAGGCACGAAGGATGTCGTGCGTTCGTTCGCCCTCAACGACATGGCGCTCACGCGTGGGCCCCTGTCCGATATGGTCGAGTTTGACATCACGGTTTCCGGCCATCATATCGATCGCCTGCGCGGTGACGGTGTCGTCGTGTCGACGGCGACCGGCTCCACCGGCTATGCGTTGAGCGCCGGTGGCCCTATCGTCAGCCCTGATTACACGGGCATGGTCTGCGTGCCCATCGCGCCGCACACCATTCAGGCTCGCGCCTTCTTGACCTCGCCGAGCGATGTCGTCGAAATCTTTATGTCAGATGATCGTCCGAGCGTGCCGGCGATTGCCATCGATGGACAGTTTATTACCTGCGATGGCACGGTCGAGAGCGTGGCTGTGCGTCGCGGTCCCGGCGATGTGCTGCTGCTGGATTACGGCCCCGAGAGCTTCTATAACTCGGTGAGCCGCGTGTTCTACGGAGTGCGTCATGATCGATGAGCTGCAGGTTTCCAACATTGCACTCATTCGCGAGGCGACGTTGGTGCCGAGTGCCGGCTTGACCGTCCTGACCGGTGAGACCGGTGCCGGTAAGACCGCGCTGCTCTCGGCGCTCAAGCTTATTTTGGGCGAGCGCGCCGATTCGTCGACGGTTCGCGAGGGCGAGGCGCTTGCCAGCGTCGAGGCGCGCCTGTTCGACGGCCCGCACGACACGGAGGGCTTCACCGTGCAGCGTAGCCTTTCTGCCGAGGGCCGCAGCCGCGTAAAAATTGACGGCCGCATCGCCAGCGTGCGTGAGCTTTCGGAGCGCGTTGGCGTGATGATGGATCTATGCGGCCAGCATGAACATCAGCGCCTGCTCGACCCGGCGCACCATGTTGCCATGGTCGATGCTTGGGCTGGACGCGCGGCGCTTGAGGCACTCGAGAAGTATCGCACCTGCTTTAAGGCTTCGCGTGCCGCCGCCAAGGAGCTTCGTCGTGTGGAGGAAGCCTCACGCGCGCAGGGGAGTCGCGTCGAGGAAGCGCGTTTTGCCCTCGAGCGTATCGCCGAGGTCGACCCCAAGCCAGGCGAGTACGAGGAACTCGAGGAGCTGCTGCCTCGCTCGGAGCACGCCGAGGTCTTGGTGGCGACGGCAAACGAGGCCCATGCATCGCTTGCTGCCGAAGGGGGAGCGCTCGATGCCGTGAATGGCGCCGTTGCCGAGCTTTCACGCATGGCTGCCGTCGATCGCAAGCTGGGCGACATTGCCGATGCGCTTTCGGATGCCTGTATCTCGCTTGAGGATTGTGCCAACGAGCTGCGTGCCTATCGCGATGGCGTTGCGTTTGACCCTCGTGAGCTCGCTCGCATGCGCGAGCGGTATTCCGACCTCAAGGGCCTGCTGCGTCAGTGGGGTCCCACTATGGACGATGTCTTTGCCATGCGCGACCGCTCACAAGAGCTCTTGTCGCTGGTAGACGATGGTGATGAACAGATTAAGAAGGCGCGCGAAGCGCTTGGCGCGGCGGAGCGCGAACTGTTTGCCGCTGCCAAGGCGCTTAAGCGCGCGCGGAACACCGCTGCCCCGCGCTTTTGTCACGAGGTTGGCCGTCAGATGGCGCGCCTGGAGATGGGCGGTGCCGAGCTGGTCTGGGAGTCGCGCGATCTTCCGCGTGCCGAATGGACGCCGGCGGGCCCTTCAAGCTACGAGCTGCTATATCGCAGCGGCGCTGGCTTGACACCTCGTCCCTTGCGCCGCATTGCCTCAGGTGGCGAGTTGAGCCGCGTGATGCTGGCGAGCAAGGTCGTCCTTGGCAACGCGGATGGTGTCGATACGCTCGTGTTTGATGAGGTCGATGCCGGTGTTGGCGGCTCCACCGCCCGTGCGCTGGCTGGTGTACTGGCCGATCTTGCCGCCACGCATCAGGTCATTGTCGTAACCCACCTGGCGCAGGTTGCGGTCATGGCCGACAAGCACTACGTGGTTAGCAAAGAGCCCGGCGACGTTCCCCAAACGCATCTGGACGAGGTGACCGGCGATGCCCGTACCGCAGAGATCGCTCGCATGCTGAGCGGCGATCGGTCCGAGGCAAGTTTGGCCCACGCAAAGCAGATGCTCGAAGAAGCGCGTGCTTAGACCGAGCCGTTACATGTATGTTCGACCCGGCCGCCACGATATCGGTCCATCTACTACGTTTAATAGGCCATCGGGAACCACGTCAAGAATTGCAAAAAGAAAACCGCAGGTAGAGCGCCTGCGGTTTTCTCTATTTTTGGTATGTGGTTGGGCCATACTGATAAAACGTAGTAGATGGGCCAGTTTCGTGGCGGCCGGCGTTTGTCGGCTCCCCAAAATGTCTACTCCACGACCTTATCCGGCTGGATGAGCTCCTCGTAGTAGCTGATGTGCTCGCGCGCGTCCTCGATTTCGGGCAGCAGGAAGTTGTAGATGACCTCTATGATCATCGTGGCGCTCATCTTGGAGAACGCGAAGTCCCCCGTTGTCAGCAGTGCCTCGTGATTGACAGTATTAAAGGTGTAGTCGGCTAGGCGTGCAAGCGGAGATTTGCTGTCGCTGCTGATGACGACTACGGTAGCACCGCAGTCGCGAGCCGCTTTTGCCATGCGGTTCAGTCGACGCGACTTGCCAGAGTTCGAGATCAGCACGATGACATCACCAGGGCGCAACGTGAGCGCGAAACCAATCGAGGTCTCGCTGATGGTGCTTGCCATGCAGCGAAGGCCCAGCTGCGAAAACTTAAATGTCGCATCGAGCGCGACCGCGTTCGTATTGCCCACGGCGGCGAACTCAATAACGCCGGCATTCTTAAGTGCGTGCACAACTGCGGCCAACGTGTCGTGATCAATGCCGTCGATGGTCGCATTAAGCTCACTCACCTTAGCGGCGAGGATATTCTTTAGGCTCTGCTCCATGTTGTCGAGCGAGACCTCGTCGGTCAGGCCCTCGTTGCGCTGACTCTCCAAGTCGCGCGCCAGCGAAAACTGAAAGCTGCGGAAGCTGCCAAAGCCCAGTTTGCGGCAGAAGCGCGAGACCGTCGCCTCGGACGTGGCAGCGGCTCGTGAGAGCTGGGCGGCCGTCAGGCGCGGCGCCTCGGACTGGTGCTCCAATATATAGTCGACAATGCGCTGCTCGGAATCGCTGTACCCTTTGTGCGTGCTAATAAGGGAGAGCGCGCTCTTGCTGCTATCGGTCATGGATGGCTCCTGGTTGGCATGAAAATCGGACTCGTTTTTCAATGCCATAGTATACGGGCATTTTCAATTACAAGATACACCTTGCCGTTTCAAGTGTTGATGGTAAACTTTCACTTACCGTTTACGGTTATGAAAGAACCTTTCACCGGAGAATTGCGCCTTGTCTCTTCTCACGCGGACGGTAGGTTGGTATCTTTCAAGTGTGGAAAAACGCGCATGGAAGCGCGTGTAGGGGAGCGCCTGCGGGCGCAAAACTTAAAAAGGAGGGACACATGGCTAAGTTTGACATCATCGCCGCGACCGGTTGCCCGACCGGCATTGCGCACACCTTCATGGCGAAGGAGGCGCTGGAGAAGGCAGCTGCCGAGCGCGGTCTGACCATTAAGGTCGAGACTCATGGCCAGGTCGGTGTCGAGAACGAGCTCACCAAGAGTGAGATCGCTGGTGCCAAGGCCGTCGTCGTCGCAGCCGACAAGGATGTCCAGGCTGAGCGTTTCGCCGGCAAGCCCATGGTTTCCGTTGGTGTTTCCAAGGCCCTGTCCGTTGAGGCCGCCGGTAAGCTGATTGACCGCGCGCTCGCCGCTAAGGGCGACAGCACGGTTGCAGCCGCTGCCGATGTCGAGGACGAAGTCGAGGAGAAGGAGTCCATCGGCCACGTTATCTACAAGCACCTCATGAACGGCGTCAGCCACATGCTGGTCTTCGTTGTTGCTGGTGGTGTTCTGACCGCTGTCTCGTTCCTGTGGGGCATTACGTCCTTCGATTCGACGGCGTCTGACTACAACAGCTTTGCTGCGATGCTCAAGATCATCGGCGGCATCGCCATGAACCTTATGGTTCCGGTGCTTTCCGCCTACATCGCCGAATCCATCGGCAAGCGCCCGGCGCTCGTCCCCGGCTTTGTTGCCGGTATGATCGCCATCCAGGGCCTGCCTGTTAACGCTGAGACCGGCATGATCGACGCCGGTGGCGCCGGCGTGGGCTTCGGCTTCCTGGGCGGCATCGTCGGCGGCTTCCTCGCCGGCTATGTCATCCTGCTGCTCGAGAAGGTCTTTGCCGGCCTGCCCAAGAACCTGGACGGCCTCAAGGCTATCTTCCTGTACCCGCTGTTCTCGACGGCTATTGTCGGCCTGGTCATGCTCGGCATTTCCGGCCCCATGGCTGCCATCAACACCGCCATGATGGACTTCCTCAAGGGCCTGTCCGCCTCTGGCGCCGTTGTCCTGGGTCTTGCCATCGGCTGCATGTGCGCCTTTGACATGGGCGGCCCGGTCAACAAGGCTGCTTATGTCACCGGTACCGCTATGCTCACCGAGGCTCTGGCCGCCGGTGTTGGCACCGATACCTACAACTTCGGCACCAACTTCATGGCTGCCGTCTCCGCCGCCTGCATCGTTCCGCCGCTGATCACCACCTTTGCCGTCGTTGTCGGCAAGAAGTACTTCAGCCAGGAGGATCATGACGCCGGTATCGTCAACCTTATCCTTGGTTGCACCCACATCACCGAGGGCGCCATTCCGTTCATGACCAAGAACATCTGGCCCGTCATGCCCATCATGATGCTCGGTTCCTCTATCGCTTCGATCCTGACCATTATGTTCAACGTTCACGATCCGGCGCCTCACGGTGGCTTCCTGGTTCTGCCCGTTGTCGAGAACGGTCCACTTTGGGTCCTCGCGATCCTCATCGGCGCTGTTGTCGGTGGCATCCTGTTCGTGGCCTTCAAGAAGTACGACTTCGAGAAGAACCAGATGGCCGCTCCTGTAGCCAAGCCGGTTGAGGCTCCCAAGGCCGCTGCCGTCGAGGCCCCCAAGGCCGAGGCTGCCGACTTCGTGAAGGTCGAGAACGTTTTTGTCGCCGAGGACTTCGCTTCTCGTGACGAGGCTCTGAGCTTCGTTTCCAACCAGGCTGTCAAGGCCCGCATCGCCAACGACGCCGACGCCGTGATGAACGCCTTCCTGGCCCGCGAGGCCGAGGGCACCACGGGCATGATGGAGGGCTTCGCCATCCCGCATGCCAAGTCCGATGCCATTACCGAGGCTGCCGTCATCGTCGTCAAGGACGAGTCCGGCGTGACCGGTTGGGATACCATGGACGGCGCTCCCGTTAACGTGGCCATCGCTCTGCTCATCCCGGGTGCACAGGCTGGCACCACGCACCTCAAGATCCTGTCCAAGGTCGCCGAGGCGCTCATGGACGAGGACTTCCGTGCCACTGTCAAGGGTTCCACCGACGCCGCCGAGATCGCCAAGACGATCAACGCCCGTCTGGTCTAATCCCGCAACACGCGAATACCATCGCCCCCTGTAACAAAGGCGAGGACTCCACTCGGAGCCCCCGCCTTTTTTCATTCCCTTCTGTAAGGTGCGGTGAAATAGGGACTGTTTAAACGTTTCAACCGCAAAATCAGTCCCTATTTCACCGCAACTTCCAGAAGCGCATAGAGGGAACTGCCCATTGAGTCTTTGTCGCGAACATATCCTCAGCCAGAATTCCGTTCCGCCGATATTGCTCTGGACCGACCGAGTTTCCGCGGCTCGCCCGCCGGGCGGGGCGATTAAGTTTGTCGCGAGTTCCGCACGCAAAGGAAAGCACTTAATGTGCTTTCCGTCTTGCGCAGGACTGTAGAGCAGCAAACTTAACCGCCCCGCCCGGCGGGCGAGCGCAGGGATACGACATCTGTCCAACAATTCGTGTGAAACACAATGAAAAACCGTTTGATGTGAGTTAATATAAACAACGTCGTGAATCTGACTCCTGCCACATGCATGACAGGGGTTAAACACAAAAAAGGAGTCAACTATGGTTTCTGAGAAGGCTACCCTCGTTAATCCTCAGGGTCTGCACATGCGTCCGGCTGGTCTGTTCGCCTCCACCATGGGCAAGTACGCCTGTGACGTGACGGTCGTCACCCCCGAGAAGGAGGTCAACGGCAAGTCCCCGATGGCACTCATGGCTGCTGGTATCCCCTGCGGTACCGAGGTCGAGGTCAAGTGCGACGGCGCTGACGAGGCCGAGGCTCTGGCTGCTGCCATCGAGCTCATCAAGAGCGGTCTTGGCGAGTAGAACTCAAACGGGTCGCATGTTGAACAACTAAGTTCATATTTGGGGGCGCAGTGACCTGTTGTAAGGTAGCTGCGCTCTTTTGTCATGGATATGGCAAAACGCTTTATCACATGACACGGAGAGAGGAATGGGAATGTATCAGGGAGTCAACGCTTCCGAGGGCATCGGTATCGGCACCGTCATGGTCGCCGTCGATCCCGACTTGACGTTTGAGCCGCACGAGGTTGCTGATTCGGCAGCAGAGAAGGAGCGCTATCAGTCCGCTCTTTCGGTCTTCTGCGAGAAGACCCAGGCTCAGGCCGACCACATGAAGGAGACGGTGGGCGAGGCCGAGGCCGAGATCATGAGCGGACACATTGTCCTGGCTCAGGACCCGGGCATGACCGACGCCATCAACGCCGCCATTGACGGCGGTACCTGCGCCGAGCAGGCGCTCATGGACACCTCGACCATGTTCGAGAACATGTTCCTGTCCATGGACGACGAGATGTTCCGTCTGCGCGCGGCCGACATCGCCGACATCCGCACCGGTATTCTGGCCGAGCTGCTGGGCAAAGAGGTCGTCGACCTCTCCGTCCTGCCCGAGAATACTGTCGTTGTCGTGCACGACCTCACGCCGTCCATGACCGCCACGATCGATAAGGCCCACGTTGCCGGTATCGTCACCGAGACCGGTGGCCGCACGTCGCACTCCGCGATTATTGCGCGCGCCCTCGAGATCCCGGCTGTCCTTTCGGTTTCCAATAGCTGCACCGCGCTGCGCAACGGTATGACCGTTGTCGTCGACGGTGGCAAGGGTATCGTTGAGGCCGATCCCGACGAGGAGACGCTCGCCGCCTACACCGCCAAGGCCGAGGCCTTCGCTGCCGAGAAGGCAGCCCTCGAGGCCTTCCGTGGCAAGCCGTCCGTGACTGCCGATGGCATCAAGAAGATCATCGCCTGCAACATCGGTAATCCCGATGACGTGCCCAACGCGCTCGATCACGACGCCGAGGCCATCGGTCTGTTCCGCTCCGAGTTCCTGTTCATGGACTCTGCTGAGCTTCCTTCCGAGGAGGAGCAGTTCAACGCCTACCGTAAGGTCGCCAGCGCGCTCAAGGGTGCTCCGGTCATCATCCGCACGCTCGATGTGGGTGGCGACAAGGAGATTCCGTATCTGCATATGGTCAAGGAAGACAACCCCTTCATGGGCTTCCGCGCCGTGCGTTACTGCCTGGCTAATCCCGACCAGTACAAGGTCCAGCTCCGCGCTCTGCTGCGCGCTAGCGCCTTCGGTGACGTCAAGATCATGATCCCGCTCGTCACCTGCGTCGAGGAGGTCTTGGCTGTCAAGGAGCTCGTCGAGCAGTGCAAGGCCGAGCTGACCGAAGAGGGTCGCAAGTTCAACGAGAACATCGAGGTCGGCATCATGGTCGAGACGCCCGCCGCTTCGCTGCTCGCAGACCGTCTGGCCGAGGTCGCCGACTTCTTCTCCATCGGCACCAACGACCTGATCGGCTACACCATGTGCGCCGACCGTGGTAACGACACCATCTCCAACCTGTACCAGGTGTACTATCCCGCCGTGCTCCGCTCGCTCAAGAACATCATCGAGAGCGGCGTGAAGGCCGGCATCATGGTCGGTATGTGCGGCGAGGCCGCTGCCGATCCGCTGCTCGAGCCGCTGCTGATCAGCTGGGGCCTGGAGGAGTTCTCGATGAGCGCTCCGTCGATCCTGCGCGCCCGCAAGACCATCAGCCAGTGGACCAAGGCCGAGTGCGACGAGCTCGCCGAGAAGGCACTCGCCTGCAACACCGCCGCCGAGGTCAAGGCACTGCTCGAGTCCGCAGCTCGCTAATTTGGTATCAGAGGTAACCGCGTGGTTGGAATGGGCCGGCCACGCGGCCCTCACATATACAGGGGGTACTGTAAATGTTCTACACGCTAACCGCTAACCCGGCTGTCGACATGACGGTTTCGAGCTCTCCGCTCGAGCCCGACGAGAACGTTCGCACCGGCTCGGCCAGCTACACGGCTAACGGCAAGGGCCTCGACGTGTCCTTCGCCTTTAAGAAGATGGGCGTCGACACCGTCGCGCTCGGCTTCTTCGCCGGCTTCACGGGCAAGTTCATCGTCGAGGAGGTCATGAACCTGGGTTGCCTCTGCCGACCGGTCTGGACCGACGGTATCACGCGCATCAACACCTACGTCAACGATGGCCAGCACGAGTACGGCATCCTGAACCCGGGTGCTCCGATCACGCCGCAGCACCAGGAGGAGCTCTACAACATCCTGGACACCGCGGGCGATCTCGAGTGCCTGATCGTCTCCGGCTCCGTGCCTCCCAAAGCTACGCCTGACTTCCTGGCTAAGGTCATGGAGCACGCTCAGGCTCGTGGCGCCGACGTCGTCCTGGACCTGTCCTCCGACAAGCTCAAGGAGCTCGCTCACAAGAAGCCGCTGCTCATCAAGCCGAACCATCACGAGATGAAGGCCATCTTCGGCGTGCCGGTCGACACCGACGACGAGGTCCGCGTTGCCATGAAGCTCGCCCACGACGCCGGCGTCCAGAACGTGCTGCTCACCCGTGGTAGCCGCGGCGACGCTTACTTCTCCAACGGCGAGGACATCTGGTACGCCAAGCGTGAGTTCAACATCAAGCTGGTTTCTTCCGTCTGCGCCGGCGACTGCACCCTCGCTGCGTTCCTGCACAAGTGGTACAGGGATCGCGACAACGTCGAGGAGGCCATGAAGCTCGCTATGGCCACCGGCGCCAACGTTGCCGAGTCCGTCGGCATCGGCGACTTCGGTCACGTCGACGAGTACAGCAAGCGCGTTGCCGTCCGCAAGCTCGATCGTCAGTAATCGAAACGCGACATATTCGTGCGCATGCGGCGCCCCGGTTTCGGCCGGGGCGCCTTTTTGTTCCGCCACGGGGGAGAGGTTTCCCGCCGTACTTCATCGCTTCCACACCGTTCACCGAGTTGTCCTAGCCTTTTACCGATGGGTGGAATATACTTTCATCAACACGTTGCTTCGTGAAAGGAACATTCATGATTTACACGCTCACTGCAAATCCCGCCATTGACTACAACATCGCCTGCGACGGTCTTGCTGCCAACACCGTCACGCGTACCCGCAACGCCGTCTACACGCCCAACGGCAAGGGCCTCAACGTCTCGTTTACGCTCGACCACTACGGCGTCGACACCACGATCCTGGGCTTTTTCGCCGGTTTCTCGGGCGAGTTTATCGTTAAGGGCGCCGAGGCCCTGGGCGTGCCCGTCAAGCCCGTGTGGACCGACGGCATTACGCGCGTCAATGTGTTCCTCAACGCCGGCCCCGACACCGAGTACAACATGGTCAACGCCGGTGCCGCTATCAACGAGGCCAACGAGCAGGAGATGTTTGAGCTCATCGATTCGCTCGATGACATGACCTGCCTGGTCATCAGCGGCTCGCTGCCCCCCAACACTTCCGAGGGCTTCCTGGCCGAGGTCCTTCGCCGCGTCAAGGCCAAGGGGGCCGAGTTCGTCCTCGACATCTCGAGCCATCAGCTGGCAGACCTCATTGCCATGGAGCCGCTGCTGATTAAGCCCAACGACGACGAGCTGCTCGATATCTTTGGCATTAAGGTGAGCGGTGGCGACGACGAGTCCGTCAAGGGCGCGATGGCCGAGCTGCACGCCAAGGGCGCCAAGAACGTGCTGCTGACCCTTGGTGGCGCCGGTGCGTACTTCTCCAACGGCGAGCACATCTGGTTTGCCAATCGCACCTTCGACGTCAAGCTGCTGTCGACGGTGTGCGCCGGCGATTCCTCGCTGGCCGCCTTCCTGTCCGTGTGGCACGACGCTCCCGAGCGCGTCGAGGACGCCCTGCGCCTGTCGATGGCCACCGGCGCCAACGTTGTCGAGTGCCCCGGTCTGGGCGATTTTGCCAAGGTGGACGAATATAAGAAGCACATCGAGGTTCGCCAGGTCTGCTAGCAGCATCGATACAACGTTGCCGAACACCCGCTTTGGATTACCAAGGCGGGTGTTTTTTGCGCGCTTTCCACTTGAGGCGTTAATTGTCCCGTTCGTTCGAATCTTCGAAGCAATTGCGTGTGCGCGCTTTCTCGTTTCTTGCTAGACTTCTTGAGAACCATCGATTAACGCTCGCAAGTGCAGGAGGCCATAGGCATGTGCAATGTTTCGCTCAACGGTACGCAACCGTCCGATGCCTCCATCCGCGTCCTGCGTGCGCTCGAGGCAGCCGGTCTTGAGGCTTGGTACGTGGGCGGTTGGGTGCGCGACGCCCTGATGGGTTGCCCCAGCCACGATGTTGATATGTGCTGTAGCGGCCTGTGGCAGGAGTCCAAGGCGGCGCTCGAGGCCGCTGGTATCGCGGTCGTGGAGTCGGGCATTAAATTTGGCGGAATCACGGCTATTTCCGATGGCGAGCGTATCGAGGTCACCACGTACCGTCTGGATGGCTTTTACACCGATGGTCGCCATCCCCAGAGTGTGGAGCGTGCCGCCTCGCTTGAGGACGATCTGGCGCGCCGCGACTTTACCGTCAACGCCATGGCCTGGCATCCCGAGCGCGGGCTTGTCGACCGCTACGACGGCCAGGGTGACTTGGAGCGCAAGCTGATTCGCGCTGTCGGCGATCCCAAGCGTCGCTTTAACGAGGACGCCCTGCGCATGCTGCGTGCGGTACGCTTTGCCTGCCGCCTGGACTTTATGATTGAGCCCGAGACTAAGCGCGCGCTTGCCGAGTGCGCGCCGCTGCTCGATGCCGTGGCGCGTGAGCGTGTGGGTATTGAGCTCGAGGGCATTCTTTCGACCGGTCATGGGGGAGACGCGATGCTGCGCTATCCCGAGCTCATCTGCGCCGCTATGCCCGAGCTGGCCCCGGCCCGTGGCTTTGACCAGCGTAGCGTCTACCATGCCTTTAACATCTACGAACATATTGCCCGTGTGCTGACGGTGGCAGGGGAGCTGGCGCTGTGCGACGGCGTCGCGCCCTCGTCGAGCCTTATGTGGGCGGCGTTTTTGCACGATGTGTCCAAGCCCGATTGCTTTACGGTCGATCACGCCGGTAGCGGACACTTCTACGGTCATCCCGAGCTCGGCGCCAAGAAAGCGCGAGTCATTATGGATCGCCTGGCGCTCTCGCACGACCTGGTGCGCAACGTGTGCCTGCTCATCAAATATCACGACAAGCCGCTGCGCCCCGAGCGCTCCTGCCTGCTCAATATGATGCGCGCGCTTTCGGGCGAGGGCGTCGACACGCCGCGTTTGATGGACGAGCTCATGGATCTTAAGCGTGCCGACACGCTCGGCAAGGCCCCGTCGTGCTTCTATTACGTTGAGACGATTGAGGAGATGCGCGCGATGGCGCACGAGCTGCTGAAGGCGGGGGAGCCCTATACGCTCAAGATGCTCGCCATCAACGGCGGCGACCTGATTCGTGCCGGAGTCAAGCCCGGGCCGGAACTGGGGCAGCTACTCAACTCCGCCCTCGACGCCGTGATCGAAGACAACATCCCCAACGAGCGCGAAGCTCTTTTGGTCCATCTCAACTTGAATTAGCTACCCAGTTTACCTGTGTGTTCCATAACCTGCCGACAATTTTTCGGCAATTTGGAATTTCTTCTTGCGCTGACGTTTTTTGTCCCGTAATATTTTTCTCGCAGCACGGCAGTGCAGATGTCATGTGGCCCGTTCGTCTAGCGGTTTAGGACGCCGCCCTCTCAAGGCGGAGATCACCAGTTCGAATCTGGTACGGGCTACCACTTCTTTTCTGCTGAGGCTTATGGCCCGTTCGTCTAGCGGTTTAGGACGCCGCCCTCTCAAGGCGGAGAT
>CABUWA010000019.1 GCA_902495085.1 uncultured Collinsella sp. | reverse complement strand
TCATCGATGCGTGTGAGAAGAATCTTGGGTTGAGCCATCGCTGCCCCATTCTGCTTGAGAACCGTAAGAGCAAGACATCACGCCTCTAATATTAGTGCATTTAAAGTGAGAAAAGCCGTCAGAACCCTTGCGCGGATGTGCGATGTCCCGTATCATAGACAGCCGTTGACGCATCAGTTGCGTCACCACATGGCCGCCAGCGTAGCTCAGTTGGTAGAGCACCGCTCTCGTAAAGCGGGGGTCACCGGTTCGAGCCCGGTCGCTGGCTCCATTGCACAAGATAGCCGCCTTCGGGCGGCTTTTTTGTTGCCGATTTTGAGTGCGTGCACGCCAATCCACGTATCGTAACGGCCTCAACTCCCCTACTCAAAAACAGAAAGCCCCGCCAACCGCAATCCCCAAGGGAACCGCGATTAACGGGGCTCAAGCGCGCTCCTCAATGGAATCACGCCAGCATACGAACAGCTCAGCCGAGCAGCGCGCTACTCCTCCCAGTAAGCATCTGCAAGCAGCTTAAAGCAGATCTTCTTGACCGGCTGCGCGCCATCGCCCGGGAACTCGAGCGTGGGCATATGAGGCTCGCCGGCAACGAACAGTGCAAACTTATCGTCAGCAAGATCGCCGGCGATCGAGGCGTCGGAATCGACCAGATCGTAGTCGTCCTTCTCGTCAAACTCCTGGACCAGCGTCAAGCTGCCCGTAGCGACCTTAAAGGCCTCGCGACCCTCGACATCGATCTGCAGGTCGTGATAGCGCTGATGCGTCTCATAGTGAGCCTCGGCTTCGGGACGCGTCGTGGGAGCCATGACGTTCGCAAAGACCTTGTCGCCCAGAATCGGATGGCTGCCGACCTCGAGCTTCGCCGGATCGTTCTCCTCGAGCCAGTCGATCAGCACGTCGAGGCCCTTGAGCATTCCACGGTACTCCTCGATATCGCCCAATGCACCGTAAATCATCTAAATCCCCTCTCGGATCGTTTCTTTGGCGGCTACTCGGCAAACGCATTACCGACGCTGTTGCCACCCACATGCGTCTCGACCAGGGTAAGGTCGGGATTGAACACGACAGTGTCGGCGTCGCGCCCCGGCATAATGCTACTGCACTTGTCGTCGACATGAACTGGCAACCGATGCCGGGGCCGCAGCACAAGCTCCTACAGCTCGGTCACGACAACGCCGTTGTAAACCTCGTCCCAACGATCCATAACCAAGTGGCCAGTCATGGGATCCATGGCATTGAGCTTGCCGCAGGTGTTGGCGGTACGCAGCACCGTCTCGTCGTCGGCTCCGGCAGCAATCGCATGTGCGAAGCCGGCAATGGTCGAATCGCCAGAGCCCGTAGCGTTAACGGCGGGGATATCGGGGGTCTTGGCGCGGAACGCACGGCCGTTATGGAAACCAACGGAGCCGGCAGCGCCCATAGATACGACGACCCAGGGGATATCGGAGAAGCGGGCGTCAGAGGCGAGCGCGGAACGGAGCTCGTCCACATCGTCGGTGGTAAAGCTCGTGCCCAGAAGACCGTTGATCTCGGTCAGGTTAGGCTTAACCAGCTCAGGCTTGACCTTGGACTTGAGCGCAGCCTCGAGCGAAGCGCCCGAGGTATCGAGCAGCACCTTGGCGCCGGCGTTCTCAGCAATGCCCGTGATCTTGGCGTAGTAGTCCGCCTCGACGCCGCGGGGCAGCGAACCCGAGATGGTAACGACATCGGCCTTGCTCGCAAGCTCGGCGAACTTGGCGGTAAAGGCATCGAGCTCCTCGGGGGCAATCGTCGGGCCGCTCTCGAGCAACTCGGTCTGGTTGCCAGCATGAAGGATATTGAGGCAGATGCGGGTCTCGCCCTTGATGGGCACAAAATCATTCTTAATGCCGTTGGCATCCATGAGCTCGGCCATATAGGCGCCCATATGACCACCAAGCAAGCCGGTTGCCACGACATCGTCGCCCAGCTGGCCCAGGACGCGGGCCACGTTGAGGCCCTTACCGCCGGCGGTCTTTTCGGGCGTCACGCGGTTGACGTCGTCGATAATGAGCTCATCGAGCTGATAGCGTGTATCGACGGACGGGTTCATCGTAACGGTGAGGATCATTTCTAGCTCCTTATCTCGCAGGCTCCTTATGCCTCGCGATACGAGTCGACAAAACGGAATTACAGAATCTCAATCGTGAACGAGCGCACGATGGTTTCTTTGGGCTTGGCGATAAGGCAGCCGCGCTTGTGCTCAAGCACGTCGTCCTCATCGGAGCAGGTCGAAAGGCCGCCCCAGGGCTCAACTGCCACAAAATCGCCCTCGGGCTTACTCCACACAATGAGATACGGGAAGCCCTCAAAGCTCAGGCGAACGCCTTTGTCCTCGCCCTTCTTGGAAAGCGTGACCTGACGGCTCTCGAGCACGTCAAAGATGGTCTCCGCAAAATCGAAGAGCTCGTGCGACAGGGGCAGCGTCTTTCCCACCATGGGGTTCTTGGAGCGGTTGGTCACGTCAATCAATCCAGTCGAGGGAACGGCGGTGCAGAGCTCCGCAGCCTCGTCTTTCTCAAAGCGCAGCTCGTAGTCCGTATAGGCCTCGCCCTCATCGAGCGGACACCTAAAGCCGGGATGACCGCCGATAAAGAACGGCATGTCCTCGGTTCCCTCGTTGGTCACCTCATAGGAGACGCGCACGGCGGTATCCTCGAGCGTATAACGGGCGACAAGCTTAAACGGATACGGATAATCGCTCAGCAGCGCGGCGTTATCCTCGGAAGCCAGGCACATCGCCAGCTCGTTCTCGCCTTGGCTCAACAGCTTCCACTCCTGTTTACGCGCAAATCCGTGGCGAGCGAGCTTTACATGATGCCCGGCAAACGTCATGGCGCTGTTATCGCGCAAACCTCCGCAAATCGGGAAGCAAATCGGTGCCTGGCCGGACCACACGGCGGGATCGCCCTGCCACAAGTACTCGCGACCTCCAGCCTCAATCGAGGTAAACGAACCACCGGCCGTGGAGACCTTGATAGAAATCGAATCGTTGGAGAGAGCGTATTCCATTGTCCATCCTTTCGAACAACTGCTTTTTGCTCGCAAGAACCCGTCTCGGCCCTGACCAAAGGACAAACCCGCACGTTCACCGATGCATCCGGTATCCCAGCCATGCAACGGGGTACCATACAGACATTGATGCAATTACAGCTGAAAGGCCTTCTTATGCGAACCATCATCCTTTATGCCTCACGCCACCACGGCAATACGAAAAAGCTCGTGGACGCCATCGTCGAGGCGCACCCCGAGATCGATACCCTCGACGTGAAGTCACTCGGTAAAAACGAGTACCCCGACCTGCACGAATACCATCTGATCGGTGTCGCCACGGGCATCTATTACTCCGAGATCGACAAGGACATGGCACGCGTGCTCACGAACGTGCTGCAGCCGCAGGACAAGGTGTTTGGCCTTATGACCTACGGTGGCAAAAACAAGTGGTACGGCAAGGATATCGATGGCATCTGCCGCATGAGGCAGGCCATCTTTATGGGCGTCTACGGCTGCCCCGGCTTTGATACGTGGGGGCCGTTCAAACTCACCGGCGGTGTCCAAAAGGGACACCCAACCGCTGAGGAAATTAAGGGCGCTGTCGACTTCTTCGACAAGATCGAAGACGAGTACGGCGACATCATCGTCGAAGAGTATGCCAAGCGCGAGAAGCGTCTAGCCTACGAGAAGGAGCATCCTGCAGGAGGTCTGGTGGCCGGCGTCAAGCGCACGGCAAAGAAGATCGCTAACAAGCTGTAACTGTAAAGGTGCTTTTGAGCGTTTAACCCGTACGGCGGGTCCGAGCAGATTCGGGCCCGCCGTCTTTTTCTATCGTTACTCGGTAAAGGCGTTGCCGACGCTCTGGCCGCCAACATACGTCTCGACGAGGGAGAGCTTATGGTCGAACACGACAAAGTCGGCGTCGCGACCCGGCATGATGCTGCCGCACTTATCCTCGATGTGTGCAGAGCGAGCCGGCACCTCGGTAGCCATGCGAATGGCGATATCGGCGCTGGCGATGCCCCAATCGACAATGTTCTTGACGCCCTGGGCAAGCGTGAGCACCGAGCCGGCAATGCTCTTGCCGTCGGCGAGCCAGCACAGGTTGTCCTTCATGATGACGTCCATGCCGCCGCTGGTGTAGCTGCCCTCGGGCATACCGCCGCAGCCAAGGCAGTCGGTGATGAGCACCGTGTGCTGCCAGCCTTTTGCCTGCAGCAGCGCCTTGATGGCGGCAGGGTTCACGTGTTTGCCGTCACAGATGATCTCGGCGTAGGTCTCGGGCGTGGACATGGCAGCGCCCACGACACCGGGCTCACGGTGATGCAGCCCGCGCTGGCCGTTATAGGTATGCGTAAAGCAGCTGGCACCGGCGTTGATGGCGGCGATGCACTCATCGTAGGTGGCGTCGGAGTGACCGATGCTGGTCACCACACCCTTGGCGTTCAGAGCAGCCGCATAAGCAGCGGCACCGTCGCGCTCGGCCGCCATGGCGCTCTTAACAATGCGACCACCCGCAGCCTCCTGCCACTGATCGAAGACCTCCTCGGAGGGATCGATCAGGTAGGCGGGGTTCTGCGCGCCCACGTGCTTCATGGTAAAGAAGGGGCCCTCCAGGTAGATGCCCTGAATGCGAGCACCGCAGAAGTCGGGGCCGCGACCCTCGTCAGCCTGGGCGATGGCGGCGCAGGCATCCTTGATCTGCTCGACGCCATCGGTGAACGTCGTGGGCAGCCAGCTGGTGGTGCCGCGACGGGCGAGCTCGGTCGAGCTGATATCGATGCCCTCGGGATCGTTATCGGTAGTTGAGTGGTTGTAGAAGCCATGGATGTGAGTATCGACCATACCCGGTGCGATCCACGATCCCGTGTAGTCCTTAATCTCGCAAGAGGGCTCGTCGGCCTGCCAGGCGCCAAAGACGCCATCCTCGACCATAAGATAGCCGCCCAGTTGCGGGCCTGCCGGCAAGAAGAACTTGTCAGCCTTAATTGCGTACGTGCTCATATGCACTCCTTGCTTCTAAAGCAGTTGACTGTGGTAATGCTTATACCCGGTCCATGTAAAAACAAAAAGCGCCCGCCCGCCGTTATGAGCGGACGGGCGCCCTTACAGGGGGACGCGATTAAGCGGTGAAGGGGTGAATCGTCACGCCCTTAACCACGCGGTTGACCGTGCCGGTGGGGCTCGGCGTATCGGGCGTGTTGCCCACGCGCACGGAGTTGAGCAGGCTGATAGCCTGGGCAAACATCACGAACGGCAGGGCAAGGTAGCCCTCGGGAAGCGCCTCGTAGCCCTTAAAGGTGAAGGACTCGCCCTCGTAGACGGTAGCGCCATCCTGCTGAACGGCAACGGTGTGCTGAGCGATCTTGTCGCCACCGATCTCGTTGAGGATGTCGATGTCGTACTGACGGGTGTAGGCGTCGTTGTTGACGAACACGAAGACGAGCGTCTTATCGTCGACGAAGGACTTAGGTCCGTGACGATAGCCCATGGAGGTGTCGTAGGAAGTAGCAACCAGACCGTGAGCGAGCTCGAGGATCTTGAGCTGGCTCTCCTGGGCAAGACCACCGAAGGAGCCAGAACCCAAGTAGGTCACGCGGTTGAAATCGCCAGCCAGGTAATCGGCGATCTCAGGCTCACGGGAGATGACCTCCTCGCCCATCTTGGCAATCGTCTCGACCCACTCGGCCTTCTGCTCGTCAGAGGCAGTGTCGAAAATAAGGGTGGAGAGCAGGGTCATGCAGGAATAAGAACCGGTCATGGCGAAGCCCTTGTCGTTGGCGCGCGGAATGAGCAGCGTCAGCGCGTTGGGATCATCGGCAGACTCGACGGCGAGCTTGCCCTCGGGAGCGCAGGTGATGTTGAGGAACTTGACGTTGTGGACGAGCTCCTTGGCAACGGCAACGGCGGCAAGGCTCTCGGGGCTGTTGCCAGAGCGGGCAAAGGAAACCACGAGCGTGGGATCCTCGGCGCGCAGGAAATCGCGCGGGGCGCTCACGATGTCGGTCGTGGCGATGGGCTTAAAGTCGTAGAGATCAGTGTTGCCAGCGTGACGCAGGTACGGGGCGCAGGTATCGCCAACGTAGTCGGACGTACCGGCACCGGTGAAGACAACGGACAGACGGCCCTCGCCCATAGCGCGAGCCTCGGCCAGGAAGGCCTCGATGGCCTCCTTGTTCTCGCGATAGATGTTGAGCGTATCACGCCAAAGCTCGGGCTGCTGAGCAATCTCGGCCGTGGTGATCTGGGCGCCGAGCTCGGTGAGCTCCTCGACACTCTTCTCGAACATTTCTAATACCTCTCTCTAGAAGTAATCCTCTGACGTGCAATTATACACTTCGGTTGGTTATCTGGTAGTAACCAGTTAAATGCAAAGAATCACCATATGGAAACGATGCGAGCACTAGTTACTGCGCTGGTGGTAAACCTTGTATTTAAACTGATCGGCACGAGCAACCGAGAGTGTGTACTCCACTACCTCGTTTGACTCGTTATACGTAGTCCTGACCAAATCGAGCACAGGCGAGCCCTCGACAATCCCCAAAAGGTGGGCATCGGTGGGACGGGCTATGCTCGCATAGAACTCCTCTTCGGCCACGCGAATCTTTTGCTGAAAGTCCTGCTCAATCACATCGTAAAGCGGCTTACGCTCCAGCAGCGGTCGCTTTAGGGACAGAAATTGACGAACCGGTAGATAGCTGCGTTCGACCATCATGGGCATGTTGTCGGCAGAACGAAGGCGCTTGAGCTTAAAAATGCGATCACCGATGCGCAATCCCATATGCTCGGCCAGATTCTTATCGGCCTCCATCTCGCAAAACTCGAGAATCGTGGTCTCGGGTTCTCGACCCATCGCGCGCATCTGCTCGGTAAAGCTGTAGGACTGCATAAGATTGGTTGCCTTTGCCGAACGGTCGGTCACAAAGGTACCGCGACCGTGCTGCCGAACCACCAGTCCTAAACGCTCCAGTTCCTGCAGAGCCAGGCGTACCGTAGTGCGCGAGAGACCATAGCGCTCCGAAAGTTCGCGCTCGGAAGGAATCATGTCACCGGCGCGATATTCATGGTCAATCTTTTCGGTCAGAATATCGACCAGCTGATCGTACAGCGGTTGCTTACGCGCTCCGATCGCCATTCTATCCTCCCTTTTGCTCGAATTCGGCTAACTACCTAGGGTGTTATGCATTATCTGTCTGCCACACCCGAATCATTAAGAAAACAAAAGCCGCGCGCTCTTTCGAGCACGCGGCTTTTAACATACACATGGCTTAAGGGGTCGGGGTGTGAGCCGCGTAGGGACACACCCCTCAAGCTAGAGCCTTACCAGATGCTCGGCCAGAGACCAAGCGGGCCAGCGCCCAGGATGCCAAGGACAAAGAGCAGGAGAATGCCCTTGGTCGGGGTCCAGCTGTGCTTAGCGAACATGTAGTAAAGCAGCAGCGTAAGCATAAGCGGGACGAGCTTCGGGACGATGGTGTTGAGGGTGTCGGCAACAGAGAAGTTGACCGGATCCTCGGTAACGGTGCCGTAGGTCACGGACTCCATGCCGTTACCCAGATCGGTGACGCCGCACTCGACAGCGTTGCCATCGGCATCGGAAGCGGTAAGGGCGTTGCCGTCCTTATCGGTCATGGCGATGGTACCGGCCTCAGCGGTCTCGGTATCGATGCCCTCCATACCGGTGAAGTTCTCGGCCTCCTTCTCGGAGACGATCACGGTAGTAGCGGAGAGACCACGGGTGGTGCCGTTGGGGATCTGGAGGTTGATCTGGGTGCCACCCATGGTGACGACCAGGCAACCGACGACGAAGACGCCCATGATGGAAGCGGCACGCGTGAAGGCCTGCATGTTGGCGGTCAGAGCGTCAATAGCGCTGGTGCCAAGCTTGTAGGACCAGTTCATGAGCCAGAAGCGCAGAGCGAACTGGACAGCGTTGAAGATCACCAGGAAGATGATCGGCGCAGCAGCGTTGCCGTTGATGGCCATGTTGGAGGTGATGCCGGCCGTGATAGGCACGAGCGTCAGCCAGAACAGGGCGTCACCGATACCACCGAGCGGGCCCATTGCGGCGACGCGGACGGCGCGGATCGTGGGGATGTCAACCTTGTTCTGCTCGAGCGAAAGCACGATGCCCATAACAAAGGTGACGAGGAACGGGTGGGTGTTGAAGAACTCCAGGTTGTGGCTCATGGAAGCCGCGAGGTCGTTCTTGTTGGTGTGGATCTTCTCCAGACCAGGGATGATGGAGTAGAGCCAGCCAGCGGCCTGCATACGCTCGTAGTTGAACGAGGCCTGCAGGAAGCAGGAGCGCCAAGCCATCTTGTTGAGGGTCTTCTGGTCGAGCTGCGGAGCAGGAGTGAGATCCTCGTAGTGCTCCGGGATCACATACTCATTAGATGCCATCTTCGAAGTCACCTCCGTCAGAAACAGCTGCACCCTTCAGCTCGGTCTGCTGCTGGAAGTCCCAGAAAGCGATGCCGAAGCCGATGAGAGCGAGGATGAGCAGAGCAGGGGTTGCCAGAGAATCGTTGGCAACGGTGATGAGCGCGAGGCCAAAGCCCATGAGGAAGAAGCCCCACATATCGCGGTTCATCATAACCTTGAGCAGGACGGCGAAGCCGACGAAGCGCATCATGCCGCCTGCAGCGGACAGACCGGTCTGCAGCCAAGTCGGGATGGCAGAAGCGATGGTCTGACCGATGGTAGCGCCAGCGATGAAGAACAGGGTGACGACGACAGCGAAGATCAGGCCGAGCAGAGCCATGGCGAAGTAGTTCAGGCGCTCGATGCCCTTGGTGTCCGCGTTGTGAGCCATGTTATCGGCCGTGGACATAAGCGGGGACATAAGCGTGAAGACCAGGGTAACGCCAAGCTGGCCAAGCAGAGCGAACGGAATGGCGAGGCCGACTGCCGCGTTGGGCTCGAGGCGCGTGGCGATAGCGAGAATGGCTGCCATGATGCCGCCGATGACGGCGTTAGGCGGCTGAGCGCCTCCGATCGGCATGTTGCCGATCGTCATGAGCTGATAAGTACCACCCACGAGAAGACCGGTATTGAGGTCGCCAAGGATAAGACCGATGACGGCGCCGGTGACGATGGGCTGATAGAGAGACTCGAGGAAGTCAAACTGGTCGATTGCCGCGATGAACGTGACGACGAAGACCAGAGCGATCTGGATGATCGAGTATTCCATCTTGCTCCTCCTTTCAAAATGAATGTACGCACTTTGGATATCACGTACAGAACGTCAGGGTTTCACTCCTGACAACGTGGATCACGAGGATTACGAGAAGAGCTTGCTCGTGTCCTCAACAGGCGTGCTCGGAACGCGCCTGATCTCCAACTCCACCCCCAATTCCTGCAGCTCTTTAAACGCAGCGACATCCTCGTCGTTAACTGCGACGGAGGTGGCGACTTGGCGCTTTCCTTCCGACATGTGCATGTTGCCGATGTTTACCTTCTTTATAGGCACACCGCCCTTGACGAGCGTAAGCACGTCTTCCGGTGTTTCGGCCACGATGAAGATCTTCTGGCGCGGGCTCGCCTTGCCAATGACGTCGATGGTCTTCTGCAGAGAGAAGAAACGCGTAGCGACGCCGGCGGGAGCGGCCATCTTCATGAGGTTCTGGCGCATGGTGTTAGACGCCACGTCGTCGTTGGCGACGAGGATGAGGTTGGAGCCCAGGGTGGAGTTCCACTGGGTGGCAACCTGACCATGAACCAGTCGGTTATCGATGCGGGTAAGAAGAATGTTGGGTTCTGCCATGTTGATCAGCTTCCTTTCGTTATTTGCTGACGACAGTTACTTGATCTCCTGAATCGCGTAACGCGAAACATCTACGACGGCTCCGGATCGGACTTTGATCTGGACCTTCTCGCCTTCGATGCCTTTGACGGTTCCGTAGATACCGCCGGCGAAAAGAACCTCTTGACCCGGCTTGAGCTCGGTGTGCAGCTCCTTGAAGTACTTCTGCTTCTTCTTCATGTTGATTTGCGATCAGATGGTGTAAATCAAGCCCATGATGACAAGCAGGCCTAAAAGGGCGACCGAGGAGCTCAGGACGTTGGCTCCGAAATCGGCCATTAGATGCCGTCCTCGTCGCCGAAGATATCCTCTTCCTCGGAGCCGGCAACGGATGCGACCGTCTGGGCGGTGACGCCCGTCTGGCCAACGGTCACGGCCTGCTCGCCAAGCTCGGCGAGCGTGGCATTGCCGCGGAGGAACAGAAGCTCAATAACCATGGGAAGGTTGGTGCCAGTCAGAACCTCGACGTTGTCGACATCCTGGGCAATCATCATTGACTGGTTGAACGGGGTGCCGCCAAGTAGGTCGGTAAAGACGAGCACGCCATCGCACTCCTCGCGCATGGCGGTAATAGCGGCGCGGAGATCCTCACCGTAGGAAGCAGCCTGGTCGCCCTCAAAAGGAACGACGGTAAAAGCGGGCTGGTCGCCGGCAACCATAGCGATAGCGCTAGCTAGGCCGGGTGCGAACTGTCCATGACCGGTAAGAATAAAGCCAACCATTCAAATTTCCCTTCCGAAGGTGTGTACAATCTGAGTCCGATGATTTTCGGAAGCCAGCGGGCGCTCGCCCTTAAAGCTTCTTAGAAAGCGTTCTTTGAAGACCAGTGGTTTCTAAACTGGTAGTAACCACGTGACGTGTTGTTGTCACTATATCACCCCAGAAGAGGTCGCTTTCGTTGATTCATACGGTAAAACGTTTTTGCACCGCTCACGGTGATATTTCGACCGTTTACCGGTCGTTAACACTTCTACCTGCGGTTTTGAAACCGTTTCGAAATGCTTTGGCAAAAGATCGGAACTTTTCCTGTCCCTAAACAACGCAGGGCGACTAAAAATAGCGTGTAGAAAAATTGCAGGTCATTGTGAAGATATGTGAATTGGTCTTTTTGACTTAATACCAGTTAGAACCAGTTTTGAGATTATCGGTGAACGGTAGTTTTCGACCGTTCACCGGTTACTTGCAATCGTTTGCAGTTGTTTTCCCAGATGAATTAGGGGGACGCAATGGAACGCTTGCGCAATCACGAGAAGTTTTGGCGTTTGTCCTCATCCCCCGCGCGTCAAACTCCCGCATCCATAAATGAGCCAATAGCTCACGCTAATCGTTTTCAATCATTACTTACTCAGTATCCGTAATTATTTATCGTTTATCGTTAATTCTGATATGATACAAGTATCGTCCAAAACGCCGATTGGAGGGGTTATGATCCATCGAAACGCATCTATATCGAATGAAACCATCAGCCGCGAACAGACGGTAGCCAAACTGAAGAAGCTCGCTCGCATCTGCAAATGGGCCACGATTTGCATTACCACCGCGCTCGCTCTGGGACTCCTCGCAGTCATTGCGATTGACCTTCTACTCATATTGCCTGGACTCTCCCAAGGCCCGTGTCTCCAATCCGTAGAACTTCAAGCCGGCGAAGGACCGTGCCTTGCTATCGTCGGTACCAATGCACAGACCCCACTTATGCTCGTCGCACACGATGGTCACACTGCCATAGGGAGCCTCTTGATGACATGCCTCGCGCTTACCATCGCGCTAAGCGTGCGCAGGCTTTTCTTCAACATTGAAAAGGAAGGCAGGCCCTTTGACCTTGAATGTAACCAGACACTTCATCGAGTAGGACATTTATTCCTTATCGGCGGCGTTGCCGTGAGACTTCTTGGTGCCGTAATCACGGGAACGATACTCTCAGGATTTGGCGGCAGCTTTACGGATGCGTTCGTCGGCCAGTTATTCGAGCCCTCCATGCTCTTTGCAGGCCTGATTATTTGCCTGATTGCCAGCATCTTCCGCTACGGGTATATCCTGCAAAAACAAGATGACGAGTTGCTCTAGGGGGAATCCATGATTATTCTGCGGCTTGACCGCATGCTCGCCGAACGCAAGATATCGTCCAAAGAACTTGCAGAACGCGTGGGCATCTCCCAGGTCAATATGTCGCGCATCAAGACGGGCAAGGTTTCTGCCGTGCGCTTTTCAACTCTTGATGCGATATGCCGGGCACTCGACTGCCAACCGGGCGATGTGCTGGAATATATGCCTGACGATGAAGCCGATAACCTTTTTGGACTTAAAGATTCATAGGCATAATTTAGCCACCAGCGCCTAAACGCAAATAGCCCGCTAGAACAACATCCGTTCTAGCGGGCTATTCAGATATTTCGGCTACGCGCTCGGTGGCTCAGACAAATCTTTACGCAAACAGGCCGTAGATGCTGATGTTGGCCTTGGCGTACAGGCCGTTAGCGTACTCGGTCCACTTGGAGCTGGCGCTCGAGGCCTGCGAAGAATACTGCTGGTAGGCGGTGTAATAGGCGGTCATGGCCTGCTTATAGGTCGCACTATCGGCCGTAAAGGCATCGTCAGCAAAGGCCTTGGCATAGGTGCTGTCGGCGTCCTTCCAAGTGCCCTTCTCGCTATCCCACTCGTCACCGGCAAGGTTGATGATGTAGTCGGCGTAGTCCTTGCTCGCGGTCTCCTCGTTGCCGTCAGCAGGCTCGGTCGGAGCGGTCGGCATGCTTGCGGAGCTATCGCCCACCTTCTTCTTGTAGAGCTTCTGCAGCGTCGCGGACTGGCGGACGATCTGCTTGGCCTGGTCCTTGGACACGCCATACTGCGTGGCCATGGTCTTGTAGTCCGAAGTGCCGATGGAATCCTCGGCGTATTTCTTCATCTCCTTAGAAGAGACGGTGATGCCCTCGTCCTCGGCAGCATCGAGCAGGATCTTGTTGCGCACGTAGGACAGGATGACGTCGGCAGAAGGAGCGGTGTAGTTGCCATCACTATCCTTGACGGTATCGAGGCTGTACTGGCTCTCGATGGCCTCGCGCGCGGTGATATCGCTCTTCTTGCCGTCGTAGCTATAGCTTGCCACGGTCGAATCGAGCTGGTCCTCGGTGAGGGTCGACGAGCCGACACCCTTACCGCCAAAGCCGCCATTGCCGATAAAGAAGCCGACCACGGCAGCGATTACGATGGCGACCACAAAGGCGGCAATCATCGTCTTCTTGTGCTTGGATGCATGGTCGTCTTCATCGGAGTCGTCCTCATCCTGGGCCTCGGGCATCAGATTCTCGTCAGCGGCGTCCGCGGCAATCTGAGCCTCCAGACGGGCGTCCTCCTCCTCGGCCGTCGTGCCGGCGGCAATGTACTCGGCAGACGTACCGGCGACCAGATCGATCTTCTCGCCCTCGTCACCGTCGGGGCCTTCGCCGCGCTCGATGATCTGGATGCCGTCGATCTCGTCCTTCTCGTCCTTCTTTTGAATCAGACCCATATCGGTTACTCCTTGTTAGGAAACATAGTCCCCAATAGAATACGCCCGACAGAGCGCCGGGCGTATTGATTCTTAGGTTATACGCAAACACTTAAGTACTATTTAGGCGTTTGCAGCGCGCATGCCTTAGGCCAGGTGCGCGATAACGGCATCGGCAAAGGCCTGCGTGCCCACGGCGCCCTCGACGGAGCCGGTCTGAGCACGACGCACGTCACCGGTAACCTGCTCGCCCTCGTCGAGCGTGGCAGAGACGGCGGCGCGAATGCGATTGGCAGCGTCGTTCTCGCCCAGGTGATCGAGCATCATCGCAGCAGAGAGGATCTCGGCCGTGGGGTTGGCGATATCCTGGCCAGCGATATCGGGCGCGGAGCCGTGCGTTGCCTCGAAGATGGCGCAATCGGCACCGATGTTGGAGCCGGGAGCCATGCCTAAGCCGCCCACCAGGCCGGCGCACAGGTCGCTCACGATGTCACCGTACAGGTTGGGCAGCACCAAGACATCGAAGTCGTTGGGGTTTTGGACCAGGCCCATGCAGGTGGCGTCGACGATCTTGTCGTTGAACTCGATATCGGGATAGTTGGCGGCCACCTCGCGCGCAACGCGTAGGAACAGGCCGTCGGTCGCCTTCATGATGTTTGCCTTGTGTACGGCCGTCACCTTTTTGCGGCCGCAGCGGCGGGCGTACTCAAAGGCATACTCCACAATGCGGCGGCTCTTGGCGATAGAGATGGGCTTGATTGAGATGGCGGAATCGGCGGCGAAGACCTTCTGACCCGAGCGCTCGACAAGCTGCGAGAGCTCCTCGACCTCGGCAGCGCCCTCATCGAACTCGATGCCGGCATAGAGGTCCTCGGTGTTCTCACGCACGATGACCAGGTCGACGTCGCGGAAGCGCGAGCCGTCGCCCGGCTGCGACAGGCAGGGGCGCACGCAGGCGTACAGGTCAAAGTGCTTGCGCAGGGCCACGTTGACGCTGCGGAAACCCGTGCCGACCGGCGTGGTGATGGGACCCTTGATGGCAACCTTGGTCTCGGCGACCGCATCGAGCACATGTTGGGGCAGCGGCGTGCCAAACTCGTCCATGACGCCGGCACCGGCCTCCTGGACATTCCAATTGATCTGGACACCGGCGGCCTCGACCACGCGGCGCATGGCCTGCGTAATCTCGGGACCGATACCGTCACCGGGAATCAGGACTACATCGTGCGCCATAATCTGTTACTCCTCGTTTTCGGCGTCGTCAGATTTTTTAACGCTAGCACGCTTCTTCTTTTTGGAGAGATCCAGGCCAAAACGTTTAACAAGCATTTCGCAAATCTCGCTCGAACGGGCCTTGAGATAGCTGCCCTTGCCGTTCTCGGCATCGAACTTAAGGCGCAGCGCGAGCTTCTCGGCGACCTCGGCGTCAATCTCGCCCTGACCAAACTCGTACAGGCAACCGAGCATGTCGCGATACTCGAGGTCACCGTGGTAGCACTGGATGGCCTCGTCCAGGATGGACCAAGCCTCGCGCGAACGCTCGACACTCGTGGCGCCCCATACGCACAGCAGGCGGAAGGCGGCATAGCGCAGCGTGGAGGAAATCTCATCGAACAGTGCGGTCTCGGCGCCCTCAAAGGCATCGCCCAGCTGCTCGGGGCAGGTGGTGGCAAGCGCCGTCAGGGCATCGAGGGCCTCCCAGCGGGTCTGAGCCTCGGGGCGGTCGAGTGCCTCGATCAGCGCGGGCACGCAGGGCACGACGCGCTGCGGATCGCGCTCGGCAAGCAGGTGCAGCACGCGGGCGGCAAACTGGCGGATACGGCGCGTGGGGCAGCCGAGCTCCTTGACCAGGCGGTCGACGGCGTTCTCGTTTTCCTCTGCCAGCTGAAGCTGTGCCAGCTCCTCGTCGGTGAGCTGTTCGTCTTTGTTTTCTGCCATAGTTACCTCTTCTTACTATTTCTTAGCGTGCTTGCCAGCACCCTTGCTGTCACCGGTGACCGAGATGAGCTGTCGGTCGGCCGCGCCATTGCGACGCGCACGGCGGCGTTCCTCGGCATCGCCCGCATCGGCGGCGGCGCGGTGTGCCTTGTTGACGTTAAAGACCTCGTCGTGCTTGCGCCATGGGCCGACGGACTCGCCAAAGCTCATCTTAAGGCCGGCGATAAAACCGCCGAGCCAGCCGATCGGCGCAAACTGCACCAGCGGGAACAGCGAGAACACCCAGGTTAGCAGGACGACTGCCGCCGCACCTACAAAATTGGCGATCCAGTAGTCGCGTTTGGTGATGACGCGCTTTTCGCACGCCCACTGGCCGCACAAAAAGCCGATGTAGATCGCAAAGAGAAAGAGCACCAGCGCAAGCACCACGAACGTCCAGCTCATGGTCGCTACTCCTCGTGATGGTGGCCGCAGCAGCACTCGTGGCCGTCGTCATGGCCGTGGCCGCCGCAGCACTCGTGGTCCTCGCCGTGGTGGTGGCCGCAACCGCACTCGTGGTCGTCGCCGTGCTCGCCGCAACCGCAGCCGTCCTCGTGGGCACCATGCTCCTCGGGGCGATACTGCGACCAGTCCAGACCGGCGGCGATGGCGTCGGCCTCCTCCTTGTAGAGTACCGTGATGGCCTGGGTGCCCAGCTTGGCGCCACCGATGGCGTCGAGCATATCGTAGAGCGTAAAGGCCACGTCGGCACCGGGCAGCGCGAGCTCGCGATCGTCGGCGTAAGCGAGCGCCAGGCGCAGGTCCTTAATGAAGTGCTCGACCATAAAACCGGGCTTGTAGTCGCCGTCGAGCGCCTTGGGCGCCAGGCTCTCCATGGCGCCGGACTTGCCGGTGCCGCCCAGGATCATCTGGCGGGTCTTCTCCAGGTCAAGACCGCTCAGCTCGGCAAATGCCATGGCGTCCGCCATGCCGACCATGCAGGCGCCCAGCGACACCTGGTTGGCGAGTTTGGCAGCCTGGCCCTTGCCGGCGCCATCGAAGCAGCAGATGTTGGCCGCAAAGGTGGCAAGGATGTCGCGGACCGGCGCGATGTCGTTCTCGGTAGCACCCACGATAGCCGTGAGCGAACCGGCGATAGCGCCCGACTCGCCGCCGGTGACGGGGCAGTCAAACGCCATGCGACCAGAAACCTGGGCGGCCTCGGCAATGTCACGGGCAAGCTCGGGCGAGCTCGTGGTGAGGTCGATCAAGACCGCACCCGGCTTGGTGCACGCGAGCAGGCCGTCGCCCGCCAGGTAGAGTGCCTCGACCTCGGAGGGATAGCCCACCATGGTAAAGACGACATCGGCGTTCGCCGCGGCATCGGCCGGCGTATCTGCCCAGACGGCGCCGCGCTCGATAAGCGCCGCCGCCTTGGACTTGGTGCGGTTGTTGACCGTGACGGGATAGCCGGCGTCCAGGATGTGGCCGGCGATGGGGGCACCCATGATTCCGGTGCCGATAAATGCGACGGAGAGCTTGTTTGCCATGAAACCTTTCCTTTTGGGTTGGGTGTTGTTACCAGGTTAAATACTCGGTGCCAGCGTTTCGGCCGTGACTTGAGGGCACTTGCAGCCGCAGCGCCTGTCTACTCACCGCGCACACGACGCGCGATGCGGTCGGAAAGCGAGGCTTTCTCGGCGCGATTCTTGCCCCAAAACGCGCAAGCCACCATGCCGGGACCCACGTGCGAGCCGATGGTAGGACCGACGGAACTACGGATGATGGTGACGTCGGCGCAGCCTTCCTCCTTGCGGATGGCGGCCTCGAGCCAGTCACCGTCCTTCTCGGCATCGGCCGTCATGATGGCGATGGGCATGGTGCGATCGGGCACGTAGTTCTCGCGGAACGACTTGAGGATGGACTTGAGCGCCTTCTTGCGGCCGCGGTTGACGCCGATCAGCGACAGCGAGCCGGCAAGGTCGTAGGAGAGCTCGGGCTTGACATCGAGTTTTGCCGTGAGCTGCGCCGCCGCGGGCGGAATGCGGCCGCCGGCAGCCAGTGCGTCGAAGCTCTCGAGCGTAAAGTAGCCGTGGACGTAGGTCTTTGCCTCATTTGCCCAATCGACCAGCTGCTTGGCGGTCAGTCCCGCCGAACGCTGGCGCACGGCCTCGAGCGCCAAGAGCGCGCCGGTCGCGCAGGGCAGAGCGTTGTCGACCACGTAGAGCTCAAAGTTGGGATACTCGGCGCGCACGGCGTCCGCCGCCTGGCACGCGGAGTTGTAGCTCGACGACAGCGCCGAGGTAAAGCACAGGTAGACCGTGGGCGTACCCTCTTTGGCGCACTCGGTAAAGAACTCGATATAGCGACCGAGCGACACGGCGGAGGTAGACACGCGGGCACCGGCGCGCATGCGGTCGTAGAACTCCTTAGGGCTCATGCTCGACCAGATATCGTCCGTGCGCTCCTCGCCATCGATAATGAAGGGGAAACCCAGGATATCGACATCGAGGTTCGCGGCGACCTCGGGGCTAAAGTCGCAGCAGGTATCGACGACGATGCGGCAGCGGTCAGAATGGCCGGTAGATGCAGCCTTGTCCATCAAAGCGACTCCTTACGTAAAAAGGCGGCCATCCGCATGGGATGGCCGCCAACCGTTAACTCATGCAAGTTAACGTATTTTACTCGTCAAGTGTTTCGATACGGGGCTTGATGATGCCATATCCACCATTCTTACGGTGATACACCACATTGATAAGGCCAGTCGTCGCGTTCTCGAACACGTAGAAGTCGTGGCCGAGCAGATCGGTCTGCACCAGCGCCTGCTCCTCAGTCATCGGGGTGACATCGATGACCTTCTCGCGGACGAGCAGGTCGTCCTCCTCCTCGGGCAGCAGCAGGTCGGCCAGATCCTCGACGCGCTCGACCGGTGCGACATCCGCCGCGCTGGCACCGCCCTGGCGGTTGTCCACGACCTTGGTCTTGAACTTGCGCAGCTGGCGGGTGACCTTATCGGCGGAGAGGTCGATGGCGGCGTACATATCTGCACCGTGCTCGGCAACGCGAATCACCGAACCGCGGGCACGAACCGTAACCTCGACGATTGCCGGGTTGGGGTTCGAGGGGTTCTTCTCATAGCGAAGTACAACGTCGACCGTCATGGGCTCGATATCGAAAACCTTGAGCGCTTCGCCGATCTTCTCATCCACATGCGCACGCAGAGCATCGGTTACCGTCGTTTTGCGTCCAGAAACCTTGATATCCATACGTGGCTCCAATCTGCCTCGGGGACTTACTGTACTGGCTATGTACCCATTGCCGTGCATTTAATCACGCGGATTCCCAAAGACCCGAATAACGATTGCTTGATACCGCATACCGAAGTCTCGCACTTTTCTGTGGCAAAGTGCGCTATGGGAGGGCGACGGCGACTTTGGTTTTGCACCTAAAAAATGTCTTTGACCTGCTGGTTTTATGGAAACGAAAAAGCCGGGCTCCCCTGTTGGGAAAGCCCGGCAATGCGTGTTGAAACCGTGAAGAGGCGTCTCTCCTAGCGCCTAGGAGACGCCACCCCTAGCAATAACTAGCTATTGAGCTTGTTAATGTCGTCGTCGGTGATAGTGCCCTCCTGGCTGGACGATTTATCCTCGGAGGTTGTACCCTCGCCGCTCGAATCGGAGGATGCGGACTCGCTGGATCCGGTGTCGGTCGACTGCACGTCGGCGCCCGAGACCGTCTTGGTGGTGAGGTCATAGGGCATCGTGCCGTACCAGACGGAGTGGACCGCCTCGAGCGTGCCATCGACCGTGATACCGTCGAGGGCATCGCTCACGGCACGGCATAGCTCATCGTTGGCCGCGAGGCCCGCGACGTCGAGCGTCGAGGGCGTCTCGAGCGCGCCGACGTAAGAGATCTGGCTCATCAGGCGCGCAAGGTAGCCGCCGGCCGTGGAGTCGCAAATCACGTAGTCGATCTCGCCGGACTCGAGCGCCTCAAAGCACTCGTTGATGTTGGAGAAGGTCTTTTGATTGGCCGTGATGCTCTGCTTGGCGAGCGCTTCCTGCGAGGCCGAGGAGGTCTGAACGCCCAGGGTAGCGGTGTTAAGCGTTT
>CABUWA010000018.1 GCA_902495085.1 uncultured Collinsella sp. | reverse complement strand
TCCATGCGATCGATGGGCTCGAGCAGGTTCTTGACCTGCTGGGCGATGGCGGACTTGGTCTCCTCGGAGAGCTCGACGGGAGCGGCATCCTCGGCGGTAGCCCAGTCGGCCGGAACCTCGAACTTACGGAAAGCGGTAGCGCCGGCATCGATGGCCTTGTGGTTGGCGTCGACGATGGCCTGGCCCTTCTTCATGTAGGACTTGGTAGCCGCGTCCTTCATGTACTGCAGGGCGTCCTCGGCGGGCAGGACCTTCGCCAGCGCGAAGAAGGCGGACTGGAGCACCGTGTTGGTGCGCTTGCCCATGCCGACCTTGGCAGCCAGGTCGATAGCGTCGATCAGGTAGACGTTGACGTTGTTGTTCGCGATGTAGCGCTTGGCCACGGCGGGCATGTGCTCGGCGAACTCCTCGTCGCTCCACTGACAGTTGACCAGGAAGGTGCCACCCGGCTTGACGTCGCGGACCATCTTGAAGCCCTTGACGATGTAGCTGGGGTTATGGCAAGCGACAAAGTCGGCCTTGGTCACGTAGTACGGCGAACGGATCGGAGAATCACCAAAGCGCAGGTGCGAAACGGTGACGCCGCCGGTCTTCTTGGAGTCGTACTGGAAGTAGGCCTGGACGTACTTGTCGGTGTGGTCGCCGATGATCTTGATCGAGTTCTTGTTGGCGCCGACGGTACCGTCGCCACCCAGACCCCAGAACTTGCACTCGATGGTGCCGGGAGCTGCGGTGTTGGGCGCATCCTCGGCCTCGGGCAGGCTCAGGTTGGTCACGTCATCGACGATGCCGATGGTGAACTCGCGCTTGGGCTCGTCCTTCTTGAGCTCCTCGAAGACAGCGAACGCGGACGCGGGGGGCGTGTCCTTGCTGCCCAGGCCATAACGGCCACCGACGACCTTGATGCCCGTCTTGCCGGCCTCGTAGAGAGCGGAGACGACGTCCTGGTAGAGCGGCTCGCCGATGGAACCCGGCTCCTTGGTGCGGTCCATAACGGCAATCTTCTTGACGGTCTCGGGGAGAACGTCGACAAAGTGCTTGATGGAGAACGGACGGAACAGGCGAACCTTGACCAGGCCGACCTTCTCGCCGTGAGCGTTGAGGTAGTCGATGACTTCCTCAAGCACGTCGCAGAAGGAGCCCATGCACACGACGACGCGATCAGCATCGGGAGCGCCGTAGTAGTTGAACAGGCCGTAATCGGTGCCGAGCTTCTCGTTGATCTTCTTCATGTAGCCCTCGACGACGGCGGGAAGCTCGTCGTAGACCTTGTTGCAGGCCTCACGGTTCTGGAAGAAGATGTCGCCGTTCTCGTGGCTGCCGCGGGTATGCGGGTGCTCAGGGTTGAGCGCGTGATCGCGGAAAGCCTGGACGGCGTCCATGTCGCACATCTCGGCCAGATCCTTGTAGTCCCACATGGCGACCTTCTGGATCTCGTGGCTGGTGCGGAAGCCATCGAAGAAGTTAAGGAACGGGGTCTTGCCCTCGATGGCGGCAAGGTGAGCCACCGGCGAGAGGTCCATGACCTCCTGGACGTTACCCTCGGCGAGCATGGCGAAGCCGGTCTGACGACAGGCCATGACGTCGGAGTGATCGCCAAAAATGTTCAGGGCGTGGGAAGCGACGCAACGCGCGGAGACGTGGAAGACGCCCGGGAGCTGCTCGCCCGCGATCTTGTACATGTTCGGGATCATCAGGAGCAGACCCTGAGAAGCCGTGTAGGTGGTGGTCAGAGCACCGGCGCCCAGCGAACCGTGAACGGTACCGGCTGCACCTGCCTCGGACTCCATCTCGACGACCTTGACCGGGGTGCCGAAGATGTTCTTGCGACCCTGGGCCGCCCACTGGTCGACATGGTCGGCCATCGGGCTGGACGGCGTAATGGGATAGATTCCCGCTACCTCGGTGTACGCATACGAAACATATGCGGCCGCCTCGTTGCCGTCCATAGACTTAAACTTACGCGCCATATACCCCTCTCCTCTCATATAGGTATACAGGCCCCGGCGATCGCCGGGATGTTGGCGTGATGGGATTTACGCTGTTGCTTCCAATCATCTGGCAGGCAGGCTCAGCAGCAGGTACGTGGCGTGGAGAGAAGACATGCCGAGGCGAGGGGCAGCTGATGCGCCCCACAGACCCGACCGCCCGTCTTGCACATGACCGAGCGCCGCAAAGGCCGCATGCCGGATGCTCCCGGGCACGCCCCGGCGATGGGAAGCGCCCGCAACGGAAATCCGCATGCAGGTTTATTGTACCCCGCCGTTAAGTGTAATTTCGACAAATATAGGCGGGCGGTAAAGGTTTACCTCGGGTGACCGCCAAAGGCCAGAATGGTCCCTCCATCCCCGGACGACTGGCTCTGACGCGCCAAGGAGTGTCCCCAAGTACCGGCAGGAAAGGAACGTCCCTAACTGCCGGCTAGAGGGCGCCGAGCAGGATGGCGTAGGTGGTGGATTCGCCGAGTTTGAGCTCGTCGCCGGGGTTGAGCTGGGCGGAGCGGCCGGGCTCTACTTGAATACACACACTCGTGGCCCCGTTTACCACCACGGTGCCGTTAGTGGACGACAGGTCCTCGACAAACCATGCGCCAGACTCGTCGCACCAGATATGGGCATGGCGGGCCGAGACGTCGTCGGTGATGCCGCCCTCCCCCGTTGCCAGCGCGCCGATCTCAACGCCTTCCTCACTCGGCTGAATCCAGCGCGGGACGCTCACCACGTAGCCGTTTTGCACGCACAGCAGTCCCAGCGGATGCGCCGGCGCGACCTCGTGCTCGCCCGCGACCGAAGATGTGCTCAGCGAGCGCGGCGTCGACGTGTCGCCGCCACGGGTCGCATGAGCGCGGCGGCTCGCCCGACTTGGAACTAAGGCGGGCGTGAGAGCAAACGGCATAGGGAACGAATCTTGCGGATGTACTCCTCGACGTCAGGCAGGTAAGCCCCACGAAGTCACCGGGGAGGCCCAAGCGGCCCGGCACCACTTCCAGATTCTGACCAGGGCGAGTCGTTCGCCGGTGGCTGAAGGCTCGCTCCCACCCAAAAGGGGAGATTCGCGTTGTTCCCCAATCGCTCTCGCATCTTTCATTTTGCTCGAGGTGGGCTATAAAAACTTTCCTGGTGAAAGGCGGCGATTGGTTTCCTTTCTTTCTAGAGGAGCGCGCCTGTAATCTGTTTTCATCCTAAATCAAGTTAAGATCGGACCTTCCAGAGGCAAGTCGACTCAAACTGCGAGGCTCCATGTTGGAATAAAGAGCGCTGTCGAAGTGCCAACAACACAAAGCTTGCCAGTCTCAAATAGAACCTTTTGGGAGTCCGATTGGGCCGCACACCGAATCCCCGCTGGTGGTTTTTTATAGCTGCGCAACAATAAACAAGGTTAGTGCCAGTCCAGCATGAAATTGAGGAACGTATGCATTTTTTCTCAGTAAGTGATCGTCGTTACTGCTTCGATGAGGTCACTCGCAATTGCTTTCAGGTTGACCAAGCATCAGAAGATGCGCTTCGCATATTTGAAGCATCGGGAAGAACGGTCAACTCGAAGTTGCTAACAAAGTCACTTGCTGCGAAAGGCTACGACCAAACGACCATAGCAGAACTTGAAGACGACATTGATGAGTATCAACGATTGTCTGAGCGGACTTTCTTAACAAAAGACACGCCTCGAAAACTTAGATCCATCGAACTCCACGTTTCACATGCATGCAACCTTGGTTGTAGTTACTGTTTTGCCGGTAAAGGAGATTATGGAACGTCTCCTCTGCTGATGACAGACGAGATAGCCTTCAAGGCGGTCGACTACCTCGTCGCAAGTTCATCGGAAAACGAAACGCTTGCGATCGTCTTTTTTGGTGGGGAACCCATGATTAACGAGCCGCTGATATGGAAAACGGTCGACTATTCAAAAAGAATATACCCCAATAGAAACTTTACCTATTCTATTACGACCAACGGAACGCTTTTGAATGACACTGCTGTGAATTCTTTCAAGGAGCACGGGTTTTCTGTTCTGATTAGTCTCGATGGTACAGGATGCAAGCACGATGCATCGCGCCCGTACAAGACGGGAGGCGGCTCTTTCTCCGATATCGACAAAAACGTTCGTCGTTTTTCCGAGTCGTTCCCCTTCGGCGCAAGAGCGACCTTAACAAATAATAACTGTAACCTTGTTGAAGACTATCTTCAGTTTAAAGAGATGGGCTTCAGAAGGATTTACTTCTCGCCCGTGAGCTCATTCGATGAGAATATCAAACTCGACGAACACTCATTAAACAAAATCAGGGCGGGCCTAATAGATTTGGCGGATCAATATCTCAAACAGATTGATCAAGGGGAAAAGCCCTTGTTTAGAACATTGAAAACTGCAGTTGATTTGATTATGAGCAACAGGATCGCCTTTGTCGGATGCGGGGCTGGCAGGCGTTTTATTTCCGTGACTCCCGAAGGGGACGTATACCCCTGTCACAGGTTTGTCGGGATGATGCGATTCAAAATGGGCAACATCGTCACCGGAATTGACGAAACTAGGTATATTGAAAACTGGAGTCAGGGTGTCGAAAAAAGAATTGACTGTACGGACTGTTGGGCTCGGTCTTTCTGTGGTGGGGGCTGTAGCTGGGAGGCTGCAGACGAGCACGGCTACTTGCCCAAGAGTCTACACCCTGCATCATGTGAATATAGAAAAATGTGCTACGAGATGGCTTTTGACCTTATTTCCCGCCACTCATCTTCGCAGGAGAAAAATCAACGAGAAGCTACTGTATCGGAATAAGCGGTTCAGCGCATTGCTGTCACCATTGTGGAGGTGTTCGTTCTTCTGATTACCGTCTGCGAAGCTTATTGCTACGTTCGCCGAAACCATTCTAGAAATATGGTGAACTAGACATCTTGGTTTGTTATACACAATATTGAGGTTTTTCTGCACTCAAAGGGAGGTAGTCGTGAAGCATATTCATCCGATTAATCCAGGAAGTGGCGACGAGGCAGGCGTGAAGCCGATGTCTTTTGACTGCCTCTTGGGCATTACTGACATCTGTACTGTTTATGATAAAGCAGATGGCTGTGGTGCATACGATTACTGCGACTATGACATGGATGGCGGCAGCATCTGCGTTGTAGATCACTGTGGCATTGATCAAACGTAGTCTCTAATTGGATTAAGGTGAGGAGCTGTTATGAAGCATATCCATCCTGTTGGTTCAAATGAACATCCTCCCGTTGAGCCTTGTTGTCTTGGAGTTGATATATGCAATTTTTACGACATCGCCGAGTGCCCTGTTGCGGATTGGTGCTATGTCGATAAAGAATCAAGCTGTGTTTTGCCAGCAGATTGGTGCGATCCAGTTGACGAGTAGTTTTGTGGCTAGGAACTATTTGGTCCAATTCAGAATAAGATGGGAACAAATACCAAAATCTCGTGTCTGGGAGGAGTTATGCCATTATTGCAAGGTCTCGTTGGATTAGCCTTTATACTTGCGTTATATCTGGCACCTTTTTTAATTCTATTCTTCATTATCCGACTCTTTCTTCGGAGAAAATAGGAGTGTCACGCAAACATTAGCGTAGCTTTCTTCCAATATGAGCCGAGCATTGGCAAGTGGAATAAGAAGCCCGACCGTTCGCCACATGAAAGTGATCGGACGGGCTTCTCTATTTAACCCGGGCCGCCACCCATAGCGGCTTTCCAAGCGTATTCTCAGTGCAAAGCAATCGTCAGTTTAATCCTATGCGCTGATACCGCATTTCATTTGTTCGGCTCGAATTCTACGGCCTGGCAACCCTCGCACTCTCCGGCAAATGGATTGAACGCGAAGGCAGAGATGATGTGTGCGTGGACATCGAGGCTGCTGTAGGCAACATACTGGGACATGGACCCCCGCTGCGCGTGGTATGCGGCCCGGCATATTCATTGCCGTCCAACCCCGTGTAGTTGCAGCAAAGGGTGGAACCTCAATGCTCAGCTCATGTTGTCCGTGGGACACGAGAATCGTAAGTACACTTTGGTGCGATTCTCACGCTGATACTGAGCCACCTGGAATAAGATACGTCGCGACAACACTTCGCTTCACCTCTGTCTCGACAAGATGACGTAGACTAAAGTTTCCTTTAGTAAGAGAACGAGAACTATATCTGAAAGCGTTGCGATGGCGTGAAGGCACCGAGTCCGAACCGCCTGAATGCTACGTGCATCTGCATCGCCTTTTTGTTATCTCTGCCAGTTGGGTAGCACTACACTTGTCATCATTTACCCTGGTACATGCTGCCTAAATCCACTACCCCTTCTACCGCGCCGACCATCTCGTCATCGTGAGAGACAACGATGATCAGCTGGCTTTGCTTGTTGCGCTTAACATAGGCCGCAAGCTCGGCGCGGCTTACAGCGTCTAACCCAGTCGTGGGCTCGTCGAGTACCAAAACTGACGACTTGCGTGAAATCGCCGACCATAAGTACACTCGGCGCAGCTCACCGCCCGAAAGCGCGGAGCAACGTTTCCCGAGCAACTCCTTCACGCTGTTTTCCAGCGAAAGTAGGCCATCTACACCCCGGTGATAGGAAGAAAAGGGCGTGTCGAAATACTCTAACAGCTCTTTCACCGTTTCGTCCGGCGCGAAGCACGACTGTGGGCAGCACGATATCTCTCTCGCACGTATGTAATCCAAGTCGCATTCTTCGATTGGCACGCCGTTGTATTTTACTTTGCCTTTCGATGAGTATAGCCCGAGCATCAAGTAAAGAAGTGACGTCTTGCCTCTTCCGTTTTCCCCAACTATGCAATATGTACCAGGACCGGAAAACTTGAAAGAAAACCCGCCGAGGACCTCTCGGACAGATCCGTCTGGAAGGCCAACCGAGAATTCCAAATCAGATACCGAAATGTCATTTATTTCATCGAGTTTAGCTAAATCGGTCCGATTCCACCCCGATCTCTCCTTTTCTCTCGTCGCGATAGCCGTCCTATCCCATGATGCTTTGGCATCTTGATAGGATTTGAACAATGACATCATACTTTTCAAAGTCTTAAAGAGAACCGCGAAGTATGTACCGATGATAGTGTACTCGCCTATTGACATAGTTCCGTTAATGATTCGTACTCCGGAAACAACAAGTATCACCGCTTGAAACAACGCTGCGAAAAGACCATCGAGCGATGTCAGAGAATATGATAGCTTTCCGGAGCGCAAAACTTTGGGAAAATAGCTCTTAAACCCAGCGTCGAGCGCTTGTTCGCTCTTGCCGTACGAAGATGTCAGTTGAATGTTGAGAATCTGATTAAGCTGCGATGCAATTGCGGCGTAAAAGGCGCTGTCCGCCTCTTTCTTCTCATACGTGACCCTATACAAAAGTTTCCTCAACCCAGTAATTACACAGAAATACACGATGAGGAGAATGATGGAAAACACCGCGAGAGTTGAATCAATTGACCATATGATAAGCAATACGATGGGAATGGCTACAATGGACAGCGGCGCACTGATAAAATTCGCCAAAACGAAGGATGAGACCACGCTGGAGTCGGAAATAATCCGTTGCGTTGTATAGGCTGGATCGATGGTCCGACTCACCAAGTAATCGTCTCTTTCAAAACGCAAGACGGCCTCCCTGAGAAGATCAAAGGAAAGTCTCGTGGTTATGCGAATGGAAAGTGTTCCTGCAAAATAAGTAAAGAGGGTGGAGAAAACTCCTATTGACGCAACCAGGAGCGCGAAGAGTACGGCGTCTCTTTCGCTGCGGTTACCGAGAAGAAAATCTAAGAATTTCCCGTTCACGTATGGCATGGCATAGGAGAGAGCGGTTCCAATCACCGTGATAGCAATGAAGACGAAAGCCCCTTTTGCTCTGATGAACCTCGAGAGAACGCATCGAATCAAGGAAGGCCCCAATCTACCCGCCACAAAACATCAATCACTGATACCTTACACCTCAACACAACAGGAGCGAAGATTTGCCAATGAGACTGCTTTAAGATTGCCTTGGGCCAATACGATCTCAAGCTCTTCCTACAAGAGAGCCGGAATCGGACATCTCCTCCGACGAACCTGGCAATCGGGCGGTTGAAATATCTTTTTCAACCGCCCGATTGCCACAATAGATTTGAGCATCCGCCCACAAACGTCCGCGTTTTATACCCATCAAATCCTTTGCCTTTTGTCGTCTAGACTAGAAAAATCGCTCGAAATAACGCAACCGGCCTGCTCGCTTGAAGAAACCTAAGCCCGTAACGTAGATGTGCAAACTTCCGAAACGCCTTGCGCGGCATAGTGCGTATAAACTTCGTCAACCGCCTCAGAAATATCTGAGTATCGCGCCGGGTCAAAAGCATACGATGTCGCAGCTATACCCTGCACCCATTCGGAACGCGGATTAGTTGAATAGCCACACAGCATCATCATACATGCATCTAGACCTGATTTCCCAAGTATCCGACGTATTGATGAGAGCATCGCGGGTCGCCCCTGCACCATCGTCGTCATCCCTATTAGCAGTATTTACCGTTTTTCTCTAAATGCGTATCGCCACCCTTAAGAATACGAAGTGTTTTATCCAGACCCGATTGTCCTCCATCTCAAACGAAGGGATAAGGAATCTCATCCGGAATCGGCAGTAACGGAGGATTCACAACGACAAGCGAAAAACATGAGTCATCTCTCAGAGGGGAGTAAAGGCTCCCCTCAAGCACCCTAGTTTCGTCATCCAAAGAGTTGATGGCAGTGTTTTTCTTACAAAGGTCGACAACAAAAGGGTTGATTTCTACAGATGTTACATCCATGCCACAGTTGGTAAGTATCAGGCCCTGTATTCTGGGGCCAGAACACAAATCGAGAGCCTTCCGTGCGCTCTGCGGTGTAAGGCGCCAATCTCAGCAAATCTGTCCCACAATACTGCGCTGAAGAACAAGACGGAACCCCTGAGCCAAACTCCCCTATACCTTATTAAGGCTAAGACAGGCAAGTTCACGCACCCGGCATATTCCAGAATAACATCCTATTGTTTTAGATGCTCTACAAGCATGAACAGCCGCGAATCGGAAAGATCTTCTAGTTTCGCCCCGACTGACCGCCAAGGGCCAAAATGGCCCCTCCATCCCCGGGCGACTGGCTCTGGCGCGCCGAGGAGTGTCCCCAAGTGCCGGCAGAGACGATATGAGCAGGACATAAAAACATTGAGAGCCCCTGCTGCATGAAAGACCGCGGATTAGGCCGACAATGGTGAGTGTCTAATCCAACCGTGGCGGCCACGCCGCATTCATGGAAGGGGCTCCCATGCTCGATACTACCACCTTCATCGGCCTCGACGTCCACGCCCGCTCGATAAAGGCCGTCTCCCTCGACGTCATGACCGGGGAGGTACGTGCCGCGACCTTCGGCTACGACGCCGGCGCCGTCGCGGGGTGGGTCCGTTCCGTGGACCCCAGGGCCAGGTGCGTGTACGAGTCCGGGGTCACGGGCTTCGACCTGCAGAAGAGGCTTTCCGGCCTGGGGGTCGACTGCGTGGTCGGCGCCGTCTCGAAGATGATCAAGCCCAGCGCGGACAGGCGCAGGAAGAACGACCGCAACGACGCCGAGTTCCTCGCCCGCATGCTGTCGGTCGGCAACGTGGTCGAGGTGTGGGTCCCCGACGACGAGTGCGAGGCCGCCCGCGACCTGACCAGGGCGCTCGAGGACGCGAGGGACGACCTCTCGCGCTCGAAGCAGCGGCTCTCCAAGTTCCTGCTCAGGCACGGGCTCGTCTTCGACGAGAGGACGCCCACCGGCCGCAGGAAGGGCAACTGGACCCGGGCGCACTGGTCCTGGATCGAGTCGATAAGGTTCGCGGAGGGGGCCGACAACGACGTGCTCGCCTACTATGTCGACGCGGTCAGGCGGGCGGCGGAGGAGAAGGCGAGGCTCGAGGGGCTCGTCGAGGCCGAGGCCCGCAAGCCCAGGTGGAGGAGGAGGGTCGACTCCCTCCGCTGCCTCAAGGGCGTAGACACGCGTCCGCCGCCGACCTCGTGTTCGAGGCCGGCGAGTTCTCGAGGTTCAGGAACGCCCGCTCGTTCGCGGCGTGGGTCGGCCTGACGCCCTCCGAGCACTCCAGCGGGGAGAGCGACCGCAGGGGCGCGATCACCAAGGCCGGCAACAAGCACCTGAGGAAGACGCTGGTCGAGGCCGCGTGGCACTACCTGACGTGCTCGGGGCGGCCGAAGGAGCCCGCCAGGGGCCAGGCCCCGGACCGAGGCGCCCGGAGGCATGCCGCCAAGGGCGTGCGGAGGCTGGTCGAGAGGCGGGAGGCGCTGCTCGCGCGCGGGGTCCACGGCAACAAGGCGAACGTGGCCACGGCGCGCGAGCTCGCCTGCTGGGTGTGGGCGGTCGGCCTCATGGCCGAGGAGGCGTAGGGGGAGGCTCCCCCGCACATAAGCCGATCACCCCGGAAGCGGTTCGATCCGAAGCCGTTGAGGCGAACCTCAGGTCCCTTTTCTGCGAGCGCCCAGGGCGCCACACGCGTGCACAGACTGTCGGTTCGACGAAGAAGCCTCAGCCGTAGCAACGGATTGCCCAGCGAGAGATCGCCGCGGGCGGATATTAAACTGCAAAGACGAGCGTCGGGAAGACACGCCGAGGTCGCCGCGGACGGGCTGATATAGGGAGAGGGCCTGACCCCATATCGTTGGGGCCAGGCCCGATTTTGTCTCTTGACAATGTCCTGCTCATATTAAAAGGAACGTCCCTAACTGCCGGCTAGAGGGCACCGAAGAGAATGGCGTAGGTAGCGGATTCGCCGAGCTTGAGCTCGTCGCCGGGATTGAGTTGGGCGGAACGGCCGGGCTCGACCTGAATGCAGACGCGCGTGGCCCCGTTTACCACCACGGTTCCGTTGGTGGACGACAAGTCCTCGACGTGCCAGATATTTTGAGCATCGCACCAGATATGGGCATGGCGGGCCGAGACATCGTCGCCGACGTCGGTAATATCGCCCTCACCAGTGGCCAGCGCGCCAATCTCAACACCCCGCTCACTCGGCTGAATCCAGCGCGGGGCGCTCACGACAAAACTGTTTTGCACGCGCAGCAAGCCCAAGGGGTGCGCCGGGGCGGGTTCGCGCTCGCCTGCGGTCATCGACATGCCAAGCGAACGCGGCGTGGAGGTGCCTCCGCCACAGGTTGCGTGCGCGTAGTCGATGGCATAGTTCACCGAGGACCGCACATCCGCCGAACAACCGACGGCGACAAACAGCACCAGCACGGCCTCGGCGCGCTCGGCGGGCATGAGTTCCGCCGCCTGGGACAGGCGATCGAGCGCGTTGCGATAGAGATTCGTGTCCTGGTGGCACTCTTCGAGCGCGCGTACCATCGGTTCACCTGCAGGACCGCACACCATATTGATCACAGCCGTGGAGTCCATGGGATTTCGCTGGCGCAGGGCCAGTTGCGACATAATGCGCGCAGCCGAGGTACCGTATTCGGCAAAGTAGCGCTGCTGAAGCGTGCCGACCGGCGCGCGAACGATAAAGCGGGAAACCCAAGAGCGATCGGCGGCTCGGCTCTGCGGGCTGCGGCCGTCGGCGAGCGGACGGGACGAAAGCACCAAGCCGCACAGCTCGATATGGCTCAGATGCGCCGTGCGCTTAAAGATGTCAAACATGGCCCCGCATGGGGTGAGCTCAACTTGAGATGCCATGACCTAGGCCTCCTTGGTCGTAGAAATAGAATCGGACGATACTTCGACAGGTCCGCCAAAAGTACGGGCAGCTGCGGCTCCACCGGCAAGCGGAGTCGCCATCTGGGCTTTTGTGCGTCGTGGTGCCGAAACGGGAAGTTCAAAGGCAAAGCCCATCGCAAGCAAAAACCACGTAAGCGTATAGGTCGCAACCAGAGCGGCAACAAGGCCGCCCATCACGGCGCGTTGGGAAAATACGCTACATGCAGCCACAACCAGCACCGGAACCTCGCAGGCAGAAAGCGCAAGCACGCCCTGCAGGAAGCCCGAGCGCCGATCGCGCGCAAGTGCCCCCGCGGCAACGCCGGCTATGCCTGGCAGCGCCAACGCCAGTGCGGCAATAATACCCGGTAGCGACCCAGACCACACGAGCGATCCCAAAGTCGCCGTCACGCGAGCGCCCGACGCCAGCAGCGCGGCCGAAACCACGACCACAGCCCAAACCACGCTGCAAACGACCGCCGCACCGATCATCGCCGCGCGACGAACCGCGCGGCCAGACGCATCCATGGGGCACGGCGTGAGCGGCTCGCCGCGGAGCGAACGACCGACATTTTGCGCATAGTGGTCACAAAACGCCGAGAGCGCCGCCTCGACCGCCGCCGGCTCGGGACGATCTTTTTGATGGCTGGACAGACAGGCCATCACCACGTCGAACAGCTGGGCATCGACAAACGCCAGCGCATCGCGTAGCTCTTCGGAATCCGGCTCAAGTCCTAGCTGCTGGGCCTGCTCGGCCGCGGCGAGCGCCACATCGGGCTCACGACGAAGCAGCTGAGTCAAATCACAACCGGGCGCATGGGCACCAATGGGATAGTCGGGCCGCGTGTCCATCTTGAGACGGTAGGGGCTCGCGATGTCGCGCGTCTTTTTGCGCGAACCCGAGGCGCCCGAAGTGCTCGGCGCGGCTTCGTATGGCGCGACGCCGGCAATGAGCTCGTAAACCGTGCTTGCCGCGGCATAGACGTCAATCGCCGGCGACATACGTAAAGCGCGCAGGTCGGGAATATCGTCGGTGAGCATCTCGGGCGGGGCATAGGCAACCGTCGCGCGACGCAGCGTGGCATAGCGCTCGGTAAAGGATGCCTTGCCGCCGGTACCGGCCACGGCCGACGCAGGCTCAAGCGCCAGCGACGAGCCAAAGTCGATCAGGCACAGGTCAAAGGTGCCCTCGGCAAGCTGCCGGTCAAGCGGTAGACGCGCCGTGCGCACCATAATATTAGCGGGCGAAATATCGCGATGGACAAAGCCCTCGCCCACCAGGCTCATACGGCAGAGCAGATCGAACAGGTCGCGACCCAGACGCGCCGCCACAAGCGGCGACAGGCGTCCGGCATCGTCCACGGCAAGTCGCGAACGCAAGCGGGCAAGCGTCTCGCCCTCGACCCATTCCATGACAATTGCAGGCACACCGTCGACCTCGCCCCAGCCATAGAGGCGGGGAAAGCCCTTAAGGCCCGAAAGGGCGCGATGGCATTCGTATTCCTCGCGAAACGCCGCCTTGAACTTGGCGACCAGCGCCTCGTGAGCGGCATCGTCGTCAAACTCATCGCGCGTCGGCAAGATGAGCTGTTTGAGTGCCACGGCCTCGCCTTGGGCGTTGACGGCACGCGTCACGCGGCCGATACCGCCACGGCGCATGGTGGCATCGTCGGCAAACAGCATCGTAAAACGACGCAGATAGGCAGGCAGTTCGTCCTGACCGAGCGCAATGGCCGGCTCAAACCCGTCGACACGCGCCAGGCGCAGGCCGACCATGGGATCGCGACCGAGCGACTGTGGTGTGGTGGATGCAAGATCGGTCATCATAGGGCAAGCGCCGCCACGTTATTGTTGAAGTTACCGAGCGCGACGTCATCATCGCCGTAATGGCCGACCCATTGACATAGGTTGGTGTAACAGCCCCACAGATTGGCATACTGCTGATACCACTTTGACCGGGGCGAGAATGTCTGACGACCGAACTCGGCTCGAATGACAAACATCTCCCCGACCAGGCTGTCGCACGGCCTGGGATCTCCCGTAGAGTTATAGGTCGAGACCACGTCATTGGCACGAGAAACATAGCCGTCGAGCATGTTGTACTTGGTCACAAGCCAACTGTGAATGCTCTCTTCCTCAGCAGCGGAAAGGCCGCCGGAGTTTGCATCGTTGTCAGTGTTGCCGCCCGTCGAGCCGCCGTTTCCAGGCCCTCCGGTAGAGGAACCCGACCCAGAGCCGCCGCCCGAACTCGATGAATCCGAGCCGGAGCCAGAAGTATCCGAGCTACCGGGCTTTCCGGACTGCTGGGCGTCCTGCTCCTTTTGCTGCTCGACCTTATTCACCGTTGCCGCCACGCTATTGTTGGACAATCGATCGATGATCTTGGTGTTGGTGAGCACGATGGTTTTGCCATTGGCAAGCGTGACTTCGTTGTCCGGGGCCTCGGCGCCGTCCGCATCGTCGGTGCCAAACACAATATGCCCGACCACACTTGCCCAAGCATATCCAGTCGTGGTGCCCAGATCGCTTTTGACCTCATGCCCCACGCGCGGTTCGCGTGCGGCATGCGCCTGCATCATGGACGGCACGGTCATGCCATAGGCAGAAACGCCAGCTATGACCAGCACCAGCGAGCACGATAGCAGTGCGTACGCCCGCGGCGCCAAGCCCAGTCGGCGTCGTATGCGCACCGCGGCGCCGCGCTTTGTCTGAGTGCCACCGGGCCGCATGCGTTCTCCTCCAACAAAAACACACCGCTCGGGAGCGGCGCATTCATTCGAATCCATATTTGAGTGTATCAGCGAACCAAAAAGGTTGCGCAACGAATGGACAAATTAAGGATGCGAGCGGAAGCATCCATGCGATAAGCGGATACGAAGCATCTTTGTTGCACAACAAACTCACAGTCGCACGGGGAAATTATGACTACCCCGTGCGTCGCGAGGAAAACATACGGCAGGAGCAGGCTCGCCACCTAAATCGCGCGGCGGGCCTCGATGGCGCGGCCAAGCGTAAGCTCGTCGGCATACTCCAAGTCGCCGCCCACGGGAAGGCCGCTTGCCAGACGCGACACCTCGACGCCCAACGGCTTGATGGTACGGGCCAGATAGCTCGCCGTGGTCTCGCCCTCAATATTGGGGTTGGTGGCGATGATGACCTCGTGGATGTCCTCGTGGCCCAAGCGTGCCAGCAGCTCTCGAATGTGCAGCTGCTCGGGGCCAATCTTGTCCATGGGACTGATCACGCCGCCCAATACGTGGTAGAGGCCGTGGTAGCTGCCCGTGCGCTCGATCGCCTGGACATCGCGCGGCTCGCCCACCACGCAAATGCGAGTGGTATCGCGCATCGGGTCCTGGCAGATGGAGCACTCGTCGGCCGTGGCGTAGTTAAAGCAGCGGCTGCAAAAGTGGACCTCCTGCTTGACCTCCAGGATGGCCTCGGCCAGGCGGCGCGCCTCCTCGGCGTCGGCCTCCAACAGGTAATAGGCGATGCGCTGGGCCGACTTGGGACCAATGCCCGGCAGACGGCCCAGCTCATCGAGCAGTTTTTGCAGACTGTGGTTGGCACTCATATATATGCGTGTCTTAGAACGGCATGCCCGGGATGTTGAGGCCGCCGGTGATGGCGCCCATCTGCTTGTTGGCGAGCTCGTTGACGCCGCGGACGGCCTCGTTGACGGCAGCCATGATCATATCCTGCAGCATATCGACGTCCTCGGGATCGAGCGCATCGGGATCGATGGTGAGGTTGACGAGCTCCATCTCGCCGTTAACGGTCACCTTGACCATGCCGCCGCCGGCAGAGGCGTCGACGGTCTGGGACTTGAGGTTCTCCTGCGCGGCGGCAAGCTGCTCCTGCATCTTGCGAGCCTGCTTCATCATCTGCTGCATGTTCATACCGGCCATGATGGCTCCTTTACGTGCGGCCGCACGCCGAGCTGCAAGGGCAGCCGGAGCACGGCGGGACTTTCAAACTCAAAAATCGTACCACGGCGCGCGGCGAGAGAGCGGGGCGGACGTGTTACCTCAGTCGATATACATGTCCTCCAATACAAACCGCACTCAAAGATTATGCAAGGTCGAATTATGCAAGGTTGCATAATATCGCACACTCAATCTAGTAGAGCCGAATCCGGCATTTCATGTGCGCCACTAAATAGCTAAATGCCGAACCGCTGCTCGAGGCGGCGCACATGGCGGCAGGGTATAATTTGATTGCCATAGATAGTAATTTGGAGGTGCCCCATGAATGCCCCCAACGCGCTCCAAAACATCCGCTCAAAACACCCCGTTGCATATGTGGTTCTCTATCTCTTTGTCGGCTGGGCATTGCTGGTTGTCATCACCCATGCTATAGCCTTTGGAGCAGAACTGCTGGTAGCCAGCTCGGACCAGCCCGTCGTCAAATGGGAAACGACCGATGAGTGCACCGATGGAACCCGAACCATTTACTACAACAGCCCGTCCCTCTACCAAGAGCTCAAGGTCGAGATTACTAACTCCAAGATTGTCGATGCCGAGCTAGGCGACTATTTGACAATCGGAGCAACCGTCGACGCCGAGCAAGTCGAGCACACAGACAGCCATGCGACGTATCGTATCGACCTCAACATCCTAGGCCGGCCGTCGCGCACCTGTCTGCTCGAATGCGATATACGCGGCACCACGTTGCACATGTCCGAAATACAGATGCGCCCGGACAAGGGGCCCTCTTCTTGAACGGTATACCCGCCCACGCAGCTACTCCACCGGTTTGAAGATGGTGGCCTGACCGAAGACGCTGCGGATGAGGGCTTTGGCCTCGTCCTCGGTCTGCGGGATGCTCGGGGCTGCGCCCTGGTGGCCGAAGGGGCTGCCGGCGCCGGGGTTGGACTCCCAGGGAGCTGCAGGAGCGTCCTCCTCTTTGGGGGCAGCTACAACGGACTTGGGCGCGGGCGTCGCACCCGGCACGTCGAACGGAGGCAGATCGTCCCCGCTCGCATCGCCAGCAAAACCGCCGACCATGGCATCGTCGTAGGGAACCTGCTCGGATTCCCATGGCGCAGACGACGCGGCAGGCTGAGATTTGGGAGCGGCAGAGCGCTCGGGCGCACGGGGTGCGAGCTCAGTCGGGAGCTTACCCGTGGCAGGAGCGCCGGCGGGGTTGTCGGAGCGTAGCCAGGGGGCTTTGCCCAGGTCAGACGACTTGGGCGCGGGCGAGGCGGGCTTGGGCGCGGGTGTCGGAGCAGCCGGTTTGGGCGCCGCGGGCTTAGGCGCCGACGGGGTCGATGCCGCTACCGGTGCCGTTTGCTGCTGCGACGCGCTGGCGCTCGAGAATGCAGGGGCCGCCGAGGACACGGGTTGCGGGTCCGCAGATGCCGCAGCCCGTGCAGATGGAGAATGCTCCTCATGTTGAGGAGCCGGCGTGCCACCCCCATCCAGGACATAGTCGACGGTACGACGACCGAAGACTGCGCAGACCGTCGGCAGAACCACCGACTGTGTATCGGCGCGACCGAGCATCTTGATGGCAAAGGTCGAGCCCGCAGGGAACGAGACCGTGAGCTTGGAGCCGTCGTCGGCCGTGGCGCGGGCGTTGAGCAAAAGCCCTGCGTAGGAGGCCTGACGCGCCTTGACACGCTCGACAACCTCGGCCCATTTGCGCTGCATCTCTCCGGCATCCCCGACCGCGGGCGTCTCGGCAGCACCGGCGGCGGCAACCTGGGCGGCATTGTTGGACTGGGGCTTAGATGCCGGAGCGGTGACAGGCGCGGGGGCCGCAACGGGCTGAGACGTCGGAGCCGGCGCAGGCTGAGGTGCAGGCGCTGCAGGCTTGGAAGCTGACACGGGTGCAGGCTGAGCCGCCGGAGCGGCAGCACCACGGTCCCAAGGCATGCCACCCTGGCGCGCGGACGTAGCAGCAGGGGCAGCGGATGCCGCCGGAGCGGCAGCACGGGCGCCCGAAATGAGCGTCGGCTGCTGGGCAGTAGCAGGTACGGATGCTGCAGGCGCGGCGGCCTGAGCAGCAGCCACGCTCGCCGGCACGGCGCCGTTGGCAACCATGGACTCCAGACGCGCCACGCGCTCGGCCAATGCCTCAATCGTTAAATCGGCCTCGGGACGTGCCAGGCGTGTGCAGGCGATCTCGAGCACCAGGCGCACGTCGCTCGCGCCCCTCATCTCCAGTGCGGCATCGTCGAGCACCGTCAGCACACGGGCCAGGCGGTCGGCAGGATGCTCGCCAAAGGCAGCGGCCTCGGCAGCAAGCGCCTCGGCCTGCTCGGAGCCGCCCTCAAACAGCTCGGCACGGGCACCGGCAACGCAGGCAACGTACGCGTCACGCACATGCGCCACCAGGTCGCGCGTCAGTTCCAGCAGGTCGTTTCCTTCCTCGACCTGCGCACGAATCAGTCCATAGAGCTCGGCAACATCGCGATCGGCAATGGCACGGGAAAACTCGCCCAGAATCTGGTCCGAAACCTCGCCTAAAAGCGAGCGGGCGTCGTCCGCATGCACAGAACCGTTGCCAAAGACGCTCAGCTGCTCCAGCGTGGACAACGCGTCGCGCATGCCGCCCTTGGCATGACGCGCCACGATAGCCAGCGCCTCGTCGTCGTAATCGAAGCCCTCCTGCTCGCACACGTATGCCAGGCGATGCTCAATATCCTCGTTGCCGATGCGATGGAAATCGAAACGCTGGCAGCGCGAGAGGATGGTCTCCAGAATCTTTTGCGGGTCGGTGGTGCACAGCACAAAGATCACGTGCGCCGGCGGCTCCTCAAGCGTCTTGAGCAGCGCGTTGAACGCCGCCGTCGTGAGCATGTGGACCTCGTCGATGATATAAATCTTGTACTTGCCGCGCACCGGGGCAAAGTTGACGGAGTTGATAATTTCCTCGCGCACATTGTCCACGCCCGTGCGGGAGGCGGCATCGAGCTCGTAAACATCGGGGTGGTTACCCTCGGCAATGAGCTCGCACTCCTCGCAAGTACCGTCAGGCATGCAGCCGCTTGTACCCTCGGTGCGCGCCGCCTCGGCATTGCGGCACAGCAGCGCCTTGGCCAGAATGCGCGCCATGGTGGTCTTGCCCGTGCCGCGCGGTCCGCAGAACAGGTAGGCGTGGGACAGGCGTCCCTCGGTGATGGCGTGCTCGAGCGTCGAGACGATATGCTGCTGGCCCACCACGGAGTCGAAGGTGAGCGGGCGATACTTTCGGTACAACGATTCCATGGGTGCTCCCCCGGGTATACTGAGTCTTGTTGCCGCGGCGGCCATGCGGTCGCACGGCATACTGCATTCCATAATAACCCGTACGGCGAGCCCGCCGCGATAGGAGTCCAAAGAGCATGGCAGACGCAGAGAGCAACCTCGTTCCCTCCGAAGCAGCCGACCAGGTCGAGGTCGCGCTCGAAACGCAGGCCGCAGCCGACGACGGCATCCTGTACCTCAACGAGTACCAGTACGAAAACGACCTGGTCACCGACTTCGCCCGCCTGGTCGCCTCGCCCAGGCGTCGCGGCTCGCTGTATGTCGCCGCGGCAATTGCCGCGCTCATCGGCATCGGCATGCTGGTGGCCGGCGGCAACTGGATCAAGTTTGGCGTCGTCCTGATCGTATTCGGCGCCTTTTTGGCCTGGTGGAGCAAAAACCTGCACCACACCCTCGCCCGCGACTTTATCGACGCCGTCGAGGCCGACGAGTCCATGGGTGGCCGCTATCGCCGCGTCGCCGCCAACGAGGACGGCCTGATGGTTTGGGGCAAGAGCGGCAAGTCGCAGTTCTTCCCGTTTGAAAAGCTCGACCACGTGCTCGACGGCGAGCGCATCTTTGTGGCCATGTTCGCCGACCAGGGCGTGACGATCCCTAAGGACACCTTTGTCCGCGGCGATGCCGAGCAGTTCGGTCCCTTCCTCAAGGCGCGCATCAACAAAAAACTCCACATCGAGACCAAGCGCAAGAAGATGAAGGCCGAGAAGGCCGCTGCCGAAGCCAAACAGGGCGACAAGCCCCAGGAGACCAAGCGCAAGCAGAAGAAGAACAAGAAGAAGCGCTAAGGCCAAGCCAGACAGGCAACCTCGCATCCCGCTATCCTCCCCATGCACCCGAGCGTGCTACACTAGCAGCATCTATGCCACCGCGAACGGCTCGGCTCCGCGCCCGCCGCTCGCAAACGAACTTTAAACGCACGAGGGTTGGCCATGCCGCTTTTCTCG
>CABUWA010000017.1 GCA_902495085.1 uncultured Collinsella sp. | reverse complement strand
CTGCCGCCCGCTGGCGGCTCGCTGTCGCGCGTGACGCCGAGCGCCTCGAGTGCGCGGCTGTTGAGCCAAAGCGTGTGCCCGTCGCCCGAATACATAACGCAGGGACGATCGGGGAATGCCGCATCGAGCGACGCCTTGGTAGGATGCTCGGGCGGATCCCAACGGTAATCGCGCCAGCCCTGCGTCACAACCCAAGCGTCGTCGGGCAGGTCCTGGGAAAACTCGAGCGCATGTTGCACCAGCGCCGCCTCGGACGTGCCCATATCCATGAGCATGTACGGCGAGGAACCGACCGAGGTATGGAAGAAGTGCAGATGAGCGTCATGGAAACCGGGGCAGACAAACTGCTCGCCGTAGTCGATAACCGACGTGGCGGCAGGAGCGGCGGCAATCACGTCATCGGGCGCACCGACTCCGACGATACGGTCGCCTGCGATGGCAATCGCCAGCTCGCGGGCGGTATCGATGCCGTCTTGGGCGGTAAAGACGTTCTTGGAGCGGATAATCCGATCGATATGTTGCATGGGCATCCCCATCTCTGGCAGGAAATTCAACACCCCCGAGTGTACTCCCCCGCCCTTGTAACAAAACCCCAAGCGGCAAACGGCAACTTTACCAGCCCTAGCGGCAGGTGGCATACTGGAGAGAGCCTGTACGATTTTGCGATCAACCCAGCAAGGAGCAAATCGACCATGACGAAGACCAAGGCACAGCAGATTATGGCGGCGACCGAGGCTCGCGCGGCTGACGACGTCACCGCAGCCATCAAAGATATCGCTACCGAGTTTGAGCCCTATATCATCAAGCAGCGCCGCCACTTCCATAAGCACCCGGAGCTGAGCCTCGCCGAGGAGCGCACGACCTCCGACATCGCCAACCAGCTTGACGCCATGAATATCCCCTACGAGCGTCCCCTTAAGACGGGCCTTGTGGCGACCCTTCGCGGCACCGCGCCGGATGCCTACCGCGAGGACGGCACGCCACGCCGCCGCATCCTGCTGCGCGCCGACATCGATGCCCTGCCCGTCACCGAGCAGACCGGCGAGGAGTTCGCCAGCGTCAACGAGGGCTGCATGCACGCCTGCGGCCACGACTGCCATATCGCCATGATGCTCGGAACGCTGCAAATCCTGCGCCATATGACCGACGACATCCACGGCGAAGTCCGCATCGTCTTCCAGCCCAGTGAGGAAAACGGCCAGGGCGCCAAGCTCATGATCGGCACGGGTGTGCTCGACGGCGTCGATGGCGCCTACGCCGCGCACATCTGGAGTGAGGTCGACGCCGGCACCGTGAGCTGCGAGCCCGGACCGCGCATGGCCAATACCGACTGGTTCCGCATCGACGTCCGCGGCACCTCATGCCACGGCGCCATGCCCCAGCGCGGCCACGACGCCGTTATGGTTGCCGCCGAGATCGTCAACGCCCTGCAGACCATCGTCTCGCGCGAAATCAGCCCATACGAGCCGGCTGTCATCACCGTCGGCGAGCTGCACGGCGGCACCGCACGCAATGTTATCGCCGGCACGGCCTACCTCGCCGGCACGGTGCGCACCTACGGCGATTCGACTCACGAGGAAATGCCGGAGCTTATGCGCCGCATCGTGGAGCATACCGCGGCCGCCTTGGGCGCCGAGGCAGAGCTCACCGACTACACCATCGCCAACTACAAGGTCGAAAACGACGCAGCCTCGAGCGAGCGCTGCCGTCAGGCTGTAATCAAATGCCTGGGCCCCACCGGTCAAGGCCATTACCGCGGCACGCTTTCGGGCGAGGATTTTTCGGAGTACCTGCGCCGCGTACCGGGCGTGCTCGCCTTTGTAGGTACGCGCAACCCCAAGATTGGCGCCACGTACGCCCAACATTCCTGCTTCTACAAGATCGACGAGACCGTGCTGGCAAAGGGCTCCATGGTGGCCGCCCAGCATGCCATCGACTTTTTGGCCGAGCCCACGCAAGAGGAACTCGACGGCCCCGCGATTACCGCGGTCGCCGAAACCAACCCCGATCTGGCCGCCAAGTTGCGCTCTGCCAAGGCGACGACCGCCGAGGCTCGCGACGCCATCCATGATGCCCGAACGGCTCGCCATGCCGCGATCAAGGGCATCCACGACGCACGCGCTGCTGCACGCCGTGAGGAGAAGCACGACGAGTAGTCGATTCGCTGGCATCTCGCAGTCATAGCCACATCGCGATGTCAAAGCGGGGGCGGACGTTTCGACACGTCCGCCCCCGCTCATTCTTCAAGCGCTATTTCTACTATTTCTACCCCGTCCCCAAATGGCAGACGGCATGGCTACTCGTCCTGAGGTTCCTCGTCGGAGCTTGGCTCGGACGCCGACTCAGGTGCAGGTGCCGGCTCAGGCTCAGGCTCAGGCTCAGGCTCAGGCTCAGGCTCGGGCTCAGGCTCGGGCTCAGATGCCGTCTCAGGCTCGGGCGCCGGTTCAGACTCGGTCGCGGGAGCGGGTGCAGGTGCCGGCGAAGCATCCGGAGCACCGTAACCCGAAGCAGCGGACTTCTTCTCGAAGGGCAATACAAAAGTCAGGACGTCGTCCTTGTCCTCGTCGGCCCACTCGCTTGCATAACGTGCGGCCCAATAGCCAACGGCACGGTGCTTGAGCATCTTGCCAAAGACCGTAAGAAATACAGTGACGAAAGCGACCAGCACCAGGAACAGCGCGAGCGTGACGCCACCGCCGGTAACAATTGCCTCAATACCCGTAGGACGATAGTAGTAGCTATACATACCGACAGAGGCAATGGCGCCAAAGACGACCGTCAAGATCCATGTGACAACGTTGGCGACCAGGCCCGTCAAAAACTCGGGAAGGAACGAAGCACAGAACAGCTTGGTCTTGTTGTGCTTAAACGCCGCCCAGACCTTATCGAGCGAAAACGCGCTCTCGACGCGCCCGGTCACCGCAAAGTGCATCACGGCAATGTCGGCGAACATCTTAAAGAAGACACCCAGAATCGCCGAGGCAATCAGAGCCAGGACAAGCAGGCCGAGCGAACCGAACAGCGCTGCCTCGAGTGCATAGGAGCCGTAATAAGAATACGAGCCCGCGGCGCCAATTACCACGCCCTCCACCAGCGAAAGCACTACACCGATAACGGGAATGGCAGCGATAACCTCGAGCACCACCGAGATGACGCTCGAAAAGACTCCGAGACCAAACGACGTGGAGCGCATGAGTGGACGGTCCATGCCGTCATCGACCTTGAGCGAAAGATCACGGCCCCACTCGATACCAAAGCCGGAACCGCACACGCTCGCAATGCAAGCTGCCAAAAAGCCGATGGCAGCTGCAATGCCGCCAATAACGGGAATAAACAACACGAGCACCGACACAACGCAAATCAGCGCCGGCAAAAACGCGATTTGGCATACACGCTGAAGCACGCCCGGAGTCTTAGTCATATCTTGGAACGCCTGAGCCACACAGCCCTTTGGCGCATTCACCACGGGCGGTTGCGGAACAAACTGCTGGGGCTGAGGCTGTCCCTGGGGAGCGGAGCCAGCGGCACCGGCATTAGGAGCACCACACACGCCGCAGAACTTGTCGTTATCGCCCATGGGGGCGCCACACTGCGAGCAGAACATAGAATCATCCCTTCGTATCTTGAACGAATCACTTGGATCGCAAACGATGTCTTTAGCATCATTATTGCCCAATGTGGGGTCAAATACTCAAAGATGACCGATTTGCAAGGTACACGGCGCCAGCAGGCGGTTCGTTGAATACGTCTGTGCTAGTTCGTTCCGCGGAAGCCCTTGCCGACGATCTCGGAGCTGTCGACAATCGTGATAAAGGCACCCGGATCGACCTCGCGCGCATAACGGCGCAGCTGCACGGCCTCGCGACGGCTCAGCACGCTCATGATCACCGTCACGCACTTGCCCGAGAAGGCACCGTAGCCGCGGCTGATGGTCGCCGTGCGGTTGAGATGCTTGACGATAAACTCCTCGACCTTAAGGGGCTCGGAACAAATGACCGTGCAGACTTTGCGCAGGTGAATGCTCTCAATGGCTTTGTCGACCACAAGCGTCTTGGCAAACAGGCCGAGCACGCAATACAGACCGACACGCGGGCCATACAAAAAGGCCGCGATGGTCACGATGCCGATATCGACCAGCAGCAGGGCACGGCCAATCTCGAGCGTCGTGCGGCGCTTGAGGATCATGGCAAGAATGTCCGTGCCACCCGTCGAGGCGCCGATGTCAAAGACAATAGCGCTGCCGAGCGCCGGCAAGATGACGGCAAAGCACAGGTCGAGCCACATATCGCCCGTCATCGAGACATCGGTCGGAATAAAGAGCTCAAACAGCGAAACATAGGCGGACAGCGCAAACGAGGCGAAGACACTCCACAGGATTGCCTTGCGCTCCAAAAAGATAAAGCCCAAAACGACGAGAACCGCGTTGATAATCCACATAAAGACGCCGACGGGCAGAGTCGGGAACAGCGTGGACAGAATGACCGACACGCCCGAGGTGCCGCCAAAAGCAAAGTGATTAGGGGTTTTAAACGCAACGATGGCAAAGGCCGTAAGAATCAGGCCCAGATTGAGCTCGGCAAAAAAGCGCGGGAAGCCCGGCTCCTGGCTGCGCTTTTGACCGGCACGCTCGCCGCGCTCGATATCGGTGCGATCAACCACGCGCTCCATCGGCACCACGGGAGGACGATGCACCTCCTCGGCAGCACGCGATGCCGCCTCTGCCGCAGCGGCCTCAATCGCCCATGCCTTGCTTTCTGTTTCGTGCTCGTCGGCCATTACGGCAACTCCTCGTTAACGATTTGGAAACAATGCGCCCATTAGGGTAACGCGGAACGCGACGATTGCAACCCCTAGTTAGACGAGCGGTATGCCTACATCGGGGGGCATACAAAAAACGGCCGGCCACGCTTTTGCTTGCGCGGTCGGCCGTTTAACGTTTTCGCAGATAAAACCTGCCAAAACAAACCTGTCCCGTTTTGGAAGGTTATTCGTGCTGGCTGGTGCGATGCTCGTACTCCTCGGGGGTGATGACGTCCTCGATGCGCAGGTTGACGCCCGCCACCTCAAGACCGGTCATCGCGGCAAGGCGCTCGGTGACACGTGCCTTGACATCGTCGAAGATCGCGGGCGCATAGGCGCCGTACTCGATAATGACGGAGATGTTGACGACCACGCGATTGTCATCGGTGACCTCGACCGTCACGCCCTTGGTCAGATTCTCGGCACCAAACTGCTCCTGCACAAAGTGCATGAGGTTACCCTTCATGCCCAGAACGTGCGGAACCTCGCGGGTGGCCATGGCGACGATCTTCTCGATCACACCGTTGGAATAGGTCAGCGAGTCCTCGGACTCGTCCGCTTCCTCGTCATCCTCATCCACATCGGACTCGGCCTCGACGAGCGCCTCATCCTCGAGCGTTACGTCCTCGGCCTCGGCGGTGACGGTCTCGTCTGCCTCGAGCTCGGTATCGGCCACATCGACCTTCGTATTAAAAGCCATGGTTCCTCCTTATGCCTGCCGCGGATGCGACAGTCGAATACATATTAGCGGCCACTAAACAGACGGCCGAAGAAGTTGACGATCCCGTTCTCGCCGTCGCGAATTTGGCCGATCACAGCGCCGATCAGCACGAAGAATGCAATGACGAGCGTGTCCCACAGGCCGAGCGTGAGTACCAACACGGCGAGGATAAAGCCAGCGACGGCGCCGAGCGTGGTGTTGGGATGACGCACAGCATAGCTCCAGATGGCAGCGCCCGTGCCCTTGATGAGACCCATAGCCTCGTCAAAATCCGCGGCTGCCGCGTCTTGTAACTCGGTTGCCTCTGCTTTGGACTCAACAGGTTCGTTCGCCGGCGTGGCGCTCTGGTCAATCGTCAGGCGCGGCGTACGAGCGGTCTTATCTTGATTGGTATCACTCACCGGAAACCTCCACGGTCTGGACGGTAGTCTTGGACGGCAAAAAACGGACGCGCGTGGTCGTACCCGGCGTGCCGAGCATGGTGTCGCAAGCTTCCTCGATGCGCTGCTGCATCGCGGTAGCCAGAGATGCCACGTCCTTATCGTCAAGCGCGATAGCCTCGACCTTAAATCGGACGTGCGAATCGTCGGAGCCTTGGACGCGGGCCTCGACATGCTCGACCATCACGCGGTCGTCGCGCTCGGCAGCAGCCCTGGCACACGAAGAAAGCGCCGCAAGGGTAACCTCGATATTGCGCTCCCCCGCCGGATGCACGCAGGACGGCTCGCGACGAGCAAACATCAGGCGGAAGAAGCTTACCAGCATGCCGATCGCCACGACGCCGGCGCACGCCGTGACGACGATGCGCGGCATGGGGTCGCGCATCAGCAGCATAAAGCGATACGTATACGGCCCCCAAAACTGGCAGACAAGCGTACCCAGCGCCACGATGGTGGCGGCAAGATACACGATCGCTAGGGCTCGTTTGAGTACGCGCACGCGGCGCTCCCTTCAAATCTCGGCTCTCAAAATACAAAACGGTTCGCATCATTATAAAAGAGCCGGGTCCGGTGCTCTACGCACGCGGATCCGGCTCATCTATTCCACGAGGCTTGCATGCTCGCTTCATTATGCCCAGATATGCACGGCTTAACCCGTGCGGGCGCTACTCCTCCTCGAGGGCAGCGATGACCTCGTCGGTCATGTCCATGGTGCTGTAAACATCCTGGACGTCGTCGAGCTCCTCAAGACGGTCGATGAGGCGCTGAACCTTCTTGGCGTCGGCGCCGGAGACCTCGGTCGGGGTGGTCGGGACCATGGTGGTCTCGGAGCCCTTGACCTGGACGCCCTGCTCCTCGAGCGCCTTGGAGACAGCCATGACCTCGTTGGCAGTAGTCCAGACGATCCACTCCTCGCCGGCGTCCTCGTAGTCCTCGCCACCGGCCTCGGCGATGGCCATCATGAACTCATCCTCGTCACCGGCAGCACCGTTGGCGATCATGGTCTCCTTTTTGGCGTTCTCGTCCAGGATCTCCTTGGCGACGACGATCTGGCCCTTGCGCTCAAACTGGAAGGCGACGGAGCCGGAGGTGCCCAGGTTGCCACCAGCGTGGGAGAAGGCGGAACGGACATCAGCAGCGGTACGGTTGCGGTTGTCGGTCAGGCAGTCGACGTAGACGGCGACACCGGCGGGACCGTAGCCCTCGTACACGATGTTCTCGTAGACGGCAGCGTCGGCACCCGAACCAAAAGCCTTGTCGATAGCGGACTTGATCTTGTCCTTAGGCATGGACTGAGCCTTGGCCTTGGCAACGGCAGCGGCGAGGCTGGCGTTGTTCTCGGGCAGCGGGTCACCGCCGAGACGGGCAGCAACGGTGATGTTGCGGCTGAGCTTGGAGAAGAGGGCGGAACGCTTGGCGTCCTGCGCGCCCTTACGATGCTTGGTTGTGGCCCACTTAGAGTGTCCGGACATACGTGTCTCCTATCGGTTTCGACCTAAAGCCCAGCGCAGATGCTCGGGCAATATAAACAAACGTCGTTATGATATACCTACTGGCCTGCGAGATAAACCCCAAAATGAAGGCGTCGTGATGATGGCCCCTTTGGTGCAAAGAAACCTGACCCCAATGCACCAAGTTAGGACCAGAGGAAGTCGCTGCGGGTGACGGTGGCGCCGATGGCGAAGGGCATGCAGGCGATGACCGGATACAGGTAGCGCATGTAAGTCGAGCCGTTGCACGGGCCAATCAGGCACACGGCGAGCACGCCCAACAGCGGCACCCAGATCGCCAGCGCACGCCATGAATGACGACGCAGCAGGTAGACCACCACGGCGATCATGATCCACACATAGGTGGCCGAACTCATGGTGAGCGAAATAACCGGGATGCGCTGTACCGCCACACGGTACAGATTGATCAGGTGGTCGCACCAGCGCACCACGTTGCTGTCAACCGGATGGAAGTCGAAGTACTTGAGGTTGTCGGGACGCGCCATGATCTCGGCACTACGCGCCGTGCTGTAGACCCAGGCATCGCGCGCGCTCGGATAAAAATAACCATAGTAGTTATTGATAAGCGCCGAAATATAGCACTCGGGATCCTTCTTAAACATCTGAGCCCATACCTCAAAATAGGCATCGATGTCCTCCTGCGAGGCGTACTCGTTAAAGCAGTTCTTGACGGCATCGGACTTGTCGGGGTTGTAGCGGCGGCCCAGGTTCTCGTACTTGAGTACGCGATCGATCACGGCACGCTCTTCGTCGGTCACCAAGCCATCGCAAGGAGCCTCCACGATGGTGCCGTCCTCCTTAACCGTGGGGTTGACGCCCGAGTTGAGGCCGTCGTGCTTTTGGACGAAACGAGCCGTCTGCTGGAACGGAATCGAGAGGATTTCGCGCTTGGAACCAGGCGTGATGTCGTGCGCCGGCATAAAGACCTTGGTGAAGTACATATTGGAGGCAAGACAGAGCGCAAGCACCGCAAGAACGCCCACCCAGCGGAAACGCGGGATGGCGCCCGAAGGCGCAGCACCAGCCTGTTTGGCCGCACGACGAGCCACATGCGCGTCCCACGCGCAAAACGCCGCCGCGATCACGCATGCCGCCAGGGGAAACACCAGGCCGCCATTGCGCAGAAACGTGGAACCCATGGCGCCCAGAGCGAGCAGCAGCCAGTCGTGGCGCGCAAAGAGCACAGGCCTCTGTTCGCCTGCACGCTCGACATTGGCATCGCGACGGGGCAGGCCGCAGGCCACGAGCTTCACGGTCTGCACCAACAGCACCAAAAACGCGTCGGCAAACAGCACGTCTTTGGTAAGCAAGGCCGCGTAGTTGGAGAACATGGGCATAAACACAAAGAACAGCAGGATTACGCCGCGGACCGGCAGGCTCACGCCCAGCTTGCGCAGCGACGAGATGGAATAGGCCATGCAGGCGGCCGTAATGACGAACTGAGCGCAGGTGTAGATGGCAAGACCTGCGTTGGCGCTGTTGAACAGTGAAAGCCCCAGCTGGACGCACGAACCGATGATAGCCGTATGCACCACGGGGTGATGTCCGTTGAGCAGCACATTGGGATTGAGCAGACGCAGGTAGTCACTCGTGCCGTTGGGGTAGTTGAACCACTGGCGAATCTGCGCACCCGTATCTCCCATAAAAAGGCCGGGCAGCGAAGCGATGAGCGTGGGCGCCCAGGCGACCATAAGCACCAGGAAGGGCCCGGCAAAGGGATGGACCGAGAGCACGGCGTGAGCCACACGCCATACGCGGCCAAAGTGCGCTTCAGAAAACGGAATGCGCCGAGAGCTCAGCCAATCTAGACACTCAAAAGCCAGATAGAAGGCAACGACCGCCAAGAGCATCCAGCCCGCACCGCCTATCCAGGCACAGATAATGCGGGCCTTGTCGCCGAGCACGATCTCGGCCGAATCGGTGAGGTCGTAGCTGCGGCCAAACACCATGCAGACGGCAAAGAACAGCGACGGAAGGATCACCGAGGGACGCCAGGCGTCGCCGCGGCCAAAGAATACGTAGCGAAACGGCAGCGTGAGCAGGCAGGCAAGCGCAAGCAGCATGACCGCGTCGGTATGGCCGGCAAACGAGAGGAGCACCTCGTAGCACACGTACAGCATGCCCGAGGCTTTGGGGTCAATTGCCAAGACTGCGTTGCTCGACACCGGGGCGGGATCGATGGAAAACGCCGTGGTCGCCAACAGCGCGAGCAAAAATGCGATGAGCGTCTGCTTGGCGGGGTAGCGCTTAAACCAGACGATGCGGGCAGCGTCGCGCGCAGCCGTTGTGGAGAGGTCGGAATCCTTCACAGTCCGAAAGCCTTTCTAGAAACCTATCAAACTCGGCAAGACCACCACAAAGGTGCCTGTCCCCTTTGTGGTGGTTTTGGTGGTTAGGCGTCCAGGTAGACGCGCTGGGGCTGGTTGCGGTGTCGGGCGAAGATGATGAGCGCCAGGCCCGCGATTACGAGCGGCAGGCTCAGCAGCTGACCCATGGTGATGACGCCGCCCAGCAGATAGCCCAGCTGCGCATCGGGCACGCGCACAAACTCAATCAAAAAGCGAACGATGCCGTAGCCCATCACAAAGACGCCCATAAACGTACCCTGGGGCAATAGCGGCTTTTTGCGGCTGAGCACCTGCAGGATGCAAAAGAGCACGATGCCCTCAAGAAACGCCTCGTAGAGCTGGGAGGGATGGCGCGGCATATCGCCCGCGGTGCCGCCAAAGATCACGCCCCAGGGCAGATCGGTCGGCTTGCCCCACAGCTCGCCGTTGACAAAGTTGGCGCAGCGCCCCAGGCACAGGGCCAGCGGAGCACCGATGACCGCGAGGTCTGCCAAAGTCCAGGCGTCGAGCTTGTACATGCGGCACACGATGATGCCGCCCAAGATGCCGCCCACCAGGCCACCGTGGAAGCTCATGCCGCCCTCGTTGGTGGCAAAGATCTCGAGCGGGTGAGTCCAATAGTAGCCATCGCCGTAAAAGACGACGTAGAACAGGCGCGCGCCGATGATGAGGCCAAAGACCGCGCCGACCACGACGCTCGTCAGGTCATCAATCGTAATGTCGAAGCCCCAACGACGCTGCGTGCGGTACATAACGATCGCCGTGAGCAGAGCGCCGACCACATAGGCCAGACCGTACCAGTAGATGGTGATGGGGCCCGCCGAGATCGCGACGGGATCAAGCATATGGTAGAGGTCGTTGAGCATATCGATCCCCCTGCTCCCTACATACAAATGCAGCCGCGGGCCTTGCGCTCGCAGCCGCATATCTGGGCGTAACGTCTATGCGGAGCGTGCCGTCCGCAGCTTTCGCATCTTAGAACGGCGCGTACTCGTCGTACAGGTCCTCGGCCTCGCCGGAAGCATTGACCTGCTCAACGCGGGTAACGCCGGGCACATGCTCCTTCAGGATGCGCTCGATACCCATGGAAAGGGTTAGCGAGCTCATGGGGCAGCCGGCGCAGGCGCCCTGCAGTTCCAGCTTGACGACACCCTCGTCGTCGACGCCCACATACTCCATATCGCCGCCATCGGCCTGCAGGTTGGGGCGGATCTCTTCAAGAACCTTCTTAAGCAGCTCTTCGTTAACAGCCACAGGGGCTCCTTTCTCACAATAACGCGGGCACGCCCGCGGACAGAAGCTATGTTACTACAGCCATGTACCCGCTCACGAGCCGTCCATGCGCGCAGACGCGACTTTCACGAGTAGTCAATTTGGGACGGGGCTCTTTTGGCTGTTTTGCCGCCAGCTGGCGTTGGCACGCGCTACTGCTGAGCCTGTCCCCCGGTACCAATCTGGACATCGACGATAACCTGGCGGTAGCTGATGCCGCAAGAGTCGAGAATGCGGCGGCTGATACGACCGTCATCGGTGTCGGCATACTTATTGTCCAGGTAGACGACCTCGCCCACGCCCACCTGCGCCAGGATCTTGGCGCAGTCGTGGCACGGAAACAGCGTGACGTAGACCGTGGAACCCTCAAGGTCCTTGAGCGAGCCGCGGTAGTTGAGCACGGCGTTGGCCTCGGCATGCACCACGTAGTTGTGCTTATCCTGCAACGGGTCGTCGCTCGTGCCCCACGGGAAAAAGTCGTCGTTGAGCGCTGAGGGCGTACCGTTGTAGCCCACCGAAAGGATGCGGTGGTTGGTGTTGGCGATGCACGCGCCCACCTGCGTGTTGGGGTCCTTACTGCGGCGCTGCGCGGCGATGGCCACGCTCATAAAGAACTCATCCCAGCTAATGACGTCGCGGCGCTTGCCCGACGCGGTTTGATGAAGATCGTCCGACATGGCAGACACCTCCGAAATCGCAATAGTTTGACCCATTGTAGCAGGTGAAAGGTAGGGGCGCTTATCCCACCAGCCCCCGCCCTACGCGCGGCGGGGCTTTTGGTTGATGTGGTAGAGCTCGGCGAGACCCCGCAGCGTCAACGCGTCATCGACCGTCAGGCTATGGCCGACCAGCGCCGCAAGTGCCTCGGCATCGTCGCCGGTAATGACGATGGGCACATCGCCCTCCCCCGCGGCCTTGGTCGCGCGCATCTCGGCAAGCACCATGTCGAGCATGCCGTCGATGCGGGCCACCTCGCCCAGAACCACGCCCGAGCGCATGGCCTCGCGCGTGTTGCGGCCGATGACGTGTGTCGGCGCCGAGGGCTCAACTTGAGGCAGGCGTGCCGCAGCGGCCGAGAGCGAACGGGCGCCGAGCGCCAGCCCCGGCGCGATAACGCCGCCGACAAAGGTGCCATGTGCGTCGATGACCTCGATATTGGTCGTCGTGCCCAAGTCGATCACAATGCACGGCGAGCCGTAGACGGCGCGGGCAGCCACGGCGTCGGCGATGCGGTCGGGACCGATCTCGGCCGGGTCATCGTAGTGCACGGGTATGCCGGTCTTGAGGCCCGGCCCCACCGTGAGCACGCGCCCCGTGCAGGTACGGGAAAGCGCCGCCTTCCACGGGCGCTCGAGCGCCGGGACCACGCAGCTCAGCACAGCAGCCGCGGGCACAAGCGCACCCGGCATGCCCGCATCGGCCGCCAGTGCGGCCATGACCTGCACGAGACGCATGCGCGCCTCGTCTGCCGTGATGCTCGACGGCGTGGTGATCTCGCACGTCGCGAGCGGACATTCCTGCGCCGCGGCCGAATCCTCTGCAAACAGGCCAAAGCGAATGAACGTGTTGCCCACGTCGACCGTCAATATATATGCGCACCCATTAAGCATCGTCGGCGCTCCTTTCGTCTGCCCAGCAGTATATCGCCTACCCGAACCAGCCATCCCAGGTAGTCATTTTGGGACGGGGCTATTTTAGCTACCCCAATATGTCGGTTGATATTTGCCCCAATCCCAGATAATTCGTCGACTGTCAAAGGGTAGCTAAAATAGCCCCGTCCCAAAATGACTACCTTGCCGCTATACTGGTGCACGGTCGCGCGCGAGCTCACGCGGCGGCCCTTGGTAACCCGACTTCCCGCGCCGTATCCGTAGCGGCGCTCCCGGGGGAAGCGGATATACGCAAAGGAGTTCTATATGAGCAATCCCTCGAACCGTGCTTCGATGCGCGGGCAACTCACGCTGCGCGGCGTCGTCATCGGCGTCCTTGGCTGCGTGATCATCACGGCAAGCTCGGCCTACACCGCCCTCAAGATGGGCGCACTCCCCTGGCCGATCGTCTTCGCTGCCGTCATCTCGCTGTTCTTCCTTAAGCTCATGGGCAACGCCAGCCTCAACGAGGCCAACGTCACCCACACCATCATGTCCGCAGGCGCCATGGTCGCCGGCGGTCTGGCGTTTACCATCCCGGGCGCCTGGATGCTGGGCTATGCCGACCAGATCAGCTGGCTCGACATGTTTATCGTGGCACTCGCCGGCACTATCCTGGGCCTGCTGGCCACGGCGCTCATCCACCGTCACTTTATCGTGGACGCCGCGCTGGAGTTCCCCACCGGCAACGCCGCAGCTCAGACCCTGCGCGCGACCGAGGCCGGCGGCAAGACCGGCAAGCAGCTCTTTGGCTCCATGGCCATCGCCGGCATCTACAGCGTGCTGCGCGATGCTCTGGGCATTGTGCCCAGTATGCTGTGCACGCTCAACATCCCTGGCGTGACCTTTGCCATCTACAACTCGCCCATGCTGCTCTCCGTCGGCTTCCTTGTGGGCTTCGCCCCGGTCGCGTTCTGGTTTGCCGGCGCGCTGCTGGGCAATTTTGGCATCATTGTCGGCGGCACCGCTGCCGGTCTGTTTGACGTTATGACCGCACAGGGCATTGTTAAGTCCCTGGGTATGGGCCTCATGATGGGCTTTGGCGTCGCCGTCGTCCTCAAGGACATCCTGCCGCAGGTCGCCGGTATCGTCCGCGGCCTCGCCGCCGACAGCTCCACCGACACCGACGAGCAGTCGCTCATCTCGGGCTCCCTTAAGCTCGACGCCGGTATCATCGGCCTAGGCGCTGCCGCCATCGCCGTGATCATCGCCATCGTGCTCGACCTTGGTCCCGTCCCGGCCGTCATCGTCACGCTGTTCACCTTTGTCACCACCATCATGAGTGCACAGAGCTGCGGCCAGACGGGTATCGACCCCATGGAGATCTTCGGCCTCATCGTCATGCTCATCGTTGCCGCCTTCGCACAGCTCGCTCAGGTCAAGCTGTTCTTTATCGCCGGCATCGTGGCCGTAGCGTGCGGCCTTGCGGGCGACGTCATGAACGACTTTAAGGCCGGTGCCGTGCTGGGCACCAACCCGCGCGCACAGTGGGTCGGCCAGGCCATCGGCGGCATCGTAGGCGCCCTGGTCGCCGCCGCCGTCATGGTCGCGCTCGTCACCGCCTATGGCCCGGACGCCTTTGGCCCCGACAAGAGCTTTGTTGCCGCACAGGCAAGCGTGGTCGCCACCATGGTCTCGGGCATCCCGAGCGTACCGTGGTTCGCAGGCGGCTTTATCGCCGGCATCGTCATGTACTGGCTCGGCATTCCGGCCATGATGATCGGCCTGGGCGTGTACCTGCCGTTCTACATGTCGCTCACGGCCTTCCTGGGCTCCTGCGTTAAGCTCGCCTACGACAAGTGGGCCGCTCACCGCGACGCCGAGGCCGGTCTTTCGGACGAGGAGAAGGCCGCCAAGGACGCCGCCTTCCAGGAGCAGGGCCTGGTTGTCGCCAGCGGCCTGCTGGGCGGCGAGTCTATCGTCGGCGTTATCCTGGCGTTTGTCTCTGTTGGCCTGAGCCTGCTGGGCTAAACCCAATATCAACGCACCCGTGCAGAGCGCGGGGTCGGAGACCATCCGGCCCCGCGCTTTTTTGTCTATTTGACTCTTATGATCCTCACGGCGTTTTTAGTCATGCCGATTGGCCTGACTTCCAGGTCAACAAACCCTGTCTGACACCTCGCTCAACGCGGTGTAGAGTAAAGACGACGGGCGGGATACGCGGCACGTGCCAGAACGAGGTGGACATGGAACTCGATAAACAACAGCTCAAGCGACTGCGCGAGCGCCATCATCGGCGCCATGGCATCCGCCCCGCCCACAGCGAGGCCATGGAGAACGCAAGCCGCTTTCTAAAGCGGGCATTCAACATTCGCGAGGGACGCGCGCCCTATCACGTGATTCGCAAGCGCTTTGTAAACGGGGCGCGCCTGACCGGCTCACACTTATGCATCTTGATCATTGCCATGTTGATCGCGAGCATCGGCCTCGATATCGACTCGGATATCGCCATTGTAGGCGCCATGCTCATCTGCCCGCTCATGGGCTCGGTCCTTGCCATGGCATACGGCATCGCCACGCTCGACCGCGAGATCGCCCTTGAGGCCGTCGCGAGCTTGGCTCTACAGATGGCCTTTTGCCTGGTCACGTCCACGTTGTACTTTAAGCTCTCGCCCCTTGGCACCACCACGGCCGCCATCATCGACAATTCGACACCGACTGTGTGGGACCTTGCCGTCGCGCTCGCGGGCGGCTTTGCGGGTGGCCTGGGCAACTCGCGCGACCAGGAACCCGCCACGCTCATCGCCGGGGTGGCTGTGGCGACCGCACTCATGCCGCCCCTGTGCGCGGCGGGCTATGGCATCGCCATCGCAAGCGGGTCACTGTTTCTCTCGGCGCTTTATGAGTTTGGCATCAACGTGGTCTTTATCGCGCTGGCGGCCGAAGCCGTATTGCTTCTTTTACGTGTGCCGCTCAAGCGCGACCTCAACGGCGACGGCATTGTGACCGCCGAGGAAAATGCCGAGGTCGACGAGCTGTCACGCAAGGTGCGCCGCCGCATTATTGTGGGCACGGTGATCTTTGCCATCCCCTGCATCGTTATGACGGCGGGGTCTATTGGCTCGGCGCAGGCCGGCGTGCAGGACGGCTACGGCGTCACCGAAACCACGCGCGAGCTTGCCGCGGTGCTGCCGGGCTTTAAAGATTACACCGTCGCCGTCGAGACCTCGGCTGCCGAGGGCGAGGAGGGCCTTGTCGAGCGCCAGACTGTCGCCCACGTGACGACAGGCGAGGCGCTCGGGGCGCACGACCGCCGCGTTGCCCGCAAGCTCATCGACCTCAACGTGCCCGAGCTCGATCGCGTGGAGTTCGATGTGAAGTGATGCCGGCGCGGGATGAATGCTCGCACGGACGCAAGTTACGACGAGGCGCAGACGCGATACGGACACGAGCAAATTGCGGGGTGCAGTTCACACCCGAGCCCCGCTCGCTGTTTTATTGCCGTGAATCAGACGTCCGCATCGACATCGCTAGACTCCACCGTAAACGCCGGATCGGTGCTCACAAGATAAAATCTGGTCACCTTAGTATTTCTAATTAGGTAAATCTGCCCCTGATTGCGTCGGCGCGATATATACGCAACGTGAACCGTGCCGAATTCTTCGCCGTTTTCCTTCTTTAATACCAGGATATTGGGGTCATCCGTACGCTTAAACTGCCCGTCTGTGCAGATTCCGTCTTTGTCGACCAGCTGCCATCGACAGTTGTCCTCCTCATGAAAAGCCAGGCTTTCCCGACTCGTTTTGTCATCCCGATAGATACCATCAATGGCAAACCCTTCGGAAGCGCATTCCTGCATATAGGACGTTTCTCGACTTATAGCAAACAGCCCTGTAGCGCCCAAGAGCACAGCTAGGCAGACCACTGCAAGGGCTATCGAAATAGCACGGCGACCCATGTTAGCCCAGCCGATAGTTGCTTAACGGAGCGTGAAACATACCTGGAACCTCCGATATCAGGGGGAACGTCGCCAGCAGGCTGGCGACAACTATATGTTTCTAACATCAAACCATATGGCTGCCGCTCACGGAGGGGGCATCGGCGAACGGCGTGTTTTCATACTCCATTGGTCAAACCTAAGCGCGGCCCTACAGCTCGTACTTGTACACACGGTAGATGTACTTCTCGGCTTCCATCTCGTAGGTGGCGATGGGCAGTCCATAGCGATCGTACTCAGTAAAGGTCTTGGCCTGGCCCGATGCCACGAGCATACTATTCGAATCGCCGACGCGCTGTGCACTACTTACGTAGCTCGAAAACGGCACTGCGATCTGGTCCTCGAGCTCGTAGGCACGCGCGGTCTCGTCCACCGTAAAGATGCGCCCAAACGAATGCGTGCCCTTGCTGTAGTCGGTCACCACCGCGGCGCCCAGCTGGCCCCAGTCGAACTTGGAATAGCTTTCTGCCGCACCAAAGTTGTTGTCGTACAGTAGCACCTGGTAGCGAGCGGTTGCCGCCGTATCGGAGCTCGGCAGATAGGTCACACTGTGCTGGCCTGCGTTGAGCGAAAAATCGCCTTGGGCCTGCAGCAACTTGTCCTCAAAGCCCGAACCGGCCCAAAAATTGGGCAAGCCCACGGAAGGCTGTAGCAAGGTCATTTGCGCAACATATGTCCAGCAAAAGCGGGTGGTAACCGGTACGGCTACCACCCGCTTGCCTCATATCTAGCCCAAAGCAGGCCAGTTACTTCTTAATGCCACGTCCCAGACGCTTGGCGACCGATGCAACGGCTTCCTCGCTGGCCGGCCCGCAGCTCACGCAGCCATCGTGGGCGCGCATCTGGCCGGTGACCTCGTCCATCGCGAGCGGCGCCACCTTCTCGAGCTTAAAGCCCTTGCCGGCGCGCATGTTCTCCTTCGCCACGCTAATCATAAGCTTAATACGGTTGAGCTGGTTGACCTCGGATGCACCGGGGTCGTAGTCCACCGCAACGATGTTGCTCTCGGGATGCTGGCGGCGCAGCTCCTTGATCACGGCCTTGCCCACCACGTGGTTGGGCAGGCACGCGAAGGGCTGCGTGCAGATGATGTTGGGCGCGCCGTGGTCGATCAGGTCGAGCATCTCGGCCGTGAGCAGCCAGCCCTCGCCCATGTTGTTGCACACTGAAAGCACCGTGCGGGCCTTGTCGGCCATGGTGCCGATACGCTCGGGTGCCTCAAAGCGGCGGGACTTTTCGAGCAGCTCTTCCACCGGTGTGCGCATCCAGTCCACGAGCTTAATAAGCGCTTGCATGCCCGCGCGCGTAGTGGCAGAGCTTCCCAGCTCGTCCTTCTGCAGCTCGGCGTTACTCATGGAGTACAGGAAGAAGTCGAGCAGGCCCGGCACCACAGCCTCGCAGCCCTCGCGCTCAATGACATCGACCACGTGGTTGTTGGCTGTGGGATGGAACTTAACCAGAATCTCGCCGACCACGCCCACGCGCGGCTTGGTACCCTCACCCACGAGCGGCATGGTATCGAACGCGCGGATGGCCTCGCGGCACAGCTTGGTGTAGTTGTGGCGGTTGAACTTGGGCGCCAGCTTGCGGGCGCGCGCCATGTACTCCTCGTAGAGTGCGTTGGCGGCACCGGGCGTGGCCTCGTACGGGCGGCAGCGATAGAGCATCTGCATCATCACGTCGCCAAAGAGTACCGCGTAGACTGCCTGCTTAAGCAGCGCCGGCGTAATCTTAAAGCCGGGATTGTCCTCGCCCAGCGCCACGGCCGAAAGCGAGATCACCGGGATCTCGGGGTGGCCGCTCTCACGCAGGGCCTTGCGGATGAGTGCGATGTAGTTGGTGGCACGGCAGCCGCCGCCGGTCTGGCTGATAACCACGGCCGTCTTGGACAGGTCGTACCGACCGCTCTCGATGGCCTCCATAATCTGGCCGGTCACCAAGATCGACGGATAGCAAATGTCATTGTTCACGTAGCGCAGGCCGGCCTCGACGGCGTCGTGATCGGTCGAGGGCAGCAGCTCCAAGTTGTAGCCAGCACCACGGAACACCTCTTTGACCAGGTCAAAGTGGATCGGCGCCATCTGCGGGCACAGGATGGTGTAGCCCTCGTCGCGCATCTGCTCGGTGAAGGGCACCTTGGGCCACGCGGTCGATGCGCTCTCACGCTGCGCCTCAAACGTGTACTTGCGGCTCGCGAACGCGGGGGCATCCTTGGAGGGCGCCGCCGGCGCGGCATCGCCCTGCTCGTAGGCCTCGCCCGCGGCCGTGGCCTCGGCCAAGCGTTCGGCCTCCTGGTCCTTAAGCGCGGCCATGAGCGAGCGAATGCGGATGCGCGCGGCGCCCAGGTTGGATACCTCGTCGATCTTGAGCACGGTATAGATCTTGCCGCTGGCCTCCAGAATCTCCTGCACTTGGTCGGTAGTCAGAGCATCGAGACCACAGCCGAAAGAGTTGAGCTGGATCAGGTCCAGGTCGTTGCGCATCGTCACAAAACGGGCGACGGCGTACAGGCGGCTGTGGTACATCCACTGATCGACGACGCGGATGGGACGCTCGGGCTTCACCAGGTGCGCGAGCGAATCCTCGGTAAAGACCGCAAAGCCAAAGCTCGAGATAAGCTCGGGCAGGGCGTGGTTGATCTCGGGGTCGTTATGATAGGGACGACCGGCGAGCACGATGCCGTGACCGCCGTGGTCCTCGACCCACTTAAGGGCCTCCTCACCCATGGTCTGGATATCCTCGTGGAAGCGCGCATCGGCCTCAAAGGCAGCGTTGACAGCGGCATCGACCTCGGAGCGCGTAATCTTGGGTCCACGCACGCGACCGCGACCGGCTTGCGCATCGGCCACACGGTCGATGGCGAGCACCTGATACAGACGACGCTTGAGCTCGGTCTTGTCGTGATAGGGCACAAACGGGTACAGGAACTCGATGTTCTGCTCACGAATCTCGTCGATGTTGAGCGCCAGCGCCGTGGGGTAGCTCATGACGATGGGGCAGTTGTAGCAGTTACCGGCGGTCGGATCCTCCTTGCGCTCCCAGCGCACGCACGGCATCCAGATGAAGTCGACATCGCGGTCGATAAGGTTCATCACGTGGCCGTGGCTCATCTTTGCCGGGTAGCACACGCTCTCGGACGGCATGGACTCGATGCCCGCCTGGTAGGTCTTTTTGCTCGACTGGTCGGACAGCTGCACGCTAAAGCCCAGGCGCGTAAAGAACGCATGCCAGAAGGGGTAGTTCTCGTACATGTTGAGTGCGCGCGGGATACCCACGGTGCCGCGCGGGGCCTCGTCGGGGCTCAGCACCTCGCGGTCAAAGAGCAGCTCGTTTTTCTTTTTGAAGAGGTTGGGGGCCTCGGTCTTCTGCTTTTTGTGGCCGGCGCCCTTCTCGCAGCGGTTGCCGGTGATAAAGCGCCTGCCGCCGCCAAAGTCGTTGACGGTAAGCTGGCAGTTGTTGGAGCAACGGCCGCAGCGGACATGCTTTTGCGTCACGGTGAGGTGCGCGATGTCCTCAGCCGAGAGGATGGTCGAGGTGCCGTTCGCGCCAGCGCGATCGCGGGCAAGCAGGGCCGCACCGTAGGCTCCCATGCAGCCGGCGATATCGGGGCGCACGGCGTGAACGCCGGTGAGCTGCTCAAACGCGCGCAGCGTGGCATCGGACATAAAGGTGCCGCCCTGAACGATCACCTGGCTGCCGATCTCCTTGGGATCGCGCAGCTTAATGACCTTGAACAGGGCATTCTTGATGACGGAATAGGACAGGCCGGCCGCGATGTCGCCCACCGTGGCGCCTTCCTTTTGCGCCTGCTTGACGCGCGAGTTCATAAAGACCGTGCAGCGGCTGCCTAGGTCGACGGGGGCCTTAGCATGGATGGCAGCATCGGCGAACGCGCGCACGTCCATGTTCATAGAGACGGCGAAGCTCTCGATAAAGCTACCGCAACCCGACGAGCAGGCCTCGTTGAGCATGATGTGCTCAATGACGCCGTCCTTGACGCGCAGGCACTTCAT
>CABUWA010000016.1 GCA_902495085.1 uncultured Collinsella sp. | reverse complement strand
ATCACAAGCACGACCGAGACCGGCATGGGACCGGCGGCCATATTGGCGGCGCGCTTACGGGTCACATTGACCACCTTGGCGAGCTCGCGCATGAGTTCGGGGCTCGTGTGCAGACGGCCGGCGGTATCGATGAGCACCAGGTCGCTGCCGCGCTTATCGGCCTCGTCGAGCACGTCATAGCACACGCTCGCCGGATCGGAGCCGCGGTCACGCTTGATAACCGGTACGCCGGCGCGCTGGCCCCATACATCGAGCTGCTCGATGGCGGCGGCGCGGAAGGTGTCAGCCGAACCGATCACCACGTTCTTGCCGCGGGCGGCCATGGCGCTCGCAATCTTGCCGACCGTCGTGGTCTTGCCGGCGCCGTTAATGCCCACAAACAGCACGCAGCTCGGCGTATCGGCGAACGGGTCGCGCTCGATGGGCACAAAGTGCTGTTCAAGCTGCTCAGCCAGGGCACGACGGAGCTGCGGGGCGGTCTTGAGGTTCTTCTTGGCAGCGGCATCACGCAGGTCATCGGAGACTTGAATGGCGACCTCGGCACCCATGTCACCCATAACGAGGGTGTCCTCAAGGTCCTCCCAAAAATCCTCGTCGACCTCACCGCCAAAGTAGAAGACCTCGTTAAGGGCCTCGCGACTGCGCTCAAGTCCGCGCGAAAGTGCGTCAAAGAATCCCATATGCATTCACGACCTTTCCGGTTTCGCGATCGAGTTTTTGCGAGACGACGCGACTGACGCCGTCGGCTTGCATCGAGACGCCGTAGAGAACGTCAGCATCCTCCATAGTACGGCGCTGATGCGAGATTACCAAGAGCTGCGTATCGGAACGCAGCACATCGAGGGCGCCGATGAGCTTGGACAGGTTGGCGTCGTCGAGCGCCGCCTCGACCTCATCCAGCACATAGAACGGCACCGTGCGCGTACGGTATACGGCAAAGAGCAGCGCAAGCGCCGTCAGGCTCTTCTCGCCACCCGACATGAGCATCATCTTGGTGATGCGCTTGCCGCGCGGCTGCGCCACGACCTCAATACCCGTCTCGGCCGGATGCTCGGGGTCGGTCATCTCCAGATGCGCCTGGCCACCCGGGAACAGCATTGCGAAGATCTCGCGGAAGTTCGCATCGACCTTCTCAAAGGTCACCAGGAAGGCCTTGCGCATCTTGCGGTCAATCGCCACGGTGATCTTGGTGAGCGCCTTGCGCGCGCTCTCCAGATCGGCCAGTTGCTCCTCGATGTAATCGGCGCGGCGCTTGAGCTGCTCGTACTCCTCCATGGCAACCTGGTTCACGGGGCCCAGATTGTTGATTTGGCGCACGAGTTGGTTGAGCTCGCGCTCGGCGGCGTCGCGGTCGGTGGGCGCCGGCAGCATGAGCGCTTCCTCGAGCACCGTGGTACCGTCAGCGGTGATGGCCTTGATGGCAGCCTCGACCTGCACCTCGAGCTTGCCGCGTGCGACCTTGAACTCGTTTTGCGTCGTGGTGGCAACATCGACCCTCTCTTTGGCGCGGGCGACCTCGGTCTTGGCGTCCTCGATGGTCTTCTTTAGCGAAGCCGAGTCCGCCTCCTCAAGCGTTGCCTGATCGCGCAGGCGCGCAGCCCAGTCCGAGGCGCGCTCCAACAGGGCAGAATAGCGCTCGTGCATGGGATCGACGCGAAGACGCAGCAGCTCGAGCGAGCGCGAGGCCTGACGCGTCCCGCGGATACGACGGTCGATACCCTCCAGGCGATGCTCAAGATCGGGCACGCGGCCCTTCAGCGAACGCAGGCGCTCACTCGTCTGAGCCAGGCGCACCTTAGCGTCGGCGAGCTTGCCGGCGGCCTCGGAATCGTCACGGCGCACGCGATCGAGCTCGTCGTTGGCCTCGGCAATCTGCAAGCCTAAGTCGCTCGCCTGCGCACGGGACTCGTCACGCGAACGAGTGAGCTCGTCCACGCGCGGACGTGCGGCACGAACGGCCTCGGCAGCCTGCTCGCGGCGCTTGGAAATGCGCACGCGCTCGACCTCGGCATTGTTGGCGCTCTGCTCCAGGCGGCCGATCTCGGACAGCAGAGAGCGACGCTCGCCCTCAAGGCGGGCGATCTCGCCGGCAGCATCGCCCTCGGCAGCACGGGCCTCCTCAACGGCAGCGTTGGCCTCGACGACCTGATCAGAAACATGCTCAAACACGGCAGCAAGATCGGGCTCCAGGCCTTCCAGCTCGCGGATACGACGCTTACGCTCCAGAGCACCCGAAGCCTCGCCGGCATCAAGTCCCACGCGAACCAGGCCGCCGCAGGTAACGCGTGCGCCATCGGGAGTCACATAGGTCACGCCGTCAACGACAGGCGCAGCCAGCGCGGCGGCCAAGTCATCGACCACGTAATAGCCGCCGAGCAGCGCCTCGACAATCGGACCATAACCGGCGCGCACGGACAGGCGATCAACCAGACGGGTACCGGCGGCACCCTCGGCGGCCGCAGAGCCGCTCACGCTGCGCGCCACCAGCAGCGCCTCGCCCGAGGCCTTCTTCTGGTCCAGGGCAGCGCGACCGGCGCGCTCAAGTGCGGCGGCGTTATCGAACAACAGAGCATCGATATCGCCGGCGAGCAGCTGCTCAACCAGGCCTTCAAGCTCACGCGGTGCCTCAAGCACATCGCCCAGACGGCCCGAAACATCATCGCCCAGCGCGCCCACCAGACGGCTTACGAGCGGCGAGCTGTCGGCCATGCGAGCATCGAGCTTCTTTTGGCTCGCGAGCTCCGAGCGCACCTCGGACAGCTTGTTGCGCGCCTCGCCCTCGCGGGCACGCAGCTCCTTGAGGGCAGCGCGCGCCGTCTCGGTGGCCTCGCGCGCATCGCTCTGGGCCTGACGGGCCGCCTCAAGGGCGCTCTCAAGCTCCTCAGCACGGTTGCGGCGGCTCTCAAGCGATGCCGTGACCTCCTCGAGCTGCTCATCGATCTGCTCCAGGCGCGAGGCATACATGTTGTCCTCGACCTCGGCATTGGAAAGCGAGTCCTTCACCTTGGCGAGCTCGAGAGCAGCATTATCGGCAACGCGCTGCACATCGCGCTGCTCGCGCATGAGCTGCGAAATCTGCGCATCAAGCGCCACGCGACGCTCGTGAAGCTCGGCGGCGGCAGGACCGGCGGCATCAACGTCCTCCTGGCCCTGCATATGCGCGCCGGTCACTTCCTCGAGCTGGCCGCGAGCGTCCTCGAGCTCCTCGACCACGCGACGGCGCTGATGCTCGGATCCCGAGATCTGGCCGCGCATGTCGGACAGGCGCGACACCATGTTGTGGCCCTTTTCCTCGAGCAGGCGCATGTCGGAGTTAATGCGACCGACCACATCTTGCATATGGCGGCGTTGCTCGCCCAAGTCGCCCACAAACAGGCCCTTTTCCTCGAGCATGACCTGGAGCTTCTCGAGCTCGCGCTCTTTCTCACCCAGGCGGTACTGCGCGAGCTCCAGCTCGGCGGCGCCCTCCTTAGAGCGGCTCTCCAGGTCGTTCCACTGCAATTGCAGCGAACGGAGCTCATCGACGGCCAGCATCTGCGTAAGCTCGTTCGCGCGCGAGGACAGTTCTTTGTACTTGCGCGCGCGATCGACCTGACGCTCCAGCGGTCGCAGCTGACGGGCAATTTCCTTGTTGATATCGCGGGCACGGGTCAGGTGCTCGTCCATCGACTTAATCTTTTTGAGCGCACGCTCCTTGCGACGCTTGTGCTTGGAGATGCCGGCGGCCTCCTCAATGAGGGCACGGCGCTCCTCGGGGCGGCTCTGCAAAATGGCATCGAGCTTGCCCTGGCTGATGATGGAATGCGTATCCTTGCCCAGTCCCGAGTCGTGCAGGATGTCCTGGATGTCCATCAGGCGGCACGGGCTCGAGTTGATGAGGTACTCACTCTCGCCCGAGCGATACATGCGGCGGGTGATAGCCACCTCGTCAAAGTCGACAGGCAGCATATGGTCCGAGTTGTCGAGTACCAGCGTGACCTCGGCCACACCCACCGGCTTGCGCGCCGACGAGCCCGAGAAGATAACGTCTTCCATGGCCTGGCCACGCAGCTGCTTGGCGCTCTGCTCGCCCAGGACCCACAGAATCGAGTCGGAGATGTTCGATTTTCCCGAGCCGTTGGGACCGACGATGACGGTCAGGCCCGGCTCAAACGTCATATGGGCGCGGTCGGCAAACGACTTGAACCCCTTGAGCGTGAGGGACTTGAGATACACGGTTCCTCGCTTAAACAGGCTTCTTGTTCAGAATCACGCCGTTGGTGGTGTAACCCATGCGGTCGAGTGCCTCAAGCGCGGCAGCTCCCTCGGCCTCCTTCTTGGAGGAACCGGAGCCGCGGCCCTGGCGGATACCGTCAATAAGCACCACGGCGGTAAAGGTCGGTGCGTGTGCCGGGCCCTCAGAGCCAACGAGCTTGTACGCCGGAGGCTCGTGGCCGTCGGCCTGCACGCACTCCTGCAAAAACGACTTGGGGTTCGCAGGATGCTCGGCACGTTCGGAGGCAAGGTGCGGCTTAAGCGTACGGTGGATAAAGTCCGCCGCAATGTCCCAGCCGGCATCCAGATACAGCGCGCCCACGAGCGACTCGTAAACGTTCTCGAGCGCCGAATGCAGGCCGCGCGCGCCCGTGCCGGTCTCGGAGGCACCAAAAATGATGATGTCGTCGATGCCCAGCTCATGGGAGACCTCGGACAGCGTGGCACCCGAGACGAGCGACACCTTCAGGCGCGTAAGCTTGCCCTCGTCAAACTCGGGATAGGACTCAAAGAGCGAGCGGGCAACCACGGCGCCCAAAATGGAATCGCCCAAAAACTCAAGGCGCTCATAGCTCGCCGAGACGGGCTGACCTTCCACGGCAGAGGGGTGCGTGAGCGCCGCGCGCAGCAGCACCTTGTTATTGAACTCGTGGCCCAGGATTTCCTGGGCGCGCGCGAGTCGTTCAGATAAAGCCAAGACTTAGGCCTCCTTGGCGTTTTCAATAGCGTCGACGGCGTCGGCGACAGAGTTGAGCGACAGCAGGGTCTCGTCATCGATTTCGAGGTCGAACTCGTCCTCAATGGCCGTCACCAGCTGCAGGCGCTCGAGCGAATCGGCATCGAGATCGTCAAAGGTAGTCTCGTCGCTAATGTCGGCGACATCGACGCCCAGAACGTCAGCGGCGACTTCGGCGATCTTATCGAAGATTTCGGAGCGGTCCATAGCGCTTCCTCTCGTATTGCGTGAACATCAACGCGCTGACGCCGCAAGCGCAACGCCAGACACGGTTTTGATTCTACCCCACGACGAAGGCCGCGAAGCACATAACAGCGCCCTAACTCGCTCCTACAAAACGATGCCGTCCATAGAGTTGGCAACGTTCTCGACCAGCCCGGCGCGCACGGCCTCCGCCGCGGCAAGCGTACCGTTTTTTACGGCCTCGACCGAGGTGGCACCGTGGCCGATCAGGACCACGCCACGCAGGCCCAGCAGAATGGCGCCGCCCTTAGCATCGCCCGAGAGCTTTGCCTTAATCTCGCGCATCTGCTTTTTGATGAGCAGCGCGGCGATCTTGGTGCCGAGCGACGCCATAAAGGCACCCTTGAGCTCTTGCAGCAAAAACTTAGCGGCGCCCTCGGTTGCCTTGAGCGCGATGTTGCCCGACATGCCATCGGCAACGACGACGTCAAAGTTACCCGAGGTCAGGTCGGTACCCTCGCAGTTGCCCACAAAGCCGGGAACGGCGGCCTTCATGGCAGGGAAGCACGCCTTGGTAAAGTTGGAGCCCTTCTCATCCTCGGTGCCGTTGCCGAGCAGACCGACGCGGGGTTGCTCAATGCCCAAGACGACGCGCGCATAGGCGCTACCCATCTGGGCAAAACGCACCATGTCGTCGACCTCGACATCGGGGTTGGCGCCCATGTCGCACAGGACCGTCAGGCCACCGGCGCGGTTGGGCAGTGCATTGGTGAGGCACGGACGCACCGGCTGCTTCTTGCCCTCGGCCTGATACCTAAATGGCGTCACGTAGGCGGTAGCGGCAGCGGTCATGGCGCCGGTGGAGCCGGCGGAGAAGAACGCGTCCGCGTTACCCTTCTTGATAGCGCGGCAGGCAAGTACGATCGAGGACTTGCGCTTGGTCATCACGGCTCGAATGGGATCGTCATCCATGGCGATGACATCGGGTGCCTCCAAAGCCTCAACGCGAGCGTGAGCCGCGGCAAAGGGGTTCACGATCTCTGCGGGACCGACTGCCAAGACCTCGATATCGGGATCCGCCGCAAGCGCCGCCTCGATACCGTCGAGGACAACCTGGGGCTTCTCGTCTCCACCCACAACGTCTACACAAACGCGAACGTTACTCATATACATACTCCTTATACAAAAATGGCCGACTCATTGAGCCGGCCATTGTGGTTCCAGTTGGAACGGCATCGCATCCAGAGTATACAGTTACTCGGTAACGATAACCTCGCGGTCCTTGTAGAAACCGCAGCTGGGGCACACGTGGTGCGGGAGCTTAACAGCGCCGCAACGGGGGCACGTGGACTGAGCCGCAGCCGAGATCTTCATGTTGGCGGAACGGCGGGTGTGAGTGCGGATACGACCCTGCTTTTGTTTAGGTACGGGCATAGTGACCTTCCTTATGAACTATCCAGTGTGGCGATTACGCGCAAGTAGCGATACTACCACAGTTTTACTCGTCAAGCTTGAGATTCTTCAATGCTGCAAATGGATTTTCCGTGGCAGCGGCCCATTCGGCCTCTGCTTGAGCGGCGCAATCGCATTGCTCGACGTTGAGATTGATGCCGCAGGTGGGGCACAGGCCGCGACAATCGGGCTTGCACAGGACAACGAACGGCGTGTCCATGACGACCGCGTCGTTGATGGGCTCACCCAAATCGACGATGCGATCCTCTCCCAGCAGCTCGTAGCCGTTTTCGTAGGCCTCGGGATCCTCGGGCTCGTTAAAGAGATAGAATTCCTCGATCTCACCGGCAATATCAAACGAAGCGGGCTCCAGGCAACGGTCGCACTCACCGGTTGCGTGAGCACGGACTATACCCGTGAGCAGAACACCGGTGCCGGCATTGGTAAAGACCACGTCGTAGTCAATGCCGTCCTGCAGCTGATACTCCTTCTCGCCCACCGTATAGGCGGCGACATCGACCTTGCCGGTCAGCGGATACGAGTCTCCGGGAAACTCGAGCTGCTCGGAAAGATCGACGGTAACGTTCGGGAACTCAGCCATTACCACTGACCATTCTGCTGAGCGGCACCCTCGTTGAGCTGCTGACGGCAACGGGTGACGGTGCCGGTCAGGCTCTTGAGGTTCTCCTCGAGGTGCGTAAAGACCTGCTCGGCGTAATCCTCAGCGGCATAGCGCGTCTCGCGCTCATACTGCTGGGCACGGTCGCGGATGTCATCGGCCTGCTGCTGCGCTAAGCGGACGATCTCCTGCTCACCTGCAATGGTGAGGGCCTGCTGCTGAGCATCGGCAATGATGGAATCGGCCTGAGCGGCGGCGGAAGCCATAAGCTCCTCGCGCTCCTTGAGGATACGGCGGGACTTCTGCCATTCCTCGGGATAGCTCATGCGGATCTCGTCGAGGATGTTAAAGAAGACGTCGGCGTCGATAACCTTCATCTGGGCGTTCTTGCCGAACGGCGTCTTAGCCTCTTCGATGAGCCCCTCGAGCTCGTCGACAAGACTCACGATCCTGTCGCCAGGAAAATTCTCGCCCGGCATCCGGTCTCCTTTCATAGGTAACATATCATCGTGTTAGTTTACCACATGCCACCAGGCATTAAAAAACGTCACGAAAAGCGATGTTTGAGCGCCTTGACCACATTGGACGGAACAAAATTAGAGACGTCGCTACCGAGCGAGGCAATCTGGCGAACCACCGAGCTCGAGATATAGCCGTACTGCGGCGCACTCATGACAAAGATGGACTCCAGCTCGTTATCCAGGCGGTAGTTGAGGTCGGCCTGCTGCAGCTCGTACTCAAAGTCGGTCATGGCACGCAGGCCCTTGACCACGGCTCCTGCCCCCTGTTCGCGGGCGAAATCGACCAAGAGGCCGGTGAAGGGCAGCACCTCGACGCCGTCAATATCACCGAGCGCTTCACGGGCAAGCGCCACGCGCTCGTCGAGCATAAACGTGGTGCCGACGCCGTTTTTGCCCTGCGACTCGGCAACGGCCACGATCACGCTGGGAAAGATGCGGCGGGCGCGGCGGATGACGTCGATATGGCCAAACGTGATGGGATCGAAGGTGCCCGGGACAATCACGCGGTTGATGGTGTCATTCATGGGCGTCCTCCAAAGGCGCATCCTCGTCATGGTCGCTGTCGTCGGCGTTGTCGGCCTCGTTCGTGGCCGACCAGCGCAGCAAGTCAACCGAAGTTATGCCGTAGCGCTTCTCGCGCACGGTCTTAAAACCGGTCGGGTGAGCGCCCGTATCGGCCGCGGCGTGCTCAAAGAGCGCGTAGGCGTCCGGCGCCAGCAAGCCTTGCTGAGCAAGGTTTTGCAGCAGCTCCTCGACCGGCTCGGCACCAAAAGCATAGGGTGGGTCGAGCAGGACCAAGTCAAAGGGACCGCCAGGCACGCGGCCGCGCGAGGCGCTTGCCAGCACGTCACCCGTCACCACGCGCCAACGCGCGCGGTCACGGCACAGCGACTCGATATTCTTGGTAATCAGACGAGCAGCGTTGCGATCGATCTCGAACGTGGTGAGCGAGCGGGCACCACGCGAGAGCATCTCGATGCCCAAGGCGCCGGAGCCGCCAAAGGCATCCAGCACACGGACCTCGTCCAGATCGAAGTCGAATGCCGACATGACCATAGATGCGCACGCCTCGCGCACGCGATCGGTCGTGGGGCGGGTGACATCGCGACCACGGGGCTCCTCGATCTTACGACCGCGCCATTCGCCGCCGATGATTCTCATCCTCCGCTGACCTCCTTAAAGATGTGTCGATACCGCGTGGCGACTGCATCGCGCAAGGGACGCGTCGCCACGGAGTCAAGGTTGCAAGCATACCGCAAGAGCTCGACCGCGTCCAAATGGGCCCACTCGATCAATTCCTCGTCGGTATCGAGGTCAACAAAGCGCAAGGTCACACCGCCATGCTGGCGATAACCCAGGATTTCACCCTCGTGGCGCAGACGCAGGTCCATCTGGGCAAGCGTAAAGCCGTCCGAGGTCTTCTCGAGCGACTGGAGGCGGTCTTGTGCCGCCGACGCGCCGCCGTTGCCCTTGGAATGCGTCATGACCAGGCACGTACCCGACACGCTGCCGCGGCCTACGCGCCCGCGCAGCTGGTGCAAGGCCGCCAAACCAAAGCGCTCACCATTCTCGATGACCATGACGGTGGCGTTGGGCACGTCAACGCCCACCTCGACCACCGTGGTCGAGACGAGCACGTCGATCTCGCCACGCTTAAAGGCATCGATGACCCGGTCCTTCTCCCCCGCCGGCATGCGGCCATGAAGACACTCGATGGTAAGCCCCGGTAATGCCAGACGAAGGCGTTCGAGCTCGGTCGCCGTGTCATGCAACGGCACGGGCACGGTCACGCGGCCTTCGTCGTCGCGAGCGATGCCGGGTACGTCTTCGAGCTCATCGGCCGAATCGCTCGGCTCCACGAGCGGACAGATCACGTAGGCTTGCTGTCCCTTTTCGTGCGCCTCGCGAATGGCGCCATAGGCCAGGTCGCGACTCGACTCGGTGAGGACGCGCGTCGTCACGCCGGCACCCGGAACGGGACGATGGCGGATGATGCTCGTATCCAGGTCGCCGTACACCGAAAGCGCCAGCGTGCGCGGGATCGGTGTGGCAGTCATGACCAGCAAGTCGGCACCCGGGCCTTTTGCACGTAGAGCGTTTCGCTGGCCCACGCCAAAGCGGTGCTGCTCGTCAATCACCACAAGCGACAAATGCTTGAACGTGACGTTCTCCGAAAGCACCGCATGGGTACCAAAGAGCACGTCGAGCTCGCCAGACTGGAGCCGAGCATGAATCTGTTCACGCTCGGCCGCCGGCGTGGCGCCCGTCAGGAGCGCCCAGGTCATGCCAGCCTGCGAGAGCAAGGGGCCGGTCTTATCGGCATATTGACGCGCCAGCACGCCCGTGGGCGCCATAACGCAGGCCTGGGTGCTGCTATCGGCCGCAACCGCCAACGCGCAGGCGGCAACGGCGGTCTTACCGGTACCGACGTCGCCCAGCAGCAGACGGTTCATCACGCGACCGCCATCGCACATATCATGCAGGATCTCTTGAAATGCAGCCTCCTGCTCATCGCTCAGCGAAAACGGCAAGGCTTGTTTAAGCGCAGCCAAATGCTCGCCCGCGGCATGCGCATAAGGCACCACATCAACCATACCGCCATCGTTGCGCAGACGCAGCGCGAGCTGCAAGCAGAGGCACTCCTCGTAGGCAAGACGCCGGCGCGCGATGTCGCGCTCGGTCATGCTCGAGGGAAAGTGGATCGAGCGCAGTGCACGGGCATTGCTCATGAGCTTCCGCTTTGCGCGCAGCGGCGCGGGAATGGGGTCGAACGGATTGGCGACCACTTCAAGCGCACCGCTCACGATACGGCGCATCCATGCCTGACTCACGCCATCGCTCACGTAGTGGACCGGCAAAATGGTGCCGGAGGCGCGCCCGTCCTCGAGCTTTTCAAAGTGGGGCGAGGCCATCTGCTTAAAGCCGTAGGCAAACTCGACCTTGCCCATCACGGCCAGGCGGTCGCCCTGCTTAAGCTGTTGGGCAATCCAAGGCTGACGGAAAAAGGCAACCTGCAGAACGCCCGTCTCGTCCACGAGCGAGACCTCGGTCACCTGCATACGCGGACGGGGCTGCTTTTGGACAATACGATCGACCGTGGCGATGATGGTGCACACGGTGCCGATGGGCGCCATCTCGATGGACCACGAGCGAGTGAAGTCGAGATATCGATGAGGAATATGGAGAAGGAGGTCCCCCACCGTCCGAATTCCCAGACGGCGAAGGGCCTCCTCACGTTTACCCGAAACAAATTTGAGTCGCGCGATATCCTCGTCGAGCGCATTGCTCTGGGCAAAGCGCTCCGAGACGCGCGGCACGGAGCACAGCTCGGACATGGGCAGAGCCTACTCGATCGAGAAGATCACGGGATAGAGCGGCTGCTCGCCACGATGGGCGTCGATCTCCAGATCGGGCTGAGCCTCCTCGATAGCATCGACGATCTCCTGGAAGGCCTCGTCGGACAGCTCCTCGCCAGCCAGAATCGTCAGCGCGTCGCCCTCCTCTTCCTCCTGCATACGGTTGATGCAGTCGAGCGTGACCTGCTTCACGTCGGAGCCGACCACGTCGATGGAGCCGGCGATGATACCCATGACGTCACCGGAGTGAATCGGCGAGCCGTCGGAGGCGCTGGAGTCGCGCACGGCGCGGGTGACCTCGCCATCGCGGACCTCGCTGATGGCATCGACCATAGCGGCAACGGCGTCCTCGAGCTCGGAATCGGGCAGGACCGCGAACACCGCGGAGAAGGCCTGCGGGACGGTCTTGGTGGGAACGACGGCGACCTTCTTGTCGGTACAGGCGGAGGCAGCGGCCTCGGCAGCCATGCGGATGTTGCCGTTATTGGGCAGGATGATGACCGAGGTCGCGTTGACCTGGTCGACGGCGCCCAGCAGGTCGGCGGTCGAGGGGTTCATGGTCTGACCACCCGACACGATCACATCGACGCCGAGGGACTTGAGGATGTCAGCCTCACCGGAACCGGCGGCAACGGCGACAAAGCCCAGGGCCTTCGCGGGCTCGGCGGCCTTCTCCTGGTCCTCATGGATCTTAGCGGTACGGTCGTGGGCCTCCATCTCCATGTTGTGGATAAAGACCTCGTAGATCTGACCGAGCTGCAGCATGTGCTCGAGCACCAGGTTGGGGGTGTTGGAGTGCACGTGGATCTTGTAGTCGGGATAGGCGCCAACGAGCAGCTCGCAGTCGCCCATGGAGCCCAGGAACTTCAGGCACTCGTCCTCGTCAAACGGAGCGTCGGCCTTAAAGAGGAACTCGTTGCAGTAGCGGAACTCAGAGCCCTCCCAGTCGTCGTTGGCCTCGATCTCAACGCGGCCAAGGGCGGCGTCGCGGGCAGAGCCGGCGGAATCAAACGTAGCGGAGAAATCCTCGACCACGGTGCTGCGGCCAAGGGCAGCGGCAACAAAGTTCTCCAAGAAGATGGCAAAGCCAAAGGCGCCGGAGTCGACCACGCCGTTCTCCTTGAGGACGGGCAGCAGGTCGGGCGTGCGGGCGACGGACTGGTAGGCCTCGACGACGATGGCGTCGAGCGCATCCTCGGCAGAGAACTTCTTCTTCTCGCACTCATCTGCCTTGGTCGAAACATCACGCAGGACCGTGAGGATCGTGCCCTCGATGGGCTTACGAACAGCCTGGAAGGCAACCTTGACGGCACGACGGAAGGCGAAGGCGATATTGGCGGACGTAACGGGCTCATCGGCAGAGACAAGGCCCTCGGCCACACCGCGCAGAATCTGCGAGGTGATGACACCGGAGTTACCGCGAGCGCCCATCAGGGAGCCGTGGGTGATGGCGCCGGCAATGGCCTCCATGTCGGCATCGGCGGGAAGTGCGGAAAGCTCCTTGGTCACCGAGGCAAGCGTGAGCGACATGTTGGTGCCGGTATCACCGTCGGGTACGGGGAAGACGTTGAGCTTGTTGATCTCCTCGGCCTTTTCGGAAACGGCAGCCGCAGCGATCGGAAAACAGGTGCGAATGGTCTTTGCAATCATGAGTGGTGAAATCTCCGTATTCGGATGCTAGTTCAGACGGCTCTTGAGCGCGTCGATGTGAATGCCGATCTTAAGGCTGGCGGGATCGATCTGGGCGATCTCCTGCAGGGTGAAGGCGACGGAGCTCGAAAGATTGTGGCAGACGGACTTCATGTTGACGCCGTTCTCGAGCACGACGTGAAGGTCGACCGTGAGGCCGTTCTCGTCGGCGGATACAAGCACGCCCTTGCGGAGGCGCTGGCCGGCAAGCAGGCGCACGCTCTCGGCGCCCTGGAGCTGTTCGGCCATACCGACGACGCCATAGCACGTCATTGCGGCATAACCGGCAATATCGGCAATAACGTCGTTCGAGACGCTCAGGCTGCCGTTAATGGTCTCAGACACAAGAATCTCCTTTTCTGGTGCTCGCGGCACCATGTCGTGGGAGCAATCATTCCAATAGTTTACAACGAGTGCGCCATGTTGAGGTGGCGGGGTTCGCGATTACATCCTCGACACGAAATGTTGATACGGTAACGTTCGCCACAATCGATCGCGGCATGAAAAAACCCGCCGCATAAGCGACGGGTTTTACAACCTGGCTCCCCGGGTAGGACTCGAACCTACAACAGCGCGGTTAACAGCCGCGTGCTCTACCATTGAGCTACCGAGGAATTTGAAAGCCCAGCGAAATGGGCTGAGAAATTCTGGCTCCCCGGGTAGGACTCGAACCTACAACAGCGCGGTTAACAGCCGCGTGCTCTACCATTGAGCTACCGAGGAATAGGTGCGTGCTCTCAAGCAACGAAGTTTATTATACGGACGAATCAGCTCAGGGCAAGAACTTTTTTAAGAAATTTTCCGACCTAGACGTTGGGGACGTTCTTATAGTCATTGGGGACGTTCTTAAACGACCAGTCATTCAAGAACGTCCCCAATGACTACATGAAAGCGCCCCCAAGCGGATGTGCTTGAGGGCGCTTCTTGCTTGCGAGGTTAAGACTCAATGTAATCTTTGAGCTTGCTGGAGCGACTGGGGTGACGGAGCTTGGCCAGGGTCTTGGACTCGATCTGGCGGATACGCTCGCGCGTGACGCCAAACTCGCGACCGACTTCCTCGAGCGTGCGGGGATGTCCGTCGACAAGGCCAAAGCGCAGCTCGATAACCTTGCGCTCGCGATCGGCAAGCGAATCGAGCACCTGGGTGAGCTGCTCCTGCAGCATGGAGAAGCTGGCGGCATCGGGCGGAACGATAGCCTGGGAGTCCTCAATGAAGTCGCCCAGCTGGGAATCCTCTTCCTCGCCAATCGGGGTCTCGAGCGACACGGGCTCCTGCGAAATCTTCTGGATCTCGCGGACACGGTCGGCGCTCATGTCCATCTCGGCACCGATCTCCTCGGGGGTCGGGTCGCGACCCAGGTCCTGGAGGAGCTGGCGCTGCACGCGAACGAGCTTGTTGATGGTCTCGACCATGTGCACGGGAATACGGATGGTACGGGCCTGGTCGGCAATAGCGCGCGTAATGGCCTGACGGATCCACCACGTGGCGTACGTGGAGAACTTGAAGCCCTTCTGGTAGTCGAACTTCTCGACGGCGCGGATCAGACCGAGGTTGCCCTCCTGGATCAGATCCAGGAACAGCATGCCACGACCGACATAGCGTTTGGCGATGGAGACGACCAGACGAAGGTTTGCGCTGATGAGCGCCTGCTTGGCCTCAAGACCAACGTTCTCGATACGCGTAAGACGACGCATCTCGGCGCGGGTGAGCTCGATCTCGCCCGCATCGGCAGCCTCGAGCTTCTCGGTAGCCTCGAGACCGGCCTCGATCTTCATGGCCAGGTCGACCTCTTCAGATGCGGTCAGCAGGTCGACCTTACCGATCTCCTTGAGGTACATACGAACCGGGTCGCCGGTCAGCATCACCGTGGAAGCATCGATTCCGCGCACGCGCGAGCGCGAACGAGACGTGCGCACGGTGCGCTTCTTCTTGCTCTTGGAAGAGCCCATCTCGGCGTCGGCCTGGCGGGCCATCTTAAGCTCGTGATCGTCAAGCGAGCCGGAATCGTGCTCGTCATCGTCATCGAAATCGTCGGTATCGTTATCGTCATCGTCGACGCCCATCGGGGCGTCGTCGTTTCCGCTCGCGGAGATAATCTGGATGCCGCTGTTGCGCAGCGCGGAATACACCGCGTTGAGCTGCTCATCAGAGACATCGATATCCTTCAGGGCGACCTGAATCTCGTCCTCGGTTACCGAAGTCCTGTTTGAGCCGTTGCCCATGAGCTTTGCAACGTAGGATTCCAGCCCAGTACCCGTGCTCTCAGTCTTTTTTGGCACAGATTCTCCCTTCGTAGTCCACAGGACTCAATACTTTAGCACACACATGGACGTCTATACCCAAAATAAAGACAGGATATAGGCGAGAATACGCTGGTTGACCACAACATCTAGGCCTGATCGGCACCTGCGGTTTCCAAACCGATCAAACGGAACGGGTCGGCCACGCCACCGATCGACTTTTGAAGCTCGCGCTGGCGCTGTGAATCTTGCACCGCCTGCACAGTCAGCACGCGACGGGCCTCATCGTCGAGTGAACGGTCCTGACGCAACTTGGCCTGCGCGGCTCGCATGCGACGTTTGATGGTGTAGAGCTCGAGCGTATCGAGCATAAAGACGATGTTCGTCTCGGTCGGGTGCTTACTCGTTGCCGAGATGCGCCCGGCGCTGACAAGCGATGCCGCCTCGGGACACACCGCGCGTGCCGCATCCATGCATGCCGCAGGATCGGTTCCCGGCGGCGTTGCCAGCACGGCCCACGCAATGGACTCGTGACGCGGGTCGACCCACTCGATAGAGCAAATGCGATCGGCATACGTGCGGAACAGATCGGGGTAGCTCGTGAGCATCGTCAGCAGCTCGCGCTCTCCCGCCAGGGATTTCCGCTCCAGATCGGTCAAAACGATCGGCATCGACGGAGCTGCCGCCACGCTTGAGCTATCGGCAACGGGCGCAGCGCTTTCCATCCCCGCTGGCACATCGATTGGCGGCAGATCCTCGTCGACCTCCACCGGCGCGGCCCCATAGGCATCAAGCGGAACGTAGTCGAACGGGTCCTCCTCGACCGGTGCGGACACCGGCGGCGTCGCACCCGCGGCCCAGGCACCGCGACCGGCACTGCGCGCACCAGCCGTGCTGCCGCCCGAGCTTCGTCCCTGCGAGCTGCCCGCGCGCTCAGCTTGCGCGCGTTGACGCTCGTAGCTCTGCTCACGGCGGCGCTCCGCATCCTCACGCTTGGCGACATCGCGAAACACACGGCCCGAGCTCGCGCGCACTGTCTCCAGGTCCAAACCCAGCAGATCGGCAATCTGGATAAAGTACGTGTCGATCATATAGCTGTCACGCAGCGGGTAGATGAGCGTCAACGCGTCCTCGAGCGCTTTGGCGCGACCGCCCGGCGTGGTAATGTCGCTCGACTCCTGCAGCGAACGGTACACAAAGTCCATGAGGGGCTCGGCCGCGTCAATGCGCGCCTGAAGTTCCTGGCCGCCATGCGCCGTGATGAACTCCATGGGGTCGTTGCCGTCGGGAAGCACCACGCAACGAAGGTCCATCGAATCCTGCTCGATAAACTGAATCGCGCGACGGGCAGCCTTTTGACCGGCAGCGTCGCCATCGAACATATATACAATGCGCTTGGCAAAACGGGTGAGTGTCTTAACGTGATGTTCCGTCAGCGCCGTGCCCAGCGTGGCGACGACGTTTTTGATCCCTGCCTCCCAGCAGGCGATGCAGTCGGTATAGCCCTCAACCACGATGGCGGTATCCTGCGCGACGATAAACTCCTTGGCCCAGTTAAAGCCATAGAGGTTTCGCTTTTTATGAAATACGCTCGTCTCGGCGGTGTTGAGGTACTTAGGCTGACCATCGCCCATGATGCGCCCGCCAAAAGCGATATTGTGACCCTGCTCATCAAAGATGGGAAACATCACGCGGTCGTAAAAACGGTCCGCGAGCTGCCCGCGCCCACGGCTCACGGCCACGTTGGCATCGATCATCTCCTGCGGGGTAAAGCCCGCCTGCGACAGATGCGACACCAGCGCGTTGCGACCCGGCGCAAAGCCCAGGCAGTAGCGGCGACAGACATCTCCGCCCATGCCACGACTGGCAAAGTACTCGCGCGGACGGCTGTCCTTACCGCGCATAAGCATGGTGTGGTAGAACTGGGCCGTCTCGGCGCACAGGTCATAGATGCGAGCGCGCTTGGTGCCGCGATCGCACTGCGCACCGGTATCGTGCAGTTCAATGCCCGCACGATCAGCCAAATAGCGGATCGACTCGGGAAAACTCAGGTTCTCGCGCTTCATGATATAGGTAAAGACGTCGCCGCCCTCGCCGCAACCAAAGCAGTGCCACACCTGCGTAGCAGGGATAATGTGAAACGATGGGGTCTTTTCGCCATGAAACGGGCAGCATCCCCAAAACTCATGGCCGCGGGGCTTGAGCTCAACCGTTTCCTGCACGATGGCAACCAGGTCCGACGCCGCGCGTACCTGATCTTTTTCTTCATCGCTAATCACGGATGATCACCCCCTGCTCACCCAAGTTATGACGGATATCGTCGATATTACCCTCGACAGTCGCGATCAACTCGTCTAGGGAATCGAACACGCGAGACGGACGCAGCCAGCGCGTAAACGCCAGCGACACGGAGACTCCATACAGGTCGCCCGCATAGCCGATCAAGTTGGCCTCGAGATGCGCCGAGGCGGCATCGTCGGCATACGTCGGCGGCAGCCCCATGTTGACGGCAGCAGGCCATACGGTATCGTCGACCAGCACCAGACCCTCATAGACGCCATCGGCAGGCACTTGGATGCCGTCGGGCACCTGGATGTTTGCCGTGGGAAAGCCCATATCGGAGCCCTCGTGGCGGCCAGCCGCCACAACGCCGCGCAGCATATAGGGACGGCCGAGAAGCTCGGCAGCCAGCTCCACATGACCCTGACCCAGCTCATGGCGGATGCGCGTGGCGCAGATGGTCTGCCCGTTAACGCAGAGCAGGTCGTGACCGTAAACGTCAACCCCACGCTCAGTGCCCCAGGCGCGCATCTCGGCAACGCCCGAAGCGCCGCCGCGGCCGAGTCTAAAGTCGCTGCCTACACGAATGGAGCGAATGTCGACAACGCGCGACAACAGCGCCAGAAACCCGACATGGTCGAGTGCCGCCACGGCGGGCGTAAAGGGAACGGCCACCACTGCATCGACCCCAGTTTGAGCCAGGGCATGCAGGCGGTCGGCCGTCGTCATCAATTTTTGAGCGGGCAAAGGACTCACCACGACGTCCGGATCAGGATCGAAGGTGATCACGACCGCTTTGCTGCCGTGATCATGCGCATCGCGAATAACCGCTTCGATCAGTTCTTGGTGCCCACGATGTACGCCATCGAACACGCCAATGGCGATCGACGCGGCACCCAAGAACTCGCAGCCATCAAATGCATCGGCAGAAACGATACGGGCCTCATCCAACTCGCCCGCGAAAAAAATACGCGCGAGCTCGTGGGGTGCCAGCATCATCGAACACCGCCGATCGCCTGCGGAAAGACGTGCTCCATCACAAAGCGGCCGCCCTCGATACGAGCAAGCGCCTTCAATCCACCATCGAGCACGAGTGCGAACGGCGGCTTCGCCGTATCGAAATCCGCAAGCGCGCGTTCAACGGGAATGCGGCGGCCACAAAGCAGGTCGTCTGCAAGATTACCCGGCAAATCGACACGCGTGGCACCTAGGGCGGCGATGGGATCCAGAGCGAAACCGGCAGCGGTCTCGGCAGAGAGCTCCTCTACCGCATGACAGGCGCCAATGGAAACCACGCCGGAGGCCGTACGGCGCAGCGCGGAAATATGTGCAGCGCTATCGCAGGCACGACCCAGATCGCGAGCGAGCGCGCGAATGTAGGTGCCTTTGCTTACCGAAAACGCCACGGTCCAGACGCACGTATCGCCCTCGCCGCTCACGGCGATCAGGTCGGCGGCATAGACCTCGACGGGGCGCGGGGGCAACTCAACCGCATTGCCCTCGCGAGCACTCTTATAGGCGCGAACGCCATTGACCGAGATGGCCGAAAACGCTGGCGGCACCTGCATCTGCGGGCCAAGCATAGCGGCCAGCTGCTCACGGGCGTAAGCGAGATCGTGCAGCTCGGGGGCAACGGACACCGTGCGAACGGCCTCGCCCTCCGCGTCATCGGTATTGGTCTCGACGCCAAACGAAATGTCGGCGACATAGCTTTTGGTATCGAGGGTCAACATGCCCAGCAGACGGGTCGCCTGGCCCACGCCCACCACCATGACACCCGAGGCCATGGGGTCGAGCGTACCGGCATGGCCGATGCGTCGCTCATGGAGGGCGCGTCGGCACTGCGATACCACGTCGTGGGACGTGCAGCCCACCGGCTTATCGACGGCGAGCAGCATATTCAATTGAGAAGGCGTACGACGAGCCATGTACCATCCAAAATGTTAGAGCTCGACGGTCACCGAAGCGGGATCCTCCCCCACCAGCTCGGCCAGCATGGGAAGTGCCACGGCGAGCGTCTCGCGAATCGTTCCGTTGTTGGAAAAGCCGGCGGCGGCATGATGCCCGCCACCGCCAAAGTTGGCAGCGATCTCGGACACATCGAGGTCACCCTTGGAGCGCAGGTTACCGCGTACCTTGGTATCGCCCTCAATGCCCTTCAGGAACAGGCAAACCTCCACACCCATCACCGAGCGTACCACATCGACCAGACCGTCACATTCATCCGAGGTGACGCCGCAGGCCTCAAGGTCGCTCTGGTAGGCATAGCTATACGCCACGCGCCCGTGCGCCACGGTCTTAATGCGGCCCATAACGATGGACTTAAGATGCAAGAACTCTACGCGCATGCTCTGGTAGACCTCGAGCGCAACGCGCGCCGGATCGGCACCGTGCGCGACCAGGCGCGAGGCGGCATGGAACGCAGCAGCATCGGCGTTTTGATACTGAAAACGACCGGTATCGGTCACTAGGCCGCACAGCAGGCAGGTCGCGACACCATCGCGAGCCACAATGCCGCAATTGTCCAAAAAGCGGTCGATGATCATGGCGCAGGCTGCGGCGCCGACGCACCTCAGGCTCAGCTCGGCAAATTCCTCGCGCGCCGGATGATGATCGAAGCACACCACATGCGACGAGCGGCGGAGCACCTCGGCGGAGTTGTTCAGACGCTCGACGACCGGCACGTCCACCGAGATGAACAGATCCGGATTGCCGGTATACGCAGATGCCGGCACCAGACGGTCGGCGCCCTCCATAAAGCGGTAAATACGCGGAACCGGGTCATCGTCTGCCAGCAGCAGGGCAATGTCCTTGTTGGGGAAAAACTTCATAAGCGAGAGGCCCAGACCCAGCACGGAGCCCAGGGCGTCACCATCGGGAGACGTATGTCCCGAAATCGCAATGGAGGACGCACCCTCGATGAGCTCGAGGATGCGTCGCTGAATATCTGCAGACTCGCACGATGCGAGGTCGGCGGAATTACTCATCTAAAGCTGCCTCCTGGGCGGCATCCGCTATGGGATAGCCGTCCTCGTCCTTTTCGATCGCAAGCGTGGCGGGAACGTTTTCCAGCGCACGCGTGATGCGCTCGGCCTCATCGGTCGAGCGATCGATGCGAAAATCGAGCTCGGGCGTGACGCGCCAATCGAGCGAGCGGGCCAACAGGCTACGAATGCGGCCCTTAGCGCTGGCGAGCGCCTCCATGACCTCGTCGTAGCGGTTCGCATCGCACGACACGTACACGCGCGCGAACGAACGGTCCACCGCGACCTCGACCGCGGTCAGAGTGACCAGGTCGAGACGCGGATCGGAAACCTCAAAGAGCAGGATATAACCGAGCTTCTCGCGAAGCTGCTCGCCCAGACGGCGGGTTGCCTGCGTTTGCTTCATAACGCTACCCCCTACTCGGTACGGGCAACCTGGTCGATGCGGTAGCCCTCGATCTGGTCGCCGGGCTTGATGTCCTGGAAGTTCTCCAGGCCAATGCCGCCCTCGGAACCGCTCTTGAGGCTCTTGGCCTCGTCCTTGTAGTGGCGCATCGAGGCGATCTTGCCGTTAAAGACCACGATGCCGTCGCGCACCAGACGCACGGAATCGGTCGCGGCGATCTCGCCCTCTTCGACGCGGACACCGGCGGCGATACCGACTTTGGGCACCTTGAAGGTGTCCAGGACGGTCGCGGTACCCGTGGAGACCTCGACCTCGGT
>CABUWA010000015.1 GCA_902495085.1 uncultured Collinsella sp. | reverse complement strand
TTCCTCGCGAATGCGCACCTGCAGGATGGCTCGTTTTTGAGTCGATGACATCACTGGCCTCCCTTAATGAGCGTGCAATTTGAATAGTCAAATACAACATCGGCTAATAATAGCCAATCATACAACCACTACTTTATTGCACTAGAGTAATTGAGTGTAAACGATATTACAAACGTACTACATCCTTCAGAAATGAGCGTGAAATCTTTCTTGGGCGTACGCATGTAATACACTCACCTTTATAGCTTCTAGAGAATAATTCCAACCTGCCCAAATCCCTGCAATACACCCGTATTGCAGGGCCTACGCTCAAGTTTGCCCCCTGCAACTGCGTATATTCAACCTGTATACCGTTGGAGAAATTCTACCGAGTGCCTGTTTCGCCGCATGCATTCGATACGCCGATGCCAGGCCACGGGCGGCTTGGGGCAACGTCGACAGGGTCTCTCCGGCATGGGATTCAGGAGGGAGTGAACAACATGGGCAATAAACGAGTCGTAGCCGATTCCTCGCGCTGCATTGGGTGTCAAACCTGCATGGCGGCGTGTATCGAGGCACACGACATCCCCGGCAACATCGCCGCGCCGCGCCTGCGCGTGACGCGTACGTACGAGATCTCCGCACCGGTGGCTTGCCATCACTGCGAGGATGCCCCGTGCGCCAAGGCCTGCCCCACGGGTGCCTTGTTCTTTGATCCAAAGAACCATCGCATCGGTGTTAACGAGGACAAATGCATCGGCTGCAAGAGCTGCGTCATGGCCTGCCCCTTTGGCGCCGTGAGCGTGGCGACCATGCAGGTCCCCGTATTGATGGGCGACGTGCGCGTGGGTTCGCAGACTAAGAGCTTCGTGCTCAAGTGCGACCTGTGCGTGGACCGTCCCGGCGGTCCGGCGTGTGCCGAGGCGTGCCCGACCAAGGGCCTCACCCTGGTAGACGAGGAGCGCCTGGCGGAACTGACCGCCGAGCGTGCCCGCGCCACCATCGAAAACGAGGCGTAGGCGGGCGGCCATACAAGCCCAACGATTGTCAAATACGTACCGATTAATCGGTAGCAGAGAAAGGAAGGAGGGTGTCATGGAGAAGCATAAAGTGATCTGCCCGTACTGCGGCGCCGGTTGCCAGTTTAACCTCTTGGTCCAAAACGGCCAGGTCGTGGGCACCGAACCGCTCAACGGCATCACCAACCAGAGCGAGCTGTGCCTTAAGGGCATGAGCGGCTACGACTTCATCAACGACACCAAGATCTTGACTCCTCGCGTACTGCACCCGATGATCCGCCGCACTAAGGGCGCGGATCTTGAGCGCGTAAGCTGGGACGAGGCACTGGATTTCACCGCATCTAAGATGCAGGCCATAATTGACGAATATGGTCCTAACGCTGTCATGACCACTGGCTCTTCGCGAGGCGGCGGCAATGAGGCGAACTACGTCATGCAGAAGTTTACGCGTGCGTGCATCGGCACCCACAGCGTGGACAACTGCGCCCGTACTTGACACGGCCCTACTGTCCTCGGTCTGATGGACACGGTTGGTTCAGGTTGCATGTCATGCTCCATCCCCGGTATGGAGGATGCGGGCTGCATTTTCCTCTTCGGCTATAACCCTGCCGATTCGCACCCCATCGTCGCAAGGCGTATCGTGCGAGCCAAAGAAAAGGGTTGCAAGATCATCGTCGCCGACCCGCGCCATATCGAAACCGCGCGTATCGCCGATCTCTACCTTCCGATCAAGAACGGTTGCAACGTTGCGTTCCTCAACGCCTTTGCCAACTGCTTGGTCAACGATGGCCTCTACGACAAGGAATTCGTCGCCGAGCACACGAACGGCTTTGACGAATGGTGGGAGACCATCAAGAACTACACTCCCGAATCCGTACAGGACATCACGGGTGTCGAGCCCGCGTTGATCCACCAAGCTGCCGAGATGTACGCCACGGCGAAGCCCTCTGCCATCATTGGCTGGGGTATGGGCGTATGCCAGCAGAAGCAGAACCTGAAGACGGTGCACACCATCGCCTCCATCGCCTGCGTTGCCGGCCAGATCGGCAAACCCAACTCCGGCCTCGCGCCCGTGCGCGGTCAGAACAACGTCCAGGGCTCCTGCGATATGGGCATGCTGCCCAACCTGTACCCTGGCTACCAGAAAGTCACCGACCCCGCAGTGCGTGCCAAGTTTGCCAAGGCTTGGGGCGTGCCCGAGGAAAAGCTCCCGCTCGAGGAGGGCTACAAGCTCACCGACCTGGGCCACCTGGTCGACGAGGGCAAGGTGCACTGCTTCTACAACTACGGCGAGGACCCGGTACAGACCGAGCCCGATTCGGCCGGAATGCGCAAGACGCTCTCCGAGCTGGATCTGTTCATTTGCCAGGACATCTTTATGACGCAGACGACCATGCTCGCCGACGTCATCCTGCCTGCCACCTCTTGGGGTGAGCACGAGGGCGTCTTTACCGCATCCGACCGTAGCTTCCAGCACTTTGACGCGGCCGTTCCGCCCAAGGGCGAGTGCCGTCACGACTGGGAGATCTTCGCGGACCTGTCCACGCGTATGGGCTATCCCATGCACTACGACAACACCGAGCAGATCTGGAACGAGTGCATTAGCCTGTGCCCCAACTTTGTGGGCGCGACCTACGAGAAGATGGCTCCCGAGGGCGGCTACGCCCAGTGGCCCGTCAAGAGCACCGATGTGAACGACCACGGTACGCCCGACATGTTCGCTGGTGGCAAGTTCACCACCAAGGACGGCCGCGCCAACCTGATGGCGCACGACTGGGAGGCGCCCTCCGAGCTTCCCGACGATGAGTACCCGCTCATCCTGTGCACCGTCCGCGAGGTCGGCCACTACAGCTGCCGCTCGATGACCGGCAACTGCAAGACGCTGGCGCTGCTTGCCGACGAGCCCGGCTTTGTCCGTATGAATCCCGCGGACGCCGAGGCGCGCGGCATCAAGAATGGCGACATCGTCTCGATTCACAGCCGCCGCGGCCAGGTATACAGCCGTGCCGACGTGAGCGATCGCATCAACAAGGGCACGGTCTACATGACTTACCAGTGGTGGATCGGCAAGTGCAACGAGCTGACCATCCATAAGGTCGACCCGGTCTCGCATACGCCCGAGGACAAGTTCTCCGCCTGCCAGGTCGACGCTATCGCCGACCAGGTCTGGGCCGAGGGCGAGGTGGAGCGTCAGTACACCGAGCTCAAGCAGGCTCTGGTGGACGCCGCCGCTCCCCAAGACGTTGAGCCCGGTGCCGCCAAGTTCGACGACGAGACGCACGTGAATCAAATCGTGTAGTCCCGTTCTCGTTGGCTTTTTGGGTCGGGCGTCCCGTACGTTCGGGAGCCCGGCCCGTTATTTTGAAAGGAAGTGGGGATGAACCGCTTCATCGACATCAACCCGGAGAGGTGCATCGGCTGCGGAACATGCCAGTCCGCCTGTGCCGACGCCCACCGGATGCAGGGTCTTCAGGATACGCCGCGCCTGGCGCTCGTGAAGACCGGCGGTATTTCGGCCGCCCTTGCCTGCCACCATTGCGAGGGTGCCCCCTGCGCCGAGGTTTGCCCGGTGAATGCCATCGAGCACGATGGCGATCGCATCCACGTCAAGGAGCAGGAGTGCATCGGGTGCAGGCTGTGCGCCATCGCGTGCCCCTTCGGAGCCATCCATCCCGATGGCACGTCTATCGCCGGTGTCGCAGGCATGTGCGACCCGACGCCTTCGTATCCTAAGTCCCTGAGCAGCCTGCTTACGTGGGCTCCCGGCCAGTACACCTGCGCTGTCAAGTGCGACCTGTGCGCCTTCGATCCGGACGGCCCGCATTGTGTGGCGGCGTGCCCCACCAAGGCGCTGACCGTCATGGGCGGCGCGGCCGATCGCGAGCTCGACGAGGCCAAGCGCCTGCGCTCGATCGAAAACGGTCCGGTCGTCGACGTTACCGCTGTGGCCCAGGGCCTCTCCGAGAAAGCAGAAGGGAGCGTAAACAATGGATAGCATGACGCTGTTTATCGCATCGCTTGCCGTCTCGTGCATCGGTGCGCTCGCCTCGGTTCTGCTGATCAAGGCCGATAACGCCGCCAAGACCGCCGGCTGCCTTATCGGCGCCGTCGCCGCGGTGCTTTCGTTTGTGGCCGGTATCCAGGCCGTGCTGGGCGATGTCACGTCGGTCGACACCATCGTGTTCTTCCCGTTTGCCCATTTCCAGCTGCTGCTCAATCAGCTGTCCGGCCTGTTCGTGGCGCTCATCTCGGTGCTCGCGTTTGCCGGCTCGATCTACGGTCTCAACTACTTTGATGAGTACCCGGGCAAAAAGGGCCGCGCCGGCTTCTTCTTTAACACCTTCGTGGCGTCCATGATGCTCGTCATCACCGCCGACAACGTGTTTTGGTTCCTGGTCGCCTTTGAGCTCATGTCGCTGACCTCGTACTTCCTGGTCGTGATCGAGGAGAACGAGAACTCCATCCATGGCGGTTGGCTCTATTTTGTGATCGCGCACGTGGGCTTTGTGCTCATCATGGCGAGCTTCCTCACCATGACCAACTTTGCCGGTGGCTCGTTTGCCTTTGCGGATTTCCGCGCCACGCAGTTTAGCCCCGCGGTCGCATCCGTGTGCTTCGTGCTCGCCTTCTTTGGCTTTGGCGCCAAGGCCGGTATCATCCCGCTGCACGGTTGGCTGCCCAAGGCACATCCCGAGGCGCCGTCCAACGTGTCGGCCCTCATGTCCGGCGGCATGATCAAGATCGGTATCTTCGGCATCCTCAAGGTTGGTCTCGACCTGCTCTCCGCCTCGGGCGTTCAGGTCTGGTGGGGCCTTATGGTCATGGTCTTCGGTGCGATTTCGTCGGTCCTCGGCGTGGCCTTCGCCCTGCAGGAGCATGACATCAAGCGTCTGCTGGCCTATCACTCCGTCGAGAACATCGGCATCATTCTGCTCGGCGTCGGCGCCTCCATGGCCGCCATGGCGCTCAACTCTGTCGGCATCGCCGTCCTGGCTCTGATGGCCGCCCTCTACCACACGTTTAACCACGCGATGTTTAAGGGCGAGCTGTTCTTGGGCGCCGGTGCGCTGCTGTACTCCACGGGTACGCGCAATATGGAGAAGATGGGCGGCCTGTTCCGTCGTATGCCGGCAACGGCCATCTGCTTCCTCATTGGCGCGCTTGCTATCTCTGCCATCCCGCCCTTCAACGGCTTTGTGTCCGAGTGGTTTACCTATCAGTCGCTGTTTAATGCCGCCATGCAGGGTGACAAGGCCGTTATGATCGTGGCCGTGTTCGCTGCCGTCGCGCTTGCCATTACCGGCGCGCTGGCCGTCACGTGCTTCGTCAAGGCCTATGGCGTCTCCTTTGCCTCCGCGCCCCGCTCCGAGGCCGCGGCCAATGCCAAGGAGGTTCCCGCCCCCATGGTGTTTGCGCAGGGCCTGCTCGCGGCCATCTGCGTCGTACTGGGCATTGGCGCTCCCGTGATCGCGCCCGTGCTGGTCGATGTCGCCGCGTCCGTGCTACATCCGTACGGTGGCGTGTTTGCCGCCGAGGGCATGGAGCTCATGAACCAGTACTCCGGTGCTGCCACCTCCACGCCCGCGATCGCCATTGCGCTCGTGGTGCTTGTCGGCCTTGCCTGCGGCTACCGCAAGCTCAAGACCGTCGGTAAGGTGCAGAAGTCTCAGCCGTGGGCATGCGGCTATGCTCCCAACGAGCATATGCCCGTCGTGGCCACGACCTTTGCCTCCGAGGTGTCCTGGTTTATGCAGCCGCTCTACACGCTGCGTGACCGCTGCACGGCCGTCTGCTGGTCCATCGCGCACTTCTTCCAGAAGCTCACCGGTGTGGCCGAGGCTGTGGAGCCCGTACCCGACAAGGTTCTCGTTGATGCCCCTCATAAGGGCGTCGAGAAGCTCGCCGACCTCGCGAATAAGCTCGAGGGCGGCAACTACAGCATCTATATCTGCTACATCGTCGCGGCACTCGTGGTGTTCCTCGTGCTCGCCGTGCAAATGGGTTAAGGAGGGGAGAGCATGAACAACATCGTACTTGCCGTTCTGCAGGGCGTGGTCGTTATGGCCGTCGCGCCGTTCTTCTCCGGTCTCGGCCGCGTGATCCGCGCCAAGATGCACAACCGTCGCGGCCCCAGCATCATGCAGGACTACCGCGACCTGGCCAAGCTCTTTGCGCGCCCCGAGTCCCAGTGCGAGGACGCGAGCTTTGCGCTGCGCGTTATGCCGCCGCTGTTCCTCGCCGTCGCCTTTATGCTCGCGATGGGCCTGCCGCTCTTTACGGCACAAAGCCCCATCCCGGTCTTTGGTGACGCCATCACCATCATGTACAGCCTGGCGCTCGCCCGCTTCTTCTTCGCCCTCTGCGGTGTGGATTCGTCCAACGCTTACGCCGGTATCGGCGGCGTCCGCGAGCTGCTCATGAGCGTGCTCATCGAGCCGTCCATGCTGCTGGCGCTGTTTGCCGCTGCCCTGGTGTGCGGCTCCACCGACATCGCCACCATGGGTCAGCACATCATGACGGGTGCCGTCGACGCGCCGGTCGCCGTGATCCTCGCCGGCATCGCCTTTGCGATCGCCTGCTACATGGAACTCGGCAAGCTGCCGTTTGACCAGGCCGAGGCCGAGCAGGAGCTTCAGGAAGGTCCGCTCGCCGAGCTTTCCGGCCCGTCGCTTGCGATGGCCAAGCTCGCCATGTCCATGAAGCAGGTCCTGGTCGTCGCCTGGTTCTGCGCGATCTTCGTCCCCTGGGGCGAGCCCGCGACCGTGGGCGCCGCCGCCGTTCTGGGCGCGGTCATCTTCCTTGTTAAGTGCCTTATCGACTTTGTCGTGTGCGGCGTGATCGAGAACTCCTGCTCGCGCTCGCGTTTTAAGGTGCTCGGCAATCAGACCTGGGCCGTCGTGGGCATCGCCGTTCTGGCGTTTGTCTTCGTGGTCGTCGGCGTGTAGGAGAAGGGAGAAACAATGTCATTTGCAGTCAGTCTGTCCCTTCTCGGCTTGGTCGCTATTGCGGCCCCGATGGTGGCCTCGGTGCTCGTCGCCCTGTTCCCCCGTCCGTACGCCAAGTGGTTCAGCGTTTTGGGTGCCGCCGTCTCGACGGCCTGCACCATCGCCCTCGCCGCGAATTTCGCTGGCGCCGGCATGCCCGACACGCAGGTCCCCCTGATCTCGTTTGGGCAGACCCTCGTCATGGGATTCACCTTCGATCGCATGAGCACGCTGCTCGCGCCCGCCTTTGTGGGTATCGGCCTGCTTGTCGTGATCTATTCGATTCCCTATATGAGCGAGAATAACCGTGAGCATCCCGACGCACCGCGTCGTCGCTTCTACGCGTACCTCGCGACCTTCATCGGCGCCATGGCCGGCCTTGTGTACAGCTCGACCCTTTTGGGCCAGCTCGTGTTCTTTGAGATCACGGGTGCGTGCTCTTGGGGCCTCATTAGCTACTACATGACGCCTACGGCCAAGAAGGCCGGTATGAAGGCCCTGATCATCACGCATATCGGTGCGCTCGGCCTGTATCTGGGCGCCGCCATCGTGTTTGCCCACACCGGCACCTTCGCCATTACCGCGATTGCCGGCCTCGACGCCAAGCTCAAGGCTATCGTCCTTTTGCTCGTGCTGTTTGCGGCCTGGGCCAAGTCCGCACAGGTTCCCATGTACATGTGGCTGCCTTCGGCCATGGAGGCGCCGACGCCTGTTTCGGCCTACCTGCATGGTGCCTCGATGGTCAAGGTCGGCGTGTGCGTGTTCGCACGCGCGCTCGTCTCCGCCGGTGAGATTCCCGAGATCGTGGGCTGGGTTGCCATTATCGACGCCATGGTCACCATGCTCTTTGGTTTCCTTATGTACCTGCCGCAAAAGGACATGAAGCGCCTGCTGGCCTTCTCCACGATCGCCCAGCTCTCCTATGTGTTCTTTGGTCTGGGCCTTTCGGTCTTTGGCAGCCAGCTGGCCTTTGATGGCGCCGTGTGCCACATCTTTAACCACGCCTTTGCCAAGACCCTGTTCTTCCTGATCGCCGGTTCGTTCTCCTTTACGCTCGGCACGCGTATGCTGCCCAAGCTTCGCGGCATCGTGAAGAAGTACCCGATCTCGGGCGTGGGCTTTGGTGTCGCCGCTCTCGCCATTGCCGGCGTGCCGCCCATGAACACGTTCTTCTCGAAGTTCCAGATCATCGCCGGTGGCTTCTCTGTGGGTGCCGGCAACGTCGCGATCCTGGTGCTCGTGTGCATCATGGTCGCCGAGACCGTCGCCACCTTTGCCTGGTTCCTTAAGTGGATGGGCTATTGCCTGCCCGGCGAGCCGAGCGAAGAGGTCGCTGCGGGAGCCCCGCTTCCCTGCGCGATGGCGTTCGTGTTCATCGTGCTCATCATCATGGTCATCGTCAGCGGCCCGCTTTCGGCCAGCTGGATCGGTTAGGAGGTAGAACGACATGGGTTATTCGATCGTCAACATCCTTGGCGGCCTTCTGATCGTCACGTCCACCATGGTGGTCGTCTCCAAGAACATCAAACATGCCATCAACTGGTATGCGGTGCAGTCGCTGGTGCTCGTGGGTCTGCTCGCTACGCTCGGTGCCACCACCGGTGCACAGGAGCTGCTTATGTGGGCTGGATCTGCCTTTATCACCAAGGTCGTCCTGGTCCCTTATATCCTCAACCGCGCATACAAGAAGATGGGCGAGCCGAGCGATGCATCGCTCAAGGCCGGCCTTAAGCCCGCGTGGGCCATTTGCATCATCGCCGTGGAGGTCGCGATTTGCTTTGCCGTCGTGACGCAGATCAGCCTGCCCACGGCCGAGGTCGCAACGCCTGCGCTCGCTATTAGCTTCGCTCACTTCTTTGTGGGCCTCACCTGCATCATCTCGCAGCGCAACATCATGAAGCAGATCTTTGGATACTGCCTTATGGAAAACGGCAGCCATGTGACGCTCGCGCTTTTGGCCCCCACCGCTCCCGAGATCATCGAGATCGGTATCGCCACCGACGCCATCTTTGCCGTCATCATCATGTCCATCGTCGTGCGTCGCATTTGGGACGACTCCCACTCGCTCGATGCGCGCGACCTGTCCGAGCTGAGGGGGTAGTCCATGGAAACGTTGATTCTCGCCCTGCTCGCGACTCCTTTGGTGTTCTCGCTGGTCATGGCGTTTTTGCCCAAGAACACGTCCTATAACGTGTTTGCCGGTCTCAACCTGGTCTCCGTCGCAGCCGTCCTGGTGCTGTCGATTATGACGGCCGGTGACGTCCTTACGAGCGGCGACACCGCGAGCGCTCTTGGCCTGTGGTTCCGCCTCGATTCGCTGGGCGCCATCTTTGTGCTGCTCATCGGCTTTATCGGTTTTCTTACGGGGCTGTTCTCGCTGCCCTATGTAAAGGCCGATATCGAGGAGGGCTCCATGCCCGCCGAGCGCGCCAAGCAGTATTTTGCGCTGTTTAGCCTTTTTGTGTTCACCATGCTGCTCGCGTGCCTGTCCAACAACATGATCCTCACGTGGGCCGCCGTGGAGGCAACCACGCTTTCCACCGTGTTCCTCGTGGGTATCTACAAGAACAAGACGGCCCTCGAGGCTTCTTGGAAGTATGCGATGGTCTGCACCGCCGGCGTGGCCTTTGGCCTCTTCGGTACGCTGCTGATCTACGCCAACGCCGCCGACGTGATTCCCAATGCCCACGAGGCCGCATTCCTGTCGTGCGTGCTTCCGTATGCCGACCAGTTCGACCCGACGCTCATGCGCCTCGCCTTTGCGTTTGTCGTGATCGGCTTTGGCACCAAGGCCGGCCTGTTCCCCATGCACACTTGGCTGCCCGATGCTCACTCCCAGGCCCCGAGCCCTGTTTCGGCCCTGCTCTCGGGTGTTCTGCTTAAGTGCGCCATGCTTGTGATCATGCGCTTCTACGGCTTTACCATCCAGGCCGTGGGCGCCGAGTATCCGCAACTTTTGCTGTTGATCGTCGGCACGCTGTCCATTTTGGTGGCGGCGCTTTCGATGTTTCGCCAGGACGACCTCAAGCGCCGCTTTGCGTACTCGTCTGTGGAGAACGTGGGCGTTATCGCCCTGTGCCTGGGTATCGGTGGCCCGCTGGGTATCGCCGCGGCCCTGCTGCACTGCGTGTTCCACGGCTTTACCAAGACGCTTGCCTTCTGCGTCTCCGGCAACATCCAGCACGCTTTTGGCACGCGTAGCCTGGCCAAGATCCAGGGCGTCGTCGAGGTTGCCCCCGCAACCGCCGCGCTCGCCGTCCTGGCGCTGCTCGGTCTTGGTGCCTTCCCGCCCTTTGGCATGTTTATCTCCGAGTTCCTGACTTTTGTCGCCGGTGTTACCGCCGGTCCCATGTGGCTGGTCGTCGTGGTCGCCCTCGGTCTTACCGTGGCCATCTCCGCGCTCACCCGTATCGCACTCAAGTCGGTATTCGGCCATGCGCCCCAGGGTATGGGCAAGCATGAGGCTCCGGCGCTCATGCTTATCCCCGAAATCATCCTGGCTGTCATAATCTTGTGGTTTGGCATCGCCACCCCGCTGCCCCTCGTGCACGGTGTGGAGACCGCGACCGGCATCGTGCTCGAGCAGAGCACCGAGGAACTTCACGCGACGCCGATGTACCGCGCTGTGTTCGGTACCGAGACCGCTCAGAGCGAGGTGGAGTAACGAATGATTGAAACTGAGAACAAGGTGTACGCCCGTCGCTGCGAGAGCCATGTCGAGGCTCTGCGCCGCGCCGTTCCGGGCTGCATCGAGAAGGTCGAGTGGCAGTGCGAGGACCAGCTGACGATTACCGTTAAGCAGGACAAGTTGCCCGAGGCCGTCCACTACCTGTATTACGAGCGCTACGGCTGGATTCCTGTAATCATCGGCAACGACGAGCGCAGTCTGTGCGGCCGTTACGCCGTGTATTACGTCATCTCCATGGAGGGAGAGGACCCCGGCTGGGTGACCGTGCGCACCGAGGTCGATCCCGCCAAGATGACGTTCCCGTCCGTGACGCCGTTCGTCCCCGCCTGCGTGTGGGGCGAGCGCGAGCTGCGCGACATGTTCGGCCTGATCCCCGAGGGTCTGCCCGACCGTCGCCGCCTGGTACTGCCCGACGATTGGCCCAGCGGCCTGTACCCGCTGCGCAAGGACTCCATGGACTACCGTTTCCGTCCCGCTCCCGCGAGTGACATGGAAAACTACGAGTTCCTGGCCGATACCAAGGGCAAGGAGACCACACTCGTTCCCATGGGCCCGTTGCACATTACCTCCGACGAGCCCGGCCACTTCCGCCTGTTCGTCGAGGGCGAGACGATCGTCGACGCCGACTACCGTCTGTTCTATGTGCACCGCGGCATGGAGAAGGTTGCCGAGACGCGCCTGAACTATGACGCCGTGACGTTCCTCGCCGACCGCATCTGCGGCATCTGCGGCTGCGCCCACTCGGTGGCCTACGCCGAGGCCGTCGAGCGCGCTCAGGGCATCCATGTCCCGCCGCGCGCCCAGTACATCCGCGCCATCATGCTCGAGGTTGAGCGCCTGCACTCGCATCTGCTCAACATTGGCCTGGCGTCGCACTACACGGGCTTCGACTCCGGCTTCCAGCAGTTCTTCCGCGTCCGCGAGAAGTCTATGGACCTGGCCGAGAAGCTCTCCGGTCACCGCAAGACCTACGGCCTCAACGTGATCGGCGGCGTGCGTCGCGACATTTTGGCCGAGCAGAAGCTTTCCACGCTCACGACCATCCACCAGTTGCGCTCCGAGGTTCAAGAGCTCGTCGACGTCTTGCTCTCCACGCCCAACTTTATTGAGCGTACGAGTGGCATCGGCATTCTGGACCGCAAGATCGCACGCGACTTCTCGCCGGTCGGCCCGCTCATGCGTGGCTCGGGCTATGCCCGCGACGTGCGCTTTGACCATCCCTTCGACGGCTACGCCGATCCGGATGTTCGGAAGATGCATGCTGCCACGGCAGACACCTGCGATGCCTTCGGCCGTACCGCCGTTCGCATCCAGGAGGTCTACGATTCGATCGATATGATCGAGACCATGCTCGAGAACTGCCCGTCGGGCCCCATCCTCACCACGGATTGGGAGTACACCCCGCATAAGTACGCCATCGGCGCCACCGAGGCGCCGCGCGGCGAGGACGTGCACTGGGCCATGCTCGGCAACAACCAGAAGTGCTACCGCTGGCGCGCCAAGGCGGCCACGTACAGCAACTGGCCGGTCCTGCGCTACATGTTCCGCGGCAACACCGTGGGCGACGCGGCGCTGATCGTCGGTTCGCTCGACCCGTGCTACTCCTGCACCGATCGCGTGACGGTGACCGATGTCGCCGCCAAGCGCGACCACGTGCTCGACAAGGAGCAGTTCGAGAACGTCTGGCGCGACAAGTCGCCGCTTGCGGGCGAGGGCACCATAGCCGCTCCGCTCGATGAGGAGGCGCTCTAATATGCTGAAGCTTTGGAAGGTTAACGCCAAGGCCGGCGACGCGACGGTCAAGTACCCGTTTGCGCCGTTCCCCACCAACAAGGACATGCGCGGCAAGCCCGAGCACAATGCCGAGCTCTGCATCGCCTGCGGTGCCTGCGGCGTGGCGTGCCCGGCCGATGCCATTCGCATGGACACCGACCTTGCGGCCGATACCATTACCTGGTCGATCGACTACGGTCGCTGCATCTTTTGCGGCCGCTGCGAGGAGGCCTGCCCCATGGAGGCCATCAAGCTCACCGAGGAGTTTGAGCTGGCCGTCATGAGCAAGGACGACCTTACCAGCAAGAGCGTCTATACGCTCGAGCACTGCTCGCGTTGCGGCAAGCCGTTTGCCCCGCACAAGGAGATCGACTACGCCAAGCGCCTGCTGCAAAAGGCCGGCGGCATGGAGGCCGAGCAGGCCGCCCGTACCGTCGGTATGTGCCAGGAGTGCAAGCGCGAGCTCGACGCCCTGCGCGCCGCCTCGGCCGTAAAGACCGGCAACGCTGCCGGTATGGCTGCCAACGAGACGCTTGCGTCCGGCGAGCCCCAGGGCCCCGGCATGGAGTATCTGGGCGGCCACGGCGTGAACCCGGAGTATATCGACCGCGAGCTCAACCCCGATGCGCCCGAGATTCCCGCCGGTCCGGCGCCGGTCGAGGGCATCATCATGGATTTTGATACGAAGGAGGAGTAACCATGGCCGAACCCACGCTTTTGCCCGAGCGGCTTCAGTACCGCCCGACCAAGATCGAGCTCGACGAGAGCATCGAGAAGGCCAAGGCGACCCTTCTTAAGAAGATCAAGCGCTCGGTGTACGTCTACCGTGTTGACTGTGGCGGCTGCAACGGCTGCGAGATCGAGATCTTCGGTTCCATCACGCCCGTCTTCGACGTCGAGCGCTTTGGCATCAAGGTCGTGCCCTCGCCCCGTCACGCCGATGTGCTGCTGTACACCGGTGCCGTGACGCGTGCCATGCGCATGCCGGCCCTGCGCGCCTTTGAGGCCGCACCCGATCCCAAGATCGTGGTGTCCTATGGCGCGTGCGGCTGCACCGGCGGCATCTTCTACGACAACTACTGCGTCTGGGGCGGCACGGACAAGATTCTGCCGGTCGACGTCTACATCCCCGGCTGCCCGCCCAGCCCCGCGCAGACCATCTACGGCTTCGCCATGGCACTCGGTCTGCTGGACCAAAAGCTCCATGCCGAGACCACGGTGGAGGCCGCCGGCGAGCAGGCCGATATCCTGCACCCCGGCGTGCCGTACAAACTGCGCGTTGCCATCGAGCGCGAGGCTCGCGCCATGAGCGGCTACCGTTACGGCCGCGACCTGGCCAACGAGTTTATGGATACGCTCGAGGGCGCGCCCAAGGGCGATATCCGCGGTGCCATGGCGCTGCTCATCGACAAGCAGGACGATCCGCGCCGCGTTGAGGTCTACTCGGCGCTGCAGGATCTGGTGCTGGCCGGAGGTCGCTAGATGGAGCTCACGGACCGCTCTGGTTACTTTGCGGGCCCCGGCATGCTCGGCGGCTCTTTTGGCGATGCCTCGCGCGCAAGCGACGAGGCCGCCGAGGGCGTCGCCGACCCCTGCCTGGGCCATGCGCCCGACCAGGTGGTCTTCTACGAGCTCACGCGTAAGTTTGTGGAGACCGAGGAAGACGTTCCCCAGGAGGCCTGCGACGTGCTGTACTACACGCTCGCCGTGGGCCACCACACCGGCGTGCTCGACTGCTTTGAGCCGCGCCTGTCGGTGCCGGTGGATGTGTTCTATTCGCTCGTCGACGCACTGCCGGAGGGGGAGGCCAAAACCAAGTTTGAGGCCATCCGCTCCTTTGGCGAGTGCCAGCTCGACAAGGCGGCGGTGCCGTCGCTGCTCGAGGCCTGCGATGCGCTGCTCGACGAGCGCGGTTTTCGCGGGTCGGCCAAGGCCGGCATCTCGGTGTTCGACGACGACTTTGGCCTGCATGCCCAGCAGGTCGCGTTCTTAATGAAGTTCCGCGATTTGGTGGAGCGCGTGCGCGATGTGTCGGGCGTGTATCTGACGGGAAGGTTGCAGTAATGGGTCACGTTGTGGATGGACGTGTGAACGGCGCCCCGTTTGCGGGTATCGTGCTCACGGCGGGAAGCGTGCTGCGTGCCGACGATGCCGCCGGCCCCGTGCTCTCCAAAAAGATGGAGGACGCACCCATCGCCGGTTGGTACACCATCGACGGAGGCCAAACGCCCGAGGACGACATCATCGAGGTCAAGCGCGAGCGTCCGCCGCGTCTGGTCTTGGTCGATGCCGCCGACATGGCACTGCCCGTCGGGTCTATCCGCCTGCTCGATAAGCGCGATGTGGCCCGCAAGTCGATGTTCACCACGCATTCGCTCCCTTTGTCGATTCTGATCGAGGAAATCGAGCAATCGTGCGAAGATATCGTCTTCATAGGGATTCAGCCGGGCGACACGGAGTTCTACAACCCTATGTCCCCGGAGGTCTTTGACGCTGTCGACGCCGTGTACGACGCCGTGGCCGCCAACGACTTTTCCCACTTTGTCCGCTTGGGGCAGGAGCTATAGCAGCGCTTGTCCCTGCTGATTAGGAAAGAAGTGATTGACATGGCAGATTCCAAGGTGGAGTACCCCGCTCCCGATTGCCTGGCGCCCGCCGCGATCGAGGCCAAGACCGAGGCCGCCGGCGTGACCAAGGCCAACCTGCCGGTCGCAAAGGCCTTTCTCTTGGCAATGTTCGCCGGTGCGTTTATTGCCTTCGGCGGTCTGTTCTTTACCGTGTTCTTGAGCGATAGCACGCTGGGCTGGGGCGCCCAGCGCGTCGTGGGCGGCCTGTGCTTTTGCCTGGGTCTGGTGCTCGTGCTGGTGTGTGGCGCCGAGCTGTTTACCGGCAATTCTCTTATGGTCTGCGCGCTCAAGAGCAAAAAGATCACCCTGGCTCAGATGCTCAAGGCTTGGGTCGTCGTATGGGTCGGTAACTTTGTCGGTGCCCTGTTCATCGTCTTTTTGGTGTACATGGCCGGCATTTACAAGCTCAACGGCGAGGCGGTCGCCAATTCCATGGTGAGCGTCGCCGCCGGCAAGGTGACGATCGACTGGGTGACGATCTTCTTCCGCGGCATCCTGTGCAACATCTTTGTGTGCCTTGCCGTGTGGATCGGTACCGCCGGCAAAACCGTGGTCGATAAGGTTGTGGGCATTCTGCTGCCCATCGCCGCCTTTGTGGCCTGCGGTTTTGAGCACTGCGTCGCCAACATGTACTTTTTGCCCATGGGCGCCGTGATGCATGCATGCGGCTACGGTGCCAAGGTCGCCGGCGCCGATGCGCTCAACGCCGCGGGCATTGCGTTTAACCTGTCCGCCGCCACGCTGGGCAACATCGTGGGCGGCGCGGTTCTGGTCGCGCTCGGCTACTGGTTTATCTACGCTAAGAAGTCCGAGGCGTAAGGTACCGCCTGTTTGACGTTGGGCCTCCCGCGGGGCGTTGCCGTGCGGGAGGCTTTTTGGGTCTGGGGCTCTTTGCCGGGCTGTTGGCCTGTTGTGTTTGGCTCATGAAAGGGGTAATCGAGATGGCATCTGCTGTGAAGCGTGACGGTCGCGCCGTGGTGACCACATGCGGGGGATGCTATGCCGATTGCGCCTTTGCGGCACGCGTTGAGGACGGTCGCGTGGCGGCCGAGTTGCCGGTGCCGGGGCACCCGTGCGCGACGCGTGCCCTGTGCGCCCGCGGGCGCCATCGCCTGGCAATGCCGTTTGACGAGCGCGACCGCATTGTGCACCCCATGCGCCGACGAGCTGATGGCTCGGGGTTCGATGCGATTTCGTGGGACGAGGCGTTCGCGCAGATCGCTGCGCGCCTTGGGGGGATTGTTGGCGGACATGGTCCGCGCGCGCTGGGCATGACTCTCGGCGTGCCCTCGTTCGACCGTTACTGGGCGTATCGCTTTATGCATGCGCTTGGTTCGCCCAACGTGTACGGTGCCGACGGCGCCTGCGAGGTAAGCCGACTTACCGGTTGGGAGCACAGCTTGGGCTATAGTCCCGCCTCCGACCTGGCGCATACCGATTGCATCATGTACCTGGGGCGTTCCATTGTCGATTCGTCGACGATGGGGGCCGTTGATGTGCTCAACGATGCCCGCCGCCGTGGGGCGAAGATTATCGTGGTCGACCCCCGGCGCAGCGGCTCGGCCGCGCTTGCCGACCGTTGGCTGCGCGTGCGCCCGGGCTGCGACTTGGCGCTGCTGTTGGGTATTGCCCATGTGTTGATTGCCGAGGACCTGTACGACCACGAGTTCGTGACCCGCTATACCACGGGCTTTGACGAGCTGGCGCAGGCGTCCCGTGCTTGGACGCCCGAGTGGGCCGAGTCGATGTGTGACGTGCCGGCCGCAGAGATTGTCGCCACGGCGCGCGATCTAGCTGCCGCGGCGCCTGCTGCGGTGGTGGACGCCGGCTTTCATGGCGGCATTGGCATCGCGTATGCCAACAGCACCCAGACCGCGCGCGCGATTTGTCAGGTCGATGTGCTGCTGGGCTGCATCGGGCATGCGGGCGGCGCCCTCAATCCGCCCACGCCGCTTGTGTTGGGCGACCTCGATCCCGCACGCTTTGCGACGCCGCCGGTGCCGCGTGGGCCCAAGCTGGGGTCCGAGCGCTATCCGCTGGTCGATCCGGTGCGCGGCCTGTGCACGACTATCGGTCAGTCGATTCTTGCCGGCGATTTGCGTGGGCTCATCGTCTATGCCAGTAACCCAGGTGCGGGCTATGGCAATGCACAGGCTTGGTTGGGTATTTTGCAGCAGCTCGACTTGCTCGTGACGATTGATATTCGCTGGTCCGAGACGGCGCGTGCTTCTGACTTCGTGCTGCCCGACGTGACGTATCTGGAGGCTGACCGCGGCGTGGGAACGGTGACGGGCGCCAACGATGCGCGCGTGTTCTACCGCAACGCCGTGCTGCCCGTGCAGCATGACGACACACGTCCCGGTCGGGAGATTTTTGCCGGTCTGGCGCAGGCGTGTGGCGTGGGCGAGTACTTCCAGTTTACGTCTGACGATCTGGCGGCTGCCCAGGTGGCGCCTTTTGGGATCGATCTGGACGAGCTCATGGAGCGCGGCTGGGCCGATACGGGCATGGCGCTGCCGACGCGCACGGGTGAGCCGGTGATTCCGCTTGCCGGCGGCAAGATTGCGCTGGCAAGCGACATATGGGAGCGAGCCGGCATGGGTCGTGTGCCCGACTGGATCGCGCCCATGGTGGAGCCCAGCCCGGGGATGTTTCGCCTCATTAGCGGCAATCGACCCTTTGAGTCGCATACCTCGCGCAGGCTCGCGGCAGCAGGTGCCGCCGAGGCGGGTTCCGACTTGGACGCCGTGCAGATGAATGCCGGTGTTGCCACACGCATGGGTATCGCCAATGGCGAGGTCGTCGAGCTGGTGAGCGATATGGGCCGCGACCGCGTGCGCGTGGAGACGACGCCGTATCTGCATCCGGCGTGCATCTTCACCTCGGCCGCTCCCGGCGGGCGTTCGTTTGGTGCCGATGCCGGCGGCGCTCAAGCCTTGGGCGTGGGCCCGCTCGACCATACACCGTTGCGTTGGGACCCGTTGACGGGCGCCGCGCTCACCCAGGAAAACGCCGTTCGCGTGGAAAAGATCGCGGCACGCGAGGATAATAGCGAGTAATTGACTCAGCTGATCGAATTGGCTGATAGTTTGACATTCGAACGATTGATTCACCTTTGGTTTTGAAAGGCCGCACATGAGCGATAGCCAGAACATGTCCGATGAGGTGCGCGCCCGCCTGCGCGCCATTCCCTCCGTCAACGAGCTGCTCGCAGAGTGGCCGGTTGTGAAGGCGGCGGGGGAGACCTGCGACGCGGTGGTGCATGCCGCCGTCACGGCCGAGCTCGACGAGGAGCGCGCCGCCATTCGTGCCGGCGCCGCCCCGCGTTCCAAGCGCGAGCTGGCCTCGGCCATCGAGTGGCGTGCGCACCGCTCTGCGCTGCCGAGCCTGCGTCCCGCCGTCAACGCCACGGGTGTGGTCATCCATACCAACCTGGGCCGCGCCCCGCTCGCGGAATCAGCTGCCAAGGCCGTGGCCGAGGTCGCGCGCGGCTACAGCACGCTCGAGTACAGCGTGGATACCTGCTCGCGCGGGTCGCGCAAGGAGCACGCAGCGCAACTGATCCGTTCGCTTACCGGTGCCGAGGACGCGCTTGTGGTCAACAACAACGCCGCCGCCGTGCTGTTGGTGCTGGCGACCCATGCCGCAGGCAAGGAGGTCATCGTCAGCCGCGGCGAGCTTGTCGAGATCGGCGGCAGTTTCCGCATCCCCGATGTCATGGCGGCCTCGGGCGCCAAACTCGTCGAGGTCGGCGCCACCAACCGCACGCACCTGGCAGATTATGAGCAAGCCATCACACCCGATACGGCCATGATCCTCAAGGTCCATCCTTCCAACTATCGCATCGAGGGCTTTCACGAGGAAGTGGGCTCTCGGGAGCTTGCCGCCCTGGCCCACAAGCATGGTCTGCTGTTCTACGAGGACCAGGGTTCGGGCGCGCTGTTGCCCGACGACATCTTGGTGCGCGGCGGCGAAGAAACCACGCCGGCTTCGGTTTCGGCAGGGCTCGATATCGTGTCGTGCTCGGGTGATAAGCTGCTGGGCGCCGCGCAGGCGGGCATTATCATGGGCCGTCGCGATCTGGTCCAGGCCTGCGGGTCGCATCCGCTTATGCGTGCCCTGCGCCCGGGCAAGCTCGCACTCGCGGCGCTCGAGGCTACACTGCGCATTTACATGGATGGGGCGGATGTGGCCCATCATGAGGTGCCGGTGCTCAACATGCTCACGCTTCCGCAGGCTCATCTGGAGCGTCGCGCACGCAAGCTGCGCGAGCTGATGGTGGCGGGCTTCGATAAGGCTGGCTGCCCGTGTGCCGTGCAGGTGGAAATCGTCGAGGAGTCGTCGACTCCCGGCGGCGGCTCGCTGCCTACCGTCGAGCTGCCGACGATGTGCGTTGCCGTGCGTCTTGTCGATGAGCGTCTTTCCGTTGACGCGCTCAAGCGCTCGCTCGTCCAAGACTTCGATACGCCGGTCGTCACGCGCGCCTCGCATGACCGCATCCTGTTTGACGTGCGCACGCTCGTGGGCGACCGCGATATCGAGACAGCGGCATCGACGCTCGTTGCGTGCGTTAAGAAGGCGATTGCTCGATGAGTGAGGTTCAAGCGCTGGTGGAGTGTCCCGTTATCGTTGGCACGGCGGGCCACGTCGACCACGGTAAGTCGGCGCTGATCGAGGCGCTGACCGGCAAGAATCCCGATCGCCTGGAGGTCGAGCGCCGTCGCGGTATGACCGTGGAGCTGGGCTTTGGCGAGCTGGCACTGCCGAGCGGCAAGATCGTTGGCCTGGTCGACGTGCCGGGCCACGCGCATTACTTGCGCGCCATGGTGCAGGGCGCCACGGGTATCGACGTGGCCGTGCTGGTGGTCTCTGCCGTCGAGGGCGTAATGCCGCAGACGCGCGAGCACGTGCACGTGCTGGAGTTGCTGGGCGTCACGCACATGGTGGTCGCACTGACGATGTGCGACCTGGCCGATGCCGAGATGACCGAGCTTGCCGAGCTCGATGTCGATGACTTTTTGTCGGGTACCGTGTTTGCGGGCGCGCCGATCGTGCCCGTGTCGTCTAAGACGGGCGAGGGTATTGATGCGCTGCTGGCAGCGCTCGATGAGTGCGTGGATGCCTGCTGGGATGCTTGCCGCGATCGCGCCGAGCGAACCGACGCCGCGCCGCGCCTGCCGATTGACCGCTGCTTTACGATCAAGGGCGCCGGTACCGTGGTGACGGGAACGTTGCACGATGCGCCGGTTGCGGTGGGCGACGAGCTGATGGCTTTGCCGTCACGTACGGTCTGCCGTGTCCGCGGGATTCAGGTGCATGGCGATACGCCGCGCGCGCTGCCTGGGCAACGCGTGGCGCTCAACCTGGTTGGTGACGGTGTCGCGGCGCTTGATCGTGGCGAGATGCTGGGCGTGGCGGATCGCTTTGGTCAGACGATGCGCTTTATGATGACGTTTACGTATTTGGGTCGCGAGGGAGCCAAGCCGCGTGTGCTCGAGTCGGGCGCGCGTGTGCACGTGATGGTGGGTACGGCCGAGGTTGTCGGTCGCATCATGTTCATGGAGGGCGAGGCCCCCATGGCGGTGGGCGAGACCCGTACCGTTCAGGTGCGCGTGGAGGAGCCGCTGCCGCTACGTGCCGGGGACCATGCCGTGGTGCTGTCCTATTCGCCCGTGATGCTTATTGGCGGCGGGCGCGTGCTGCTTTCGCGCTGCCGTCGCTCGCGCGAGCTTGCCGAAGGGGAGCGTACGCTGTATGCGGCGCTCGAGTCCGGCGATATTGCGGATGGTGTGGGCGCTTGGCTGGCGCTGCAGACGCTGCCGGTTACGGCGGTTAATGTTGCCGAGGCTTTGGATCTTGGTGTTGGCGAGATCGATGCCGCACTGCGCGGGTTGGTGGCGCAGGGTTCCGTTTGCAAGCTTGCTGTGGGTGATGCGGACCTCTTGGCGGACGCCGTGGTGCTCGACGCCGCGATGGATGCACTGGCGGCGACCTTGTCAGCCATGCATGCGGCGGCTCCCAAGGAGACGGGCTTTACGCCCGGCGCCGTTGCCCATGCTGCGTGGCCTACCGCTGATGAAGGCGTTGCCGCGGCCCTGTTTGCCGAGGGCTGCTCGCGTGGCGTGTGCGCCGCCGAGGGCGCCGAGGTCTTCGATCCGCATTCGGCCGCCGCAGCGGCACGCGTGGTGCGCGAGGCATGCGAGCGGATCGTCGCGCTGCTTGACGAGGCCGGTCTGGATGCACCGGCGCTTCCCGAGGTGGGCGAACAGCTGCAGCTCGGCCGCGACACCATGACGCGTGCCCTGCGCGAGCTTTCGCTCAACCGTTCCATCGTGAAGGTCGAGCGCGACGTTGCCTTGTCCGCTGCCGCCGAGGCCCATGCGCGTGAGCTTGTTGCCGCCGCTATCGCCGATGCCGGCGGCGCAGCCACCACGAGCGTGCTGCGTGAGGCTCTGGGCGTGTCGCGCAAACGTGCCATCAGCATCTTGGAGCACCTGGATGCCGTGCGCTTTACGGTGCTCGACAAGGAGGCCGGCGGCCTGAGGTCCCTGCGCTAGATCGGCTGCTCGGTTTGGTAAAATACCGCCGCACTTGGGAACGGATGGGCTCCGGTGGGCTCCGCGGTCCTCAAAACCGTTGCGAGGCGTGCAAAACGTCTTGGATGTGTTCGATTCACATACGTTCCCGCCATACGCTACCAGCGCT
>CABUWA010000014.1 GCA_902495085.1 uncultured Collinsella sp. | reverse complement strand
GCCTATGTCTACCTTTCTTTTGATGCAGACGGCATGCTCACGGACGTCGATTACGTCAGTCAGATCGACCCCGAGGCAAGCCTCGCAGACAACCTCGCCCGCGCCGAGCAGGATATCGCGACGCTCTGCGCCCCGCTCAACGGGTTGGACATTTCCGTTGCCACACCGGGCCTCCTCACGCCATGCAGCCTGTCGGATGAATTTAAACAGACATTTTTAGCTGGCTCCCTATATGAAGAAATCAGCATCAAGACAGAGGACGAATCTATCAAGTCGTACTACACCTTTGACACCGAGCCCAAGGAAGAGTTCGACGAATACACCCACCCGGAAATTAGGCTCATGCTCTCTGCAAAGAAGAACTAAAGGCTTACGCTCTAATTGCCGCTCGCAAACATCGTCTATATCTCGAGGTCTAATACTTTTCCGAGAAGTGAACGGCTGTATTTGGACCCCCGAAGCATCGACATTTTCTGACGCCAAAACCGCAGGATTCAACAATCAAAACCGCAGGAAATTGCATCTCAAAAGTGTCGACGCTTCGGGGGTCCATTTTCACTCGTTCACTTCTCGGAAAAGTATTAAACCTCGAATTCACAAGCCGCTCAATGCGACAAAGGACCGTTCCTTTGCCACGCTATTCGGAGCGCAGGGCCTCCACGGGGTCCTTTTTGGACGCGCTGCGAGCGGGCAGCAGGCCGGCAACGACCGTTAGCAACACAGAAATCGCAATGAGCACCAGCGCATCCTGCACGGGCAGGCTCATCAGATTGGGCACCTGTTTGGCAGCAAGCGCCCAGGCATTAACCGGGAAGCTCACGGCCACCACGACGACAATGGCAAAGACACCGGCGATAAGCCCCTCAATAAAGGTCTCGGCATTGAATACGTTGGCCACGTTGCGCTTCGACGCGCCGATCGCGCGCAGGATGCCAATCTCCTTTTTGCGCTCCAGCACGCTGATGTAGGTGATGATGCCGATCATGATGGAACTCACCACCAGGCTGATACTCACGAATGCGATGAGCACCAAGCTGATGGTGTTCACGATGTCGGTCACCGAACCCATGATGATGCCCATGTAGTCGGTGTACGAAATTGCCCGATCATCATGGCCAGCGGCTTTGACCTGCTTGTTGTACGCATCGATGTGATCGAGTACGCGCTCCTTGGCCTCAAAGTCGCGCGGGAAAATCTTGACCGAGATGGGGTCGGCCTCGTCCGCATAGCCCAGTGTGGTCAGATTGTTATCGTAGGTGAGCTTCGACGCCTTGGCATAGCTCATCATGAGCGAGCTCAGGTCCTCGGCGTCCATGTTGAAGTGAATGGCATGAGCAAAGGCACTCGCATCCACGCGCATGGCGCTCGCCAGGCTAGCAAAACTCGACGACATCCGCGTCGCCATCTGGCCCATGAGCCCTGCTGCGCCTGCCTTGAGCTGAGCTGACACCGTCGCCGCAATCTGATCGCTGATCGACTTCATCACCTGATCCATAGCCTGTTGCAGATACGGAGCCAGCTGCTTTTGCACATAGTCGGTCATCGCCTGTTGCAGGCGCTCGGCCAGGGCATCGCCGCCGAACGCTTTGAGCTGGGCCAGGATTTGCTGGGCTGCCGTATCATTCTCAAGATATGCCGAGAATGCGGCAGCAAGCTTTGACACATCTTTAAGGTCTTCGGGTGACAGCGCCCTAAACTGATCAGACTGCAAAAAGCCCTCAAACAGTTGGTTGGCAAGCGTTCCCACCTGCTGCATTTGCTCGGGCGTGAGTTCCAGACCGTCAAAGATGCCCGAGAAATCTGGGGCCGGCGCTTTGGCCATGATGTCGCCAAGGTCGATGTCCTTCCCAACACCCGAAAGGTCAATATCCAACCCGGACAAGTCAAGACCCAACAGGTCCATACCGCCGCCTGCACCCGAGAGTGCAGACGCATCAAACGAGAACGCGCTCTTGAGCGCCGCCTCGTCAACGCTGAACATGCTGCCCAGATCCACGCCTTGTTTGGCCTCGCCTTGCAGTTCGTCGAAGGTTTTGCCCGTAAAGACATCCGTCTCGGGGTGGGCGAGTTGCTCCCGCACAATCTGCGAATCGGCGGCGCGCTCCATAAGCTGACGAGTCAGTGCATGCGTATAGGCAATGCCCGGAGACAATGCACTCGCATTGGCCGTCTCGTTGGGTCGTACCACGCCCACAATGTGCACGTCAATACCGTCGGCAACCTTGGCAGCCATAAAGTCGGCGTCGTCAGACATGTCGGTCCACATGCCGGTCTCTTCGTTTTTGCGATAGGCATCGGCCGGCGACAGCACCTTGAACGTCGTGGACAACGCATCATCGTAGGTAAAGTCGGTGCCGGTCTCGGGCGTCTCAATCTTGCCGTCGGCTGTCATAGCACTGTTAACCAGGTCGTTGAGCTCATCGATATCCAGCGCGCCGATGCTGTAAAGCGTATAGTCGCCCACCGTACCGCGGCTCGAAAGCACCATCACGGCTTCGTTGGCAGACGTGGGCCAATGACCGGCGACGACATCGTACTGGCTGTCGAGCAGGCGCTGGTCGTCAATCATCTCGTTAAAGACCGAGGTTCCCATGGATTCCATGCTCACCGTTGCCGCCGAGCTCGCGCCTCCGCTCATGGCCTCGGTCATGGCGTTGGGCACCAGCCGGACAGGCTTCTCATCGCCCTTGCCGGCACGATAGACAACCGGCGATACACCGTAGCCGTACTGGATAGCATTGACTTCTTTGTCAATACCGTCGCCACCGTCGTCAAGCCATGCCTTAAAGCTCGTCATGTCGTTAGACTTAACGCTCGCAAACATATCCTTTACGGCCGTAACCACGGGAATCTTATCGGTTCCCTGAGCCTTGCCGCCGGCACTGTCGTCGGACGAATCCTCGCTCTTGGACGTATCGTCGCCCGTGGCCCCCTGACCGCCCATCATGGACGACAGGTCGTAATCCTGCTTGGAAATGGTGAGCGGGTAGCTCGAGAGCGTATCCTCCTCGACCTTTTTGATGTAGCCGTTTACGCCGTTGGACAGCGCCAGAATCGCCGCGATACCGATAATGCCAATCGAGCCCGCAAAGGCAGTCATGGCCGTGCGGCCCTTCTTGGTCATGAGGTTTCGGGCAGAAAGCCCCAGCGCCGTCACAAAGCTCATCGAGGTTTTGCGCGTAGGCTTTGCCTCGCGATGCGCGGCCTTGGCAACATCGAAGGGGTCGGAATCGTCGGTGATCTTGCCGTCCGCCAGATTGACGATGCGCGTGGCATATTGGTACGCCAGCTCGGGATTGTGCGTGACCATGATGACCAGGCGGTCGCGCGCCACGTCCTTGAGCAGGTCCATGACCTGTACGGATGTCGTTGAATCCAAAGCGCCGGTCGGCTCGTCTGCCAGCACAATCTCGGGATCATTAATCAGGGCGCGGGCGATGGCCACGCGCTGCATCTGTCCGCCCGAAAGCTGACCCGGGCGCTTGTTAACGTGCTCGCCCAGGCCGACTTTCTCCAACGCCTCGCGCGCACGCTGACGGCGCTCGGCATGCCCCACGCCCGTGAGCGTGAGCGCCAGCTCCACGTTTTCCAAAATGGTCTGATGCGGAATGAGGTTATAGCTCTGGAACACAAAGCCGATGCGGTTGTTGCGGTAGGCATCCCAATCGCGATCGTGAAAGTCCTTGGTCGATATGCCGTCGATCAGCAAGTCACCGGAATCGAAATGATCGAGCCCACCGATAACGTTGAGCATCGTAGTTTTGCCCGAGCCCGAGGGACCCAGAATGGCCACGAACTCGTTATCGCGAAAAGACAGGCTTACGTTGTCGAGCGCCACCTGCGTAAACGACTGAGTGACGTACCTTTTGCAAATTCCTTTGAGCTCCAACATGGACGGCAACCTCTCCTGCGCAGGCACCCTGCCCGCTCTCCCCCGCCGTTCGTATTCGACGCGTTTGTCCTACTCTATCCCCATTTTTCACCGACACCAGTGAGGAATGTAGGGAACCGCATCAAAAAACGAACGGGACGGCGCCCAAAAAAGAGGCCCCAAGTGGGGCCTCTATATGGTGGAGATTATCTTGAAAGGCAGCAGACTACTCCGCACAGCGGTGCACGATCATCGCCATGCTTTACGCGTTTTCTACTGCTCGCTATTCGCAATCGCCTGGTCGATAAGCTTGTCGAGCGCTGCGCGCTGCTCAGCGGAGCTGATGGCGCCCACGATGGGCTCCCCTACGATGTTGCCATTCTGATCGATGACATACGTCGTCGGGAACGAGAACAGATTTGACGTAAACTTACCGGCCTCGCTATCCGACTTGAACCAGATGTTCTTATATGTCACGCCCTTCTTGCTCAGCACGTCCTTGGCATCTGCAATCTCGCCCTTGTTGCCATCGAGCGTAAAGGAATTGACGCCCACGACCTGGCCGCCCTTCTTGGCAAGCTCCTGATTCAGTTTCTCAAGATCGCCCAGCTCGCCCACGCACGGCTTGCAAGTGGTGAACCAGAAGTTCATGACGGTGACCTTGTTCTTAGAGACCAGCTCGTCGCTGCTCACGTCGTTGCCATCCAGGTCCTTGCCCGTAAAGCTGGGGAACTTCGTCGCCTCGCTCGAAGCATTGGCACCGGCCGTCATGCCAGCGGTCGAAGCGTCGACGCTCTCGCCTGCGCTCGGCGTGCTTCCACAGCCGGGGAACTCCTTCTCCAAGCTCTCGAGCTTGTCCTCAATCTCCTTGATCTGCTGTGCACCGGTCTTGAGCGTCTTAAGCTCATCCGCCGTGAACTCATCCTTGGCGCCGTCGATGGTCTTGAGCAGAAAATCGCCGTAATTGCTGCCGTCCTCAATCATTGCCGAGTCTTTATTTGCCGCATTGAATACCTTTTCCCACAGCGCGTTATCACTCGAAAAGATCTCGTTCTCCTTCTGCATGAGCTTCGCATACAGCTCGGCGGCCTCGTCGGCATTGGTCGGCTTCTGCGCAGTGAGTTCTGCAATCTTAGGATCGGAGCTCGCAGATTCGCTCGCATTGCCACCGGGCGCCGAACATGCCACAAGGCACAAGGCCAATACCGGCACCATAAACAGGGCCGCAATCTTAGAAAGCTTCATGGTCATTCCTCCGTTTTGTCGAAGCTTGTTTACTTTTTATCGGCGGTCAAGGGGAGCTTTTCCGCCGACACATCTAGGCCATAGCGATAGCTGATGGCATCGACGGGACAGGCCCCGATGCACTTTCCGCACCGGATACATTCGGCATGATTGGGCGCCCGGACCACATCAACGTCCATCTGACAAACCCTTGAACACTTGCCGCACGAGACGCATTTGCACGCGTCGACCTGAATCCCCAACAAGGACACCTTATTCATGAGCGCATAGAATGCGCCGAGCGGGCAAATCCATTTGCAGAAGGGGCGATAGAACAAAACGCTCAGCACTACCACGGCAATGAGAACGACAAGTTTCCAAGTAAAGAGCTGTCCCAACGCAGATCGAATGCCGGCATTGGCAATGGCCAGCGGAATGGCGCCCTCGAGCACGCCCTGAGGACAGACGTACTTACAAAAGAACGGGTCGCCCATGCCCACGTCGTTAACCACCAGCACAGGCAGCACTACCACGGCAAACAGCAGCACGACGTACTTGATGTACGTGAGCGGCTTGAGCTTTTTCGTGGAGAACTTTTTGCCGGGAATCTTGTGAAGCAGCTCCTGCAGCCAGCCAAACGGGCACAGAAAGCCGCATACAAAGCGTCCCAGCAGCACGCCGAGCAAAATGAGCGTACCGGTAACATAGTAAGAAAAGTTGAACTTGGATGAACCTACTACCGACTGGAACGACCCGATGGGGCACGCACCCGATGCCGCGGGGCACGAATAGCAGTTAAGCCCGGGTACGCAGACTGTTTTTCCCGCGCCCTGATAGATGCCGCCCTTGGCAAAGTTTGGCAGGTGAATGTTGGTGACGAGCGTCGCCGCCGCCTGAATGAATCCGCGAAATCGAGCCAAAACATGCGACGCAGTGTTTTCTCTTTTATCCAATTCCGATACACTCCAAGCACAGCCTAATCGCTTTGGCCAGCACGGCATCTGCCTCGCCACGCATAACGCCAAAGCACACCATGGCAATTCCGACGATCAACAAAGCGACCTGTACCACGGGTTTTACCGCTTTGAACAACCTGACCACTCCTTTCGTTACGCGACCATTGGACCATATCGGCTATAAAATCCGTGTTAAGCGCGATTTGAAATGTGCAAGGAGACTGTTATGCGTATTTTGATCGTCGAGGACGAGCGGGCGCTGTGCGACGCAATCGCGCGCAGCTTGCGGAACTTGGCGTACAGTGTCGACTGCTGTCACGACGGACAGGAGGCGCTCGACCTACTGGACGTTGAGGCCTTCGACCTCGTGGTACTCGACCTCAACCTTCCCCGCATCGACGGCATGACCGTACTCAGGGAACTTAGGAAAACTGACTGCGAGACCAAAGTGCTGATTCTGTCCGCACGTGGCGAAGTATCCGATAAAGTCGCCGGACTCGATGCCGGCGCCAACGATTACCTCACCAAGCCGTTTCATCTGGACGAGCTTGCGGCAAGGATTCGCAGCCTTACCCTAAGACGCTTTACACAAAGCGACATAGTTTTAACCTGCGGAAAGCTCAGCTTTGACACCAAGGCGCGCATCGCTTCCGTGGACAGCGAGGCCTTATCTCTTACACGCAAGGAAACGGGAATCTTGGAATACCTGATGCTTAATCAAGGGCGACCGGTAAGTCAAGAGGAGCTTATCGAGCACGTTTGGGATAGCACCGTGAACAGCTTTAGCAACGCAACCCGCGTTCATATCTCATCGCTCCGCAAAAAGCTACGCAGCGCTTTGGGATACGACCCGATTCGCAATCGGATTGGAGAGGGCTACGTTATGGAGGATAGCGAATGAAAAGGCTTTCGCTGCAATGGCGCATAACGATTATGACGGCACTGCTCACGTGTGCGGCGTGCGTGCTGACGAACTGCCTGGTCGGCTATACGGGCATGCGCTACATGGATGCCATCGGCAGTGACATCTCGGCCTTTAACGCAACCGGCGAAGATTCGCCCCAGGCGTTCGACCCGACGAAAGCGGTCCCCGATGACAAGGTCACGATCGTCGTAAACGACGCACAGGAGTCTTTTGGCACGACAACCTGGTACATCACGGCTGGAGTCACACTCCTTGGCGGCGCGCTAGCATACTTTGCGAGCGGCCGTGCACTCAAACCGCTACGGGCTTTTGCAGCCCAGGTTGAGCGTGTGCAGCCTGACAACCTAAGCGAAATCAGACTCAGTGAAGATGTGCCCACCGAGCTACAGAGATGCAGCGCCTCTTTCAACGACATGATCGCCCGTCTTGACGAAGGGTTCTCTGCGCAGCGTCAGTTTACCGGCAACGCCGCACACGAGCTGCGCACCCCGCTCGCCCTTATGCAAGCACAGATTGAACTATTCATCTCCGAACACTCCGGTTTGCAACCCGAAACAGCCGAGCTGCTCGACCTGCTACAAGAACAAACCGAGCGCATGTCTCGAATGACCAAGGTATTGCTCGAGATGAGTGAGCTCCGCAGCGTTCCTTGCGAAGACGATGTTGAACTTGGCCCCTTGTCCGAAGAGGTCCTCACCGACCTTGCGCCACTTGCCGATAATAAGGGCATAGCCCTCAATTGTGCTGGAGACGCTTTAGTAATCGGGAGCGACACGCTCCTCTATCGGCTGGTGTTTAATCTGGTCGAAAACGCCATCCGTTACAGCCGCTCCGGCTCAACTGTCAACGTCTCCATCAGCGACAGCGACAGCCACGTGCTCCTGCGAGTCAAAGATGAGGGCCCGGGAATACCCAAGCAGCACCGTGAGAGCATCTTCCAACCGTTCTTTCGCCTGGATAAATCCCGCAGCAGGGCATACGGCGGCGCAGGACTCGGACTAGCGCTTGTTTGGGAGATTGCAGCGCTTCACGGTGGCGCTGTAGAGGTCGAAACAAGTTCCGAGAACGGGACTACCATGCTCGTAAGCCTTCCAAAACGATCCGCAGCGTTAACCGAACAGTAAAACGAAAGGGGTCCCGAGCAACAGGAGTACAATTGCTGCAATTGTTGCCAGCTGTTGGGAGATGGAAGATGGACTGCGATGGCTACCCATGCGTTCCCATGCCGTTGATGTGCACCGCCTTTGTGCCGGGGCAGATTGACGCTGCGGTTGCAGGCATTTCCGACCCCGATTCACGCACCATCGCCACGGCAGAAGCGCTGTACTTTCGCGGACAGGCCACGCTCGCCGCCGAGACAGCACGCCCCTATCTTGACGCCACCGACCCCGCACCGCGCTATTCCGCATGCTTTATCTGCGGATATGCCAGTCTGTCGCTCAACCGTATCGCCGATGCCCGCCGTTGCCTTGCGGGCATCCTCGATACGCCACCTGACGATGAATCGCCTGCCGTCCACGCCATGCATATCCTGTTCGCCTCTGCCGCGAGCGTCCTGCTGCACTTGCCTTCCCCGTATTCCGCCGAAGAGTTTTATCCGCTTGCGGCGCATCTGCCCGAAGGCCTGCGCCTGTTCGCCAGCTACGTGATGGCGCACGCCTTGTATCTGCGCGGCGAATACGGCCGCAGCCTGGGCATGGTGGAAAATGCCCTGATCATGAAACAGGGAAGCTATCCCATCTCGGAACTGTTCCTGCACCTGGCGGCTTCCATGGCATGCATGAGCCTCAAGGACATCGACGCCGCAAAGGCACATTTCGGAGCCGCTTGGGACATTGCGCGCCCCGACGGCCTTATCGAGCTCATTGGCGAGCACCACGGCCTTTTGCAGGGGCTTATCGAGGCATGCTTAAAATCGCAATATCCCGACGATTTCGCTCGCATCATCGAGATTACGTATCGATTCAGCTACGGCTGGCGGCGCATCCACAACCCCGATTCGGGTGAGGACGTGGCCGACGATTTAACGACCACGGAGTTCACCATGGCCATGCTCGCCTGCCGCGGTTGGACCAACGCCGAAATCGCGCGCCACATGGGAGTATCGCCGGGCACCGTTAAAAACCGCCTATCAGGAGTGTATGCCAAGCTTGGTATCGGAACTCGCGCCGAGCTGATTGCCCACATGTTGCGCTAGCGGCCAGACTGCCCGGCGTATCGAAAGCGCTCCGGGGGCCTGACGCTTTCGCGCACTCAAATTGGACGTTTTGACCCTTGAACGGCACTACCGCCACGGGGCGACTTCTCGCAAAATTGGATTATTTCCTCCGATGTTTGCGGGATGGGAGCCAAAGATGCTTGATCGCCGTTCGTTACTTGTTGCCGGAGCGTCCTCGCTGGCGAGCATTATGTTGCCGCGCGTGCCGGGAAGCGCAAACGCCTTCATATTGCCGTTCGCGCCCACCGAAGCCTATGCCGACGAAAAAGACCCCTTCAGGGTGCTCGTTCTCTCGCGCACCATGTTTGGTGTGGTCGTGGTCGACGTCGCCAACAAGAATATACCCATCAAGGGAGCCCAGGTCACGCTCGCGTCGCGTTATGCCGCGGGCAAGCAGCTCTCCGCCACTACCGACGACGAGGGCACGGCCATCTTTGAGGTCGCGCCTCTTTCGGAAGGCTACGTGGACGAGGCAACGCTTCTCGACGCGTACGACTTTAACGGCGGCATCTCCATTAGCATGGCGGGCTACCGCGATGTCGAGATTCCCCTTGCGCGTATCCAGGGCGGTACCGCCATAACCGCGCCCACGCGTCCGCTTTCCGACGGCGAGCCGTACTTCCGCCAGCTCACATTCGACGAATGGGACATCCAGTACGCTGAAGCCACGTTCATGACATTGCCGAAGGACGACACGGCAAACGAGCAGCCCGATACGCACGCCTTTACCGTGCAGGCACATCTGCCACGGGGTGGACAGGCAACGCTGCGCATCAACAAAGTGACGCCTGCCGTGGGCAGCTCACCCGAAACCTTCACGCAGATTGGCCAAGTCAAGGCCAGCGCATCGGGCGCGGATAATCTGGCGACGTTCACACTCGAAGACAAGTTTCTCGACGCGGCATCGGGCCTTCTGGAAGAAGGGTGCAAGCTGCGCTTTGTCCTCGACTATCAGGGCAAAACCTACACGCTCTCATCCCCTATGGCCGTTGTCACCGCTCCGGCCGCAAAGGCGGAATCGGGCTCGACCACCATCATTCCCACCACTATGGACCAAGAGATCACTCCGTTTGATTTCCCAGCGGCGTTTCCCGGCATCGGCGGCAATAAGTTCACCTGTTGGATGCCCTCGTTCCCCATTTTGTTCGATTTCTCGTTTGCCGGGTACGTGCTGTTTGGCGGAGGATACAAACCGGTCGGCTACATGAACGATTCGGGCGATCCGGATCCGGAGTACTGGAAGAAGTCACCGCGCGAGTCGGGTGCCAAGCAGGCAAACCGCTACCTCGACGAGATGGAGGGGAAGTGGAATCAGTACAAGAGTATGAGTGCCGGTTCGGGCACCGATCCAAGAAACACCAAGCTCCTTCGCCACCATTGCACGCTGCTGTTCACGATGGATATCGCCACACAGCTGTACGGCTCGCTCGCCTACGATTGGGTGGGCAAAACCTGGGGTAACAACAACGACCCCGCATACGGCAATATTAAGGCACTCTTTCAAGTAAGAACCGACCTCAATTGGACCGAGCAGTTTACCCTAGGACCGGTGCCCTTTTTCCTAAACGTCAACCCCTGGGTGCTGGCGAAGCTGGCGCTCGCCGTGGGTGCCCACACGCACGGCAGCGGCGCGGCGTTTTTCAAGAACATTTCGCTCGACTATTCCAACACGTCGGGCTCATTCACCATCCAGATCGGGCTTGCCGTTACCTTTGGCGCCGGCGTTGCAGGCGTCGCCTCGTCTGCCGTGCGTGGCGCCGCATCCCTCACCCTGTTCATTGGGTACGAGAAGGCGGACGGGCACCAGCTTCCGCGGCTGCGCGTGGGTGCAGACGTCGATGTCGATGTGATACTCCAGTTCGTAATGTTCAAGTGGACCACCAAGGCTTGGTCGGGATCGTGGCCCACGCTCATCGATTCGTGGAATATGTCGGTGAACAATGGCGACCAGTATGTGCTCCAGCGCTCTGAGCTCGCATTGGGTGGAGATACGCCTTATACGCTGGATGCCTGCTTCGGCTCGGCCGGCAACATTGAGGCGGGCGGCGTGCCGCAATTTATCGCATCGGCCACCATCGTCACCAACGCCGAACTGCTCGCACGCGCCGAGGTTAAGGCCGCTGCCGTAAACGCCGCGCCTGTCGTGCGCGATTGGGATCGGGCGGTCACGCGCATTGAGCTCGAGGCGGATGCAGAAAGCGACGACACGGGACAGATCGAGCATTTCGTCCATGCACTGATAGAGAACGACGAAAACGCCGCGCCGATGTATGAGTACACCTACATCGGTCAGGCAACGAACACCGTTGCCGACCCGAACGCCGATTCTGCCGGCGTGTCGGAGGACGAGCGTGGCGGCATCAAGCCCTCGAGCGACAACGTGCTGTTTGCTGGCGTGCTCAGCGAAGCCCACATGAAGCTGGCAATGATTGCCGGCGTAGAATGCCTGTTCCGTATCGCCTCGGTGCGCTACGGCGACAATGGTCGCTCGCGCCTGGTGGTACACACAAAGGCAAACGGGACGTGGTCCGCTCCCACGCCTGTGGACTTTCCCCTTGGGTTTGGCGAGGGCGACGTGGAGCGCGACAGCATATACGATTACGACTTCGACGTAGTGGAATATACGGACGGAAGAGGAAACCAGGACGCCTACGTGCTGCTGGTCTCGGGCGAGCGCCCCGCCGGCGACAACACCCTTTTCGATACGGCGAGCACATCCGGCATACTGTCCGTTGTGCGCCTGCGCATAAGCAACGACGGAGTTCGCGTGATATCGCACACGTCGTGGCGCAGCATCTCGCGCGGCCGCCTTCAGGAGGATGGCTACCATTGCCTGCAGTGCCCACGCATCACGGTGGGCAAGACACTTGTCGACGGGCGCCTGTCGGGCGCCTACCTCCACCGCCGCGGAACCACCGCAGAAAAGACGCTCGGCAGCGAGGCCGAGGTTGCGCTGGAGTGCTTTACCCTGTGGTCGGACGTTTCGGGCGACAGTCTCACGTTCCGTCAGGTCCTCCGCTTTCCGCAGGCACCGTCGAGCATCGAGCTCGGCGCGCCCGAGAATATCAACGGCAAAATGGTGGTGCCCATTGCATACGAGACCGCAGGCGGTTGTGGCTGTGCATCGTACGCCGTGATCGGCCAGTCCATTGCGAGCTGGGGCGTTATGTCGCCAGATGCCACAGTACCCCACGCGGTGCCGTGGCCGCAGCACACGGGCTTTTTGGCCACCGTCAACGAGCAACTGCAGCATATTACTTGGACGCGAGGCGCATCGGCATTTGCAACGCAGCCCGTGGGTGCCGCAGGCTGTGGCCCGGCATCGTTTAGCGTAAGCAACAACGGCAGGTGCGTGCTCTATGTAGAGAACACCGATGGCAAGGTGGGGCAAACCTACGACGAAGAAGGCAACCCGGTAGCAGTGATGGGCAAGCACTTCCGCATCTTCGCCAGCACCTTGGCAGGCGATCTGTTCACGGAGCCGTTCGTGATGTGCGAGCTGGACCATCCCATCGATCAGATAACGACATTTTTGACGTCGGGAGGCATGCTCTCCGCGCTCGCCACGCACATTGTGAGCGCGGAGAAGAGCGAGGCAGAGCTGCACGGCATCGAAGTGCCCTTGGTGGCGTGTGCCACTCCGACGGGCGCGGTCGCTACCTCGGGCGCGGTGGTGCCCGGAGCAGCAGGCGAATCCTTCATGGTCACGGTGCGAAACGACGGCAACACCTTGCTGACCGCCGGCACGATCGATCTGTACCGAGAGGGCTCCAGCCAGCCGTTCTCCAGCGCATCCATCGGATTCGGAGCGAACGCACGCATGGCTTCGATCTACGATCCAGAGCTTGCCGAGGACGCTTCGGCCAACGACATGGCACGCGTGAAGTACGCGCTCGAGACGCTGGGCACACGTTTTGCGACGCACCCGCTGGTAGCCGACAACGGCAACGCCGTGCTGGCACCGGGTTGCACGGCACAGTTCCGCATGAGCTTCGCCATCCCCGAGAGCTGGAGCGACGAAGTGGGCAAACGCGTAACGCTGTATGCGAAGGCGCGTAATCTGGTGGCGCTCGATCCCGTAACGCTCGAGGAAATTCGACCGGGGGCAAACTCGGCGCTGGGTGCCGTACTGCACGAGCTTCATGTGCCCGACGCGGCATGCGAACGCTCAGAAGTTCAGGTCGGCGTATGCGACAGCGCGGATACGACGGGGCTTCACGATGCATCGATGACGGCGGACGGCGGTGGCGGCTCGAGTGGTGGCGGTACTGATAAGGGCGGCGGCTCCGGCGGAAGCGGCTCCAGCAGTGGCAAGGACCACGGCACTAACAAGCGCTCCGGAAAAGCGGGCGCGCTTGCGGGCACGGGCGATGTCAACGCTCCCCTTACGGCAGCCGCTGCAGCACTCGCCGCAGCAGGCGCCGGCCTTATCGTCTACAGCACCCGCCGAACCGCCCTCGGACGCGGTGCCAGCGACGAAGCCGATGCGGATAGGTCCCACTAGCTCTCAGCCGCTTTTGTGGGGGGGGCGCTGACCCTGCTCAGCGAACATCAAATGGGCTGGTTCTGGATACCCAGAGCCAGCCCATTACGCATTAGATGTCGTCAGAGGAGTTGAGTTCTGCCTCGAGCTTGGCACGGCGTCTTTTCGCCGTGAAAAACGTTGCGCACAGGGCAGCAAACGTGGCCGCGAAAATCGTCGCACCGCAGAACACGCCCGTGGCCAGGTTCGCCAACCAAAAGACGCTTTCGAGCGGTACGATCTGCGCCTCAGCGATACAGCGCATTGCGGCAATAACAAGCGCGAACGCGGCGCCGCTAAGACCGCTGACAAGCAGGAAATATCCAACAGGAAGATGCTCGGTTTGCCCAAAACGATTGGTATCGACATAGCCCTTCCGCGTTTGCAGTCCTGCGCAAATCAACATCACGAGAACGAGCCACAAATACATGGCTGCCTCGAACGGCGTTGCAAAGCCATGCGGCATTTCACTGGCGTCGCTGTGAACCCACGCAACCTGTCGAGCTATAAACTGGTAGAAAAAGATCATCAACATGCCAAACGAAAGCAGCACGAAACCAATCTTGTAGATCTTCGCGCTCTCAGCCTCCAGGCGCTCATCCTTTGGGCCGGCATATTCACGCCACTTTTGCACGAGTTTTAAATCTTCAAATTTCATAGCGAACTCCTAAAGAGCGTCAGGGTCGACGTCGCTCTCGTCCTCCCAAAACAAGTCGTTCAACGTAACGCGTAGCGCTTTACAGATTGCCACGCACAAATTGAGCGTGGGGTTGTAGCCGCCCGCCTCGATCAGGCCGACGGTCTGGCGCGTAACGCCCACGGCCTCGGCCAAGTCAGCTTGCGAAAGGCCAACCGCCGCGCGCGCCGCCTTCATGCGTAGGTTCTTTTTGCCCGGCATGGAGTTCCTTTCGTAGTAATGGACAGATATCCGTTGCAACATGACAGAAATATATTGCATTCATCAGAAGATGTCAACTATATCTGTCATTATGAAAACCATGTTCGTCATCGCCGTGCGGACATAACAATTTCGATTCGCTATTCAACCTTACTCGGGCAGAACCGAGTCGGAAGGAACCGAGTAAGTGGGACTTCGGCAGGGAGCGTGAACTCGCCCGCATCAAGAAGATACTCAAACGCCCGCCTAGAAAGCGAAGTGCCGTCCCATCTCAGCGCCGAGATCTCAAAGATGACCAACGTCAACGAGGCTTTCGGGGCCCTCGCACATGGCTACTCATAAGCGATGCCCACGGCATGGCCAACGCGCACGCCAATAACCGGATTTGCCGGAACCATGCGTGCCCCATCGTTTAATAGCTCCGTTATTGTTCGATGATCTTCTTGACGACCGCGGGGACGCCTGCCGCCATCACGTTGTCCGGAAGGTCTTCCGTCACAACACTTCCCGCAGCGATAACGCAGCCGCTGCCGATGGTAACCCCCTGGAGTACGGACACGTTCGCGCCAAACCAGCAGTTATCGCCAACAACAATGGGCAGAGCCCTCTCGAGACCCAAGTTGCGCCCTTTTGCTCCAAGGGGATGCGAAGCGGTGTAGAAGCCGCAAAACGGCCCAATAAACACGTTGTCACCAAAGGTAATAGAACCACCGTCCATAAAGTAGCAGCCATGGTTCACAAAGTAGCCGTCGCCAAAGGTTGTCTTGTCCCCGTAGTCAAAGTAGGCAGGCGAAAGAACCGTCAGCCCCGCCGGAAGATCGGTATCGAGCAAGGTTTTTAGGGCGTCAAGCTGCGCGTCGCTTCCGGGTTTTCCCATATTGAAGTCATAGCAGAGCGCCTCTGCCCTCGCCCGTTTTGCCAGGAGTTCCTCGTCAAAGTTGGCATCATGCCACTCCCCGCGCTCCATCTTCTCTTTCTCGGTCACTGTGAGCCCCCTTAATAAAAACATTTGTGGCGGCAATTCTATCATTTGATAAGCCGTCGGTTTCCATACCGATAACGAACGCGCGTTCGATGGATTTCGTGTTGGTTGGAATCGCCTATGGGCTGGGCTATGCTACCTTGACTATCTATATGACTTAAACGCAGCAAAGGAGCACCGAGAGAGCGAGTATGGCAAAAAACACCGCAAACTATGGTAACGACAGTATCCGCCAGCTCAAGGACGAGGAGCGCGTACGTCTGCGCCCCGCCGTTATTTTTGGCTCGGACGGACTCGACGGCTGCGCGCATGCCGCCTTCGAGATCCTGTCCAACGCCGTTGACGAGGCGCGCCAGGGCTACGGCAAGCTCATCACCCTTACCGCCTTTCGCGATGGCTCCATTCAGGTAGAGGACAACGGTCGCGGCTGCCCGCTCGACTGGAACCCTTCCGAGAAGCGCTTTAACTGGGAGCTCGTCTTTTGCGAGCTCTACGCCGGCGGCAAGTACAACAACAACCAGGGCGGCGACTACGACTTCTCGCTCGGTACCAACGGCTTGGGCTCGTGCGCGACCCAGTACGCCTCCGAGTACATGGACGTCACGGTTTGGCGCGATGGCAACAAGTACTCTCTGCACTTTAAAAAGGGCAAGGTCGTCGGCGCCAAAAAGAAGGCACTCGAGATTGAGCCCAGTGACGAGGACCGCACCGGCACCACCATCAAATGGCGCCCCGATCTTGAGGTCTTTACCTCCATCAGCATCCCCCACGATTGGTATCGCGAGACCATGCGCCGCCAGGCCGTGGTCAACGCCAACGTGACCTTCCGCCTGCGCATTGAGGGCGACGATGGCGAGTTTTCCGAAGAGGACTTTTGCTATCCCAAGGGCATCGAGGACTATGTGCTCGAGAAGGTCGGTGCCGACTACCTTACCGAGCCCTTCTTTATCGAGGCCGACCGCCGCGGTCGCGACCGCGAGGACCTGCCCGATTACAACGTAAAAATCACCGCGTGCATGTGCTTCTCGCGCACTTTCATGATGCAGGAGTACTACCACAACTCATCGTGGCTCGAGAACGGCGGCTCACCCGAGAAGGCGGCCCGTAGCGCTCTGACCAGCGCCATCGATGCCTATATTAAGCAACAGGGCAAATACAACAAAAACGAGAGCGGCATTAAGTGGCAGGACGTCCAGGACTGTCTGGTGCTGGTGACCAACTGCTTCTCCACCCAAACGTCCTACGAGAACCAGACCAAGAAGGCCATCAATAACCGCTTTATCCAGCAGGCCATGACGGCCTTCTTTAAGGAGCGCCTCTCGACCTACCTGATCGAGAACAAGGACGCCGCCAACAAGATCATGGAGCAGGTGCTCATCAACAAGCGCTCGCGCGAGAACGCCGAGAAGACGCGTCAGAGCATCAAGACCAACCTGCAGCAGAAGACCGACATGGCCAACCGCGTGCAGAAGTTCATCGACTGCCGCTCCAAGGACAAGAACCGCCGCGAGATCTACATCGTAGAGGGCGACTCGGCAGCTGGCGCCATTCGCACCTCGCGCGATGCCGAGTTCCAGGGCGTTATGCCCGTCCGCGGTAAGATCCTCAACTGTCTGAAAGAGGACTACCCGCGCATCTTTAAGTCCGACATCATCATGGACCTCATGCGCGTGCTGGGCTGCGGTGTGGAGATCAAGGACAAGCGCATCAAGAACCTTGGAGCCTTTGACCTGGACAACCTCAACTGGAACAAGGTCATCATCTGTACGGACGCCGACGTCGACGGTTATCACATCCGTACGCTCGTGCTCACCATGCTCTACCGCCTGGTGCCCACGCTTATCGACGAGGGTTACGTGTATATCGCCGAATCGCCGCTCTACGAGATCAACTGCAAAGAGAAGACCTACTTTGCCTACACCGAGCTCGAGAAGAACGGCATCCTCAAGGAGATCGGCGACCAAAAGTGCTCCATCAACCGCTCCAAGGGTCTTGGTGAGAACGACCCGGACATGATGTGGCTCACCACCATGAACCCCGAGACGCGCCGCCTGATCAAGGTGGAGCCCGAGGACGTCACCAAGATGGAAACCATGTTCAACCTGTTGCTGGGCAACGACGAGGCAGGCCGCAAGCGCCATATCTCCGAGCACGGCAAGGAATACCTGGACCAGCTGGACCTGCAATAGCAGCAAATCGATAACGACGGCCCATAAGAAGTTCAAGAGGAAATCGTGGCAAAGAAGAAGACGAAGAACCAGCCAAAGAAAAAGCAGGTTAACGCCGAGAACGTCATCGGCCTGCACTCCGAGGTCACCGACCAGCCGATCACGCAGACGCTCGAGGTCAACTACATGCCCTACGCTATGAGCGTCAACGTTTCGCGTGCGTTCCCCGAGATCGACGGCTTTAAGCCCTCGCACCGCAAGTTGCTCTACACCATGTACAAGATGGGTCTGCTCAAGGGCGAGCGCCAGAAGAGCGCCAACATTGTGGGCCAGACCATGAAGCTCAACCCGCACGGCGACGCCGCGATCTACGAGACGATGGTGCGTCTGGCGACGGGCAACGAAGCGCTGCTTGCCCCCTTCGTGGAGTCGAAGGGCAACTTTGGCAAGTACTATTCGGGCGACCTGAGCTATGCCGCCTCACGTTATACCGAGGCCAAGCTCTCCCCCATCAGCGCCGAGATCTTCAAGGACATCGATAAGGACCCGGTCGACTTCGTCGACAGCTACGACGGCGCCATGAAGGAGCCGCGTCTGCTGCCCACCACGTTCCCTAACATCCTCGTCTCGGCCAACAAGGGCATCGGCGTCGCCATGGCTTCTGACATCTGCGGTTTCAACCTCAACGAGGTCTGCACCGCCACCATGCACTACCTGCAGGATCCCGACTGCGACCTGCTCGAGTATATGCCCATGCCCGACTTCTCGACCGGCGGCGAGATCATCTACCGCCGCGAGGAGATGGAAAAGATTATCGAGACCGGCCTTGGCAGCTTCCAAATCCGCTCCCGCTGGCGCTGGATTCCCGAAGAGCGCATCATCGAGGTCTACGAGATCCCCTACACCACCAAGACCGATGTCATCATCGAGCGCATCGTCAAGCTCTCCAAAGAAGGCAAGGTCAAGGAGATCGCAGACATCCGCGACGAGACCGACCTCTCGGGCCTGCGCATCGCCATCGACCTTAAGCGCGGTGTCGATCCCGACAAGCTCATGGCCAAGCTCTATCGCTCGACCACGCTGCAGGATTCGTTCTCGTGCAACTTCAACGTGCTCGTCGACGGCTATCCCCGTGTTATGGGCGTGCGCCAGATCCTGCACGAGTGGGTCAAGTGGCGTATTGAGTCCACGTGTCGCCGCATTAACTTTGACCTGGGCAAAAAGTCCGAGCGCCTGCACCTGCTGCACGGCCTCGAGGCGATCTTGCTCGACATCGACAAGGCCATCGCCATCATCCGCGGCACCAAACTTGAGGCCGAGGTCGTGCCCAACCTTATGAAGGGTTTCGACATCGACGAGACCCAAGCCGAGTTTGTTGCCGAGCTCAAGCTCCGCAACATCAACGAGGAGTACATTCTCAACCGCACCAAGGACATTGCCAAGCTCGAGGGTGAGATTGCCGAGCTTGAGGAGATCCTCTCCAGCGAGGAGAACATCAAGAAGGTCATCAGCGACGAGCTGGCCGCAGTCAACAAGAAGTACGTGATGCCGCGCCGCACGGGTAGGATCGAGCCCCATGAGGTTATCGAGGTAAGCTTGGAGCCCGAGGTCGAGGAATATCCGGTTACCATCATGCTTTCGCGCGATGGCTACCTTAAGAAGATGACGGACCGCGTACTCAAGAAGGCGACCACGCTCAAGTACAAGGACGGCGACAAGCCCTTTATCGAGTTCCCGTCCTCCAACACCCACGAGCTGCTGGTCTTTACCAACAAGAGCCAGGTGTACAAGTGCAAGGTTGCGGCGTTTGAGGACACCAAGTCGGCCCAGCTGGGCTCGTACCTGCCGACCGATCTTGAGATGGAACCCGACGAGAGTGTCATCTGGGTCATCGACCCCGAGGACTACAAAGCCGACGTGCTGTTCGTCTTTGAGAACGGCCGCGTAGTGCGCGTCGCGCTTTCTGGATACGTCACCAAGACCAACCGTAAGCGCCTCAAGAACGCCATCTACGGCGGCAGCAAGCTGCTGTATGCGCAGGTGCTCAAGGAAGACCGCGACCTCGCGCTGGTCTCGAGCGACTACCGCCTGATGAACTTCAACACGTCGCTGCTCAAGACCAAGACGACTACCAACACGCAGGGCGTCCAGGCCTTTACCGCCAAGAAGGGTCGCTCGGTCACCACCGTCGGCACAACCGAAGAGATTCTTGGCGCCGGCGTCTCCGCCGAGAAGTTCACCGCGCAGAGCCTCCCCTCCGCCGGTGCCCTCATGAAAGAAAACGACATGCCGAGTCTGTTTGACTAGGATGACGGCAGCCAAACCGTCATGGTTTTACAAAGCAGCGGGGCCCGGAGCGCAGCAACATCGCGCTCCGGGCCCCGCTCGCTGCAACGTAGTCGGAATAATAGGAATCCCCGTTTTTCACTCCTGCAATCCCACGGCACAAGACATGTTAAGCCGTTAGCAAAACTTGCAAAAGTTAGCAAAAGTTGCAAAAATTAGCAAAACTTGCAAAGGAGCTACCATGGAGTACAGCAAGAACCCCTTTACCCCGACGTTCGGAAGCGTCCCTCCCTTTCTAGCGGGTCGCGAGCATATCCTGCGTGACATCAACCGTGGCTTTATCAACGGCCCGGGAGATCCCAACCTGTCGACCATTTTTACTGGCGCAAGGGGAACGGGCAAGACGGCGCTTCTCTCGCTCCTTTCAGAAACGGCGCTTGAACACGGCTGGATCGCAGCAAATGTCTCCGCCATGCCAGGCATGCTCGAAGATATTATCGAGCGAACCAAAGAAGCCGCAGATAGCTACCTCTCACAGCCTCACGTGCGCATAAACGGTGTTCAAATTGGCCCAGTGGGCATCGATTGGACATATGCTCAAGAGGCTCAGGGCAACTGGCGCACGCGCATGAATGGCATCTTTAAGCAACTCGAAAAACATGACATCGGACTTCTCATCACCATCGATGAAGTCACCGTCGATCTCGAAGAAATGCTTCAATTTGCCTCTGTTTACCAGCACTTTGTACGCGAAGGTAAAAAAGTTGCCCTACTCATGGCAGGACTGCCCTACAAAGTATCGGCGTTGCTGCGTAACGATTCCGTCTCGTTCCTCAGGCGTTCCCAATATCATCAGTTGGGACGAATCACTGACGTTGAAATTGCAAACGCATTCCGCAAAACCGTTGAGGCCGGAGGCCGCTCAATCACGCCAGAAGCGCTCGAGGATGCCGTGAAGGCCGTCGACGGATTTCCCTATATGATGCAGCTCGTCGGATATCGCACATGGGATGTTTCGGAGAACTCGCCCAAAATCAGTGCACCTGATGTACAGCAGGGTTCTCTGCTTGCCCGCATGGAGCTACGCGATCGAATTCTCGAAACGACCTATCGGGAGCTTTCCGATAAAGACATTGAGTTTTTGCTCGCGATGCTGCCCGATTCTGGCCCCAGCAGGGTCTCGGAGATAGCCAAACGCATGGGCGTCGCCAGCAACTACGCTAGCCAATACAAACGCCGCCTCCTGGAGGACGGCGTCATTGGAGAGCGCGGGCGTGGTCTCGTTGGCTTTGACATTCCCGCGTTCAGGGAGTTCCTGAGCGAGAAGGCCTCCTAGCACGCCGAGATTGTCCGCAAGGGCATCAATGCATGGCAATCAGTAATCCTCTTGGCAAGGGAAGTAGGCTTTTCGCCAACGCTGATTGCCATGTGTTCTTCTTGCCCTTAGGCGAGCTTGCGAGCGAGCTCTCGCACCTCTTCCAACTTGGGCGACGATGCCATGCTATCGCGCTCGGTCATACCGCTGATGGTGATAATGCCTTGGTCCTCCCACTTGCAGTACGCGCAGGTTGACTTGTACATAGCAATCGCCGCATCATAGACGCCCTCGCTGTGGCTATCGAGCAAAAGGGCCGTCTTGGTGAACGGGAAGCCTGTAGCACCGAAGGCGTACAGGCGGTCGATGGCGGCCTTCTCCTGCGCAGTGATATCAAACCAGTAGATAGGCGAAGCGAAGACAACCATATCGGCGCCTTTCAGCGACTCGATCACGTCGACCATGTCATCCTTCTGCACGCAAGTGCCCTCGTGGGCGAAGCAATACTGACACCCCAGGCAACCAGCGATCTTTTTGCCGGCAACGCGGATGACCTCGACCGTATGGCCGACCTCGCGCGCGGTCTCGGCAAACGCCTCGACCATGGTGTCGGTATTGGCGCCCTTACGCGGGCTACCACTCAATACAACGATATTCATAGAAATCTCCCTCCTTCATGCCGCAGGCGCGCGGCATATTTTTTTGTTTTAACCAAAACGTATGGGGTTATTCAATCGCCTCGTTTCAGCTACCCCCACTCTTTAGAAGAATCGCTGCTGGAGACTTGGCATTGAATCAAGGCACGCCTTATTTCAGATATTCCTCAAAGAATGCCTTCAGCTTTCCAAACGGAATGATGTTCATCTGATCGTAAAGGTCGGTATGGCTGGCGCCGGGGATAATGAGCAATTCCTTGTTGTCCCCAGTCAGCTTTCCGTACGCGGTTTCGCTGAAATAGCGGGAGTGCGCCTTCTCGCCGTGCACCAGCAGCACGGCGGAGCGGATCTCGCCGGCGTACTGCAAGATCGGCATATTCAAAAACGACAGCGAGGACGTCACATTCCAGCCGCCGTTGGAGTTCAGGCTGCGGGGATGATAGCCTCGCGGAGTTTTGTAGTAGGCGTAATAGTCCGCTACAAACTGCGGCGCATCCTCCGGTAGCGGATCGACCACGCCGCCGGCCAGCGCATAGCTGCCGTTTTTATAGTCCTCGGTGCGCTGCGCATTCAGCGCTTTCCGCTTTTCAAAGCGCGCCTGCTCGGAATCCTCGGCGTCAAAATAGCCGTTGGCGGTCACACGGGTCATATCGTACATGGTCATAACCGCAGTAGCTTTGATACGGGTGTCGATGGTCGCCGCATTGACTGCCATGCCGCCCCAACCGCAGATACCGATAATGCCGATACGCTCTGGGTCAACGCTTTCCTGCACAGAGAGGAAATCCACCGCTGCGCAGAAGTCCTCGGTGTTGATGTCCGG
>CABUWA010000013.1 GCA_902495085.1 uncultured Collinsella sp. | reverse complement strand
GGTTAAGTTTGCTGCTCTACAGTCCTGCGCAAGACGGAAAGCACATTAAGTGCTTTCCTTTGCGTGCGGAACTCGCGACAAACTTAACCCCCGCCCTCAGCCCCGGAGACCCTCCCTGCCGTCACATTATTCAACCAGTTTTGCGGGCGTGCGCCGCTGCGCGGCTAGCCCGCGTGCTCCTCGGCGGGGTTGGTCTGATGGATCTTGTTGAACTTCTTACTTTGGCTCAAAGAAAAACGGGAGATGCGTTGTGCATCCCCCGTTTTTGTTGCGGTTAGTCTAGGTCAATAAACTTGGTGCTTAGGATCTTGCCGTCTTTTACTAGCATTCTGGCCATGGTGGGGCCTCGGGTGCCTCTGGGGTAGCTGGCGCTGCCCGGGTTGAGGACTAAGCAACGGCCCACTTGGGCTTCTTTGGTTACGTGGGTGTGGCCGTTGATGGCTACGTCTACGGATCCCACCGGAAGGTCTTCGCGGTAGTGGGCTACGGCGAATTTAAGGCCTTCGTAGGTAAAGAGCGCAAGACGGTCCACATCGGGGCCGTAGTCGCGGTAGTAATCGTTGTTGCCCAGTACGGCCCGCACGGGGGCGATGGTGCATAGGTGCTCGTAGTCTATCTCTGACGTGAGGTCGCCGGCGTGGATGATCAGGTCTGCACCCTCAAGCTCATCCAAGAGCGCAGGCGATAAATAGCCGTGGGTGTCCGAGATGATGTCGATACGCTTGGCGCTTGCACTGTTCATGGGATCCCTTCCGCAAAAAACGATTCGGCAGATACATACAAAAAGGCCCCACGGCTCCGCAGACGATGGGTCTACAGGGCTGCGGGGCCAGTGTGCTAGAGACTCAGAGCCTTCTTGAGCGGCACGACGCGGCGGCGCGAAACCGGCACGCGTTCGTCGACGCCCGTAATGCCCAGCTGGATGGCGCCCGAGGGCACCGTCTCCACATCCGTGACGCACGCCAAGTTGACGATATAGCGGCGGTGAACACGGAAGAAGCCAAAGTCGCAGAGCTTGGCCTCAAACTGCGCCAGCGAGGTCGTCGACAAAAAGCGATCATCGACGGTATAGATGCAGGAGTAATCGTCCTTGGCCATGATAAAGCGAATGTCGTCCACGGGAATGAGCACCTTGCGGCCGCCCTTTTCCACCGGGATACGCTCGATGGTCACCTTGCTGTCCGTAACCGGCTTGGTGCGTTGCATGACCTTCTCGATCGCGCGATCCAAGCGAGCTTCCTCGACCGGCTTCATCAGATAATCGACGGCATCCACGTCGAATGCCTCGACCGCATGGTCACTATACGCAGTCACAAACACGATCGCCGGCGGATTTTTGAGCTTATGCAGCGCCTCGGCAAGTTGCAGGCCCGAGGCACCGGGCATCGAGATATCGAGAAACACGACATCCACGCGACTTTCCATAAGCATCTCGATGGCGGAGCGGACGCTCGACGCCTCCGTGATCGTGCCGATCTTGCCCGTTTGCTCGAGCAGGAAGCGAAGCTCCGAGCGAGCCGGCGCCTCATCATCCACAATCATCGCACGCAGCATAGGGATAAAACCTTTCGTCAACTAACTACGCCGGGCATCCGTCGCATGACGTTGAGCCCGTAGCCTTTTATTTTACTCTTGAATGTCAAAGATGCTCTCTGACAAATCAAGATGAAGGAGCACTTTGGTGCCCTTGCCCGGCGCCGATTCGACACGCGTATAGGAGTGCGGCCCATAAAAGCGATGGATGCGCTCCGAAATATTGTGCATGGCCACACCGGCGCCGCCACCCTGGGGAGAGCTGGCGTCGGGACGGGCAGAACGCTCGTCAAACAGTCTGGCGGCGGTACCCTCATCCATGCCCACGCCATTATCGGCCACGGCAATCAAGATTGCATCCTCGCCGTCTTGGTGAACGGTCACGTCGATCCTCAGGGCGTCGTCATCGCCCATACCATGACGTACGGCGTTCTCGACAATCGGCTGGATCACGAACGCCGGCACCAGCGTATCTTCCACGTCCTCGGACACATCGAACGTCGCAAGCACGCGGTCCTCGCCAAAGCGGGCCTTCTCAAAGGTAAGGTAGCGCTTGGTCTGTGCAACCTCGCGCGAGACCGGAATAAGCGATCCCGAGTTGTCGAGCGTGGCACGATAGAACGATGAGAACTCACGAAGCAGTTCGCGGGCCCGCAGCGGGTCGGTGCGCGTAAACGATGCAATGGTGTTCAGCGTGTTGAACAGGAAGTGCGGGTTAATCTGCGCTTGCAGCGCACGCACCTCGGCGCGCGCCGTGAGTTCCTTTTGCACCTCGAGCTCGTGGATGGCGAGCTGCGTGGACAAGATCTCGGCAAAGCCCGAGGCAAGCGCGTACTGGGTACGGTCGACGGCGCGCGGGGTCTTGTAGTAGAACTTGAGCGTGCCGACGGTACGATCGCCCACCTTGATGGGGGCGATAATGCCGGCGGGGACTTGGTTGTGCGAGCCATCCGAGCCCACGACATCCACCATACGGTTGAACGACTGCACGATGCCATGTTCGATAACGTAGCGTGTGGCAAGCGTGTGGATGGGAGAATCTGGCAGTAGTTTTTCCTCAAACTCGCCTGCGCAGGCCAACACGTTGCCCTCGTCGGTGATGGCCACCGTCATGGCGCGCGTCTCGGGCAAAATGCGCCGGCACACCAAACGCGCCGACTCCTGCGTCAGACCGCCCTTAATGTCCTCAAGCATGGCCGAGGCCACCGAGAGCGTCTCCTCGGTGTACTGGGAGCGCACCGAATCGGGATTGAGCGTCAAAAAGATAAAGATGCACAGAAAGATGCACAGCAGCGCGCAGGCAATCACCGTGGCGATCGGCTCGATACCGGTCACCAAGGCAAAAATAAAGTACACCAGCACGCAAATGGCGCAGGCAACGGCAATGATGCGAAAGATTGATATTGAACTATCGCGCTGGGCGCGGCGGTCGATCATTCGGCCCCCTCCAGGATACTGATCAGTTGTGCGTCACGCCAAAGCCCGTCCATGATCTTGGGCCAAAAGCTCTGGAAACGCAGGTAGCTTGCAGCGTTTTGGCGCGCATAGGCCTTTGCCTCGTCGATACCATGGCGCCAGATGCGCAGGTAGCCCTCATGCTCGCGGGTAAACACGCTGCGGACCATAGCGGTCTTGCGCACGCGGTCGTCGAGCTCGCGCGAAATCCACGGGCCCGGGTAGGGCATGAGCGATGCCGCCGTAACGGGAATGAGCTCCTTTTGATGCGCGGCGAATGTCAACTTTGCCCTTTCGTAGTACCAACGGTATACATCCTGCATAAAGCGCGGTGAGCGCTTTTCGGACTCCGGAGGCAGATGACGCACGGTCCACTCGTTATCGAACCACACGTCGTAGCCAAACATGCGCATGTTAAAGAGGTAATCCAAGTCCTCGCCGCGGGTGATAAACGGGTCAAAGGCTACACGCGTAAAGGCGCGGGCGTGCAGGGCCATCAGGCCGCCGCACACGTAGTTGGAGCGCGAGATGCGGGTGCCCGAGAGCGCCTTTTTCATCCAACGGTTGAACTCGATGCGCTTGGTCCACCAACGATGGCAGATGCCCGCCTTGTCCGTGGGAGCCAGCGGCGAGCCGTCGCGATCGTAGAAATAGCCGCTCTTGACCAAGATCGGCAAGCCCTGACGTGTCTGCTGCCCCAACGCATAGGTCGCGCGCTTCATAAAGTCGGCGTCGATGACAGTCTCATCGTCATCCAAAAAGATAACCGCGTCATGCCCCAGCACAGCGGCACAGGCTAGCCCCATGTTGCGGATGGCACCGTAGCCTCGCAGGCTCACGCACTCGCCCGAACCCTTGGGCGCGATCTGAGCAACCCGGTCTGCAATGCGCGAGGCCTGGGTGTTGGTAACAACGGTGACCTTGAGCGTGGGATGCGCGTCGACAATCTCGTGCACGCGCAGCGACACATCGGCTGTGGCAGAAACGGGACAGACCACCAAAAGGATGATGCGCGGGATGTCACGTACCTGCTCAAGCGAGGCCAGGCAGCGGTCGAGTTCGGGATTGTCGGCGTTGAGTCGCGTCGAATGGTCATAGGTGCCAGGGGCGTTTGCGCAAGCGTCATCGCCCGCCCAATACGTTGGAATCACGACTGTGGCGTTCATGCCTTACCCTCCCTGCAACACAAAAACGGGACGCCGCCAAACACAGGCGACGCCCCGCGACCTAGCTGATTCCATCATACCCACTTGGGCAAATCATTGCTCGCAAGTCGCAATGTTTATTGCGGATAACCCCAAAAGAGTACCGTGGACAGGCACAATAGCCGCTCGCTCCTATGCGGCATGCTCTGCCGCCCGAGTCATGCGGGACAGGCGGACCAGCAGCATAAAGCCAACGACCAGCAGCACGCCAATGGAAAGGACGCCCAGCGACGGGTTGCCGGTCAGCGAGGTGACGACCGACACCAGGAAGGTGCCCATAACGCTTGCATAACGACCAAAGATGTCAAAGAAGCCGTAGTACTCATTGGATTTTTCCTTGGGGATAATGCGGCCAAAGTAGCTACGGCTGAGCGCCTGCACGCCGCCCTGGAACAGGCCGACCATAATGGCAAGCACCCAAAACTCAAAGGCGGTCTTTAGGAAGAACGCGGCGAACAGCACAATGCCCATATAGGCGGCGACTGCCACCAAGATCATGTTGAGCGTGCCCACGCGGCCGGCGAGCTTGCCGTAGATGATGGCGGACGGAAAGGCCACGAACTGCGTGACGAGCAGCGCCAGGACCAACTGGGTCGAATCGATGCCCAAGGCCGATCCGTAGCTGGTTGCCATGGAAATGACCGTGTGCACACCGTCGATATAGAAGAAGAACGCGATCATGTAGACCAGCACGGTCTTGTTGTGGGCGATCTCGCGCATGGTGTGTCCGACCTCGGAGAACACACCGCCCACGATGTGGCCGATGGTGTCCTCGGGACCGCGCTCGCGACCGTACTTTTGCTTATAGGTGCGAATGAGCGGCAGAGTAAAGATGAGCCACCAGGCACCAGTGATGATAAACGACAGACGCGTTGCCAGCATGGTGGGGACGCCAAGAGCGGGGCCGCCCATGATGAGCGCCAGGCAGATGACGAACGGCACGGTGGAACCGATGTAGCCCCAGGCATAGCCCGAGCTGGACACGGCGTCCATGCGCTCGTCGGTGGTAATGTCGGGCAGCATGGCGTCGTAGAACGTCATAGAAGAGTTAAGGCCGATGGTGCACAGCACGTACACGGTCAAAAATGCCATGGCGGACATTGGGATAGCCTGCGCCAGGCAAAGCACCAGGCCCGTGAGGAAGAAGCCCAAGAAGAACTTGATCTTGTTGCCGGCGTAGTCGGCAAGCGCGCCCAGAATGGGCATGAGCATGGCGATGACCAGCGAGGCAATCGTCTGCGCATTGCCCCAGGCGACCACCAGGTCGGCCGAAGAAGCGCCGGTATTGATGGCGTTAAAGTAAATGGGCACCACCGAGGTATTGAGCAGCACGAGGGCCGAATTGCCCACATCATACATAACCCAGTTACGCTCGAGCTTGGTGTATTTCATGGACAGGGACCCTTCGTATTCGCCCGATATGCAGTTAGTTCATCGTACCCCAATTGTCCAGAACCGCCGGTAAGGATTCGGCAAAGGGGCACGCACGGGCCCTATTCCTCGCGGTCGAACTCCTCATCGGCATTGAGCACGCGACCGCTGTAGTTGACGTGACTGGTCACGGCATCCATGTCACCGGTCTCGATAAAACGTGCGACCGTGCACTCGTAATCGACCAGCGCGCGATCAAAGACCTCGGGGAAACTCTCGTTCGAGACCTCGTCGGTAAAGGGATTCTTCCATGTCAGATGGCCCAGGTTACCGGTGCGCTCGGGCAGCTCCGTCGTCACGCGATGGGCAAGGCCGTCGAGCAGCGAGTAGTCGTGCACCAAGCCCTCAACCAGCGAGATCGCGCGCGTCTTTGCGGAGCCGGCCGGCTCAATCGCGCGGTAAAGTCGCTGCATATTGGCAACGGCAGCACCGTACTCCCCCGCCGGAATGTCAATGCCGTACACGCGTCCGGCAACATAGCTCATCAGCACGCCGGCCACGCGATTGATGCGATCGGTAGTGACGATCTCGCCCGCCGGCGGGTAATCGTCGACCGTAGCGCCATCGCGTTTAAGCTGCAGCATCAGTACATCCAGGTCGCTCTCGATCACGGCATGGACCTGACTGCTCGAATCCTCAAGCTCTGAATCGGACTCCACGATGCCAAACTGCTGCTCATAGACAAAGGGATGGGCGTTGCGGTCGAGCACGTAATGAGACAGCAGGCCCAGCGCAAAGGCGCGACCCAAGCTGGCGTCGCGCGGCAGCAGATGCGACACGCCGTCGCGCAGGCACGCGAACTGGCGAGACATACGCGACCGATGCATGACCTGCGCCAGCAGCGTGCAGTCGGAAACACGCGGTGTCAGAATGTGAAAGAAAAACGGGTCGGGGCCTTGGTTGCCCAAGATAAAGGCAATGCGCTCTTCATCGGACGTGATGACGCCCTGCGGAAGACGGTCGATGCTTTCCTCGCCAAACAGATGATGGGTGATAAGCGCGGGCATAATGATCCTTTCGATTTCATTCGATGCCACCCATTATGCCCACCGCGCGCCCATGCCAAACCTGCGATGGTAAACGGCGCATCGCATGCTGTATGCGACGACCATTCCCCTTCGCCGCAAAAACAGAATGAAAGCTTAATATCATCCCGCTCGTGCGCCGAAGCAACTGTTTGCCCGTCGATGCGGTAAGGCATTAATGGTCTACTATTTCAATACACGCGTCTTCATGCTGTATCAATGAGAAGATCACGTATATCGCAAAGCAGTTCAAGCAACCCGGCGTCGTTCGGAGGCATCCATGATTACCGTTGCCGACATTTTGGCCTTACCGGCATTCGAGCGGATTGATTTAGTCGCACCCATCGAAGATGCCGGGGAGCACCGCGTCTACAACGTTGGTATCTTAGACTGCCCTCCTTCAATCAACGACTACAGCGCATACATGCCCGGCGAGTTCATTCTCACCAATCTTGGTTTTTGCTATGAAGACCCCGACCTATCCGACGCGTCGCTCATTGCCATGATTGAAAGGCGTGTCGCAGCCATTGCCGTTAAACGTGTGTACTCGCCATGTTTTACCGATGCAGTCGCCCAAGCAAGTGTACGCATGGGCGTCCCGGTATATCTCTATTCCGGCGCTTACCATGAGCGCGTCGCATTCGAGTCGCTCAACCTCTTGCAGCGCGATCTCGACGCATCCGACAAAAGCGACGCAGTCGACACGCTCCTATCGGGAAAGCCAAAAGCCCAAGTAAGACAAGAGATCAACAAGTTGGCGGGCCTTACCGGATCGACGATGCGCTGCATTGCCATCTCTGCCGAAAAAGATGATCGCTGCTCACTGTACGCAATTCAAGACACCCTCAACGATTTTCTGGACTCGTTTCGACAGCGACACGAGGATGTCCAAAACGCATGCGCGTTTCGCTACCACGATGCGCTGCTCGTTTTCGTCTCGTATGCCACCGATAAACAGCACGAGGGCGTCTTCTGTGACCTAGAAAATGCCATTCGAGGAGTTGGCGTCAACTACTGCGGCATAGGCGACCTGGTGCCCCTCGGCGAGGCAGATATCTCCATTCGTCAGGCAACAATCCTTCTCAATGAAGCCCATCTGAGCGGAACGCGCAGACTTGAGTGGTCGGATCTGTCCATGGGCGCCTTCTCCTATGCAGCGCAGACCAACCCCATGTTCGAGCGCACCGCGCAAGGTTTTCGCCACCGCATCGAAAGCTACGACACACAAAACTCTACCGAACTGGTCCAAACGGCACGTGCCTTTGTGCACTGCAGCGGCGACATCATCGACACCGCCGATCGCCTACACCAACACCCCAACACCGTCCGATATCGGTTGCGGCGTATTCGAGCACTCCTCGACATGGGCGATTCACACGACCGCGAGCTGCTCGTATTCCTTTCCCTCACTTTCCTCAGCAGATAGTGCGAGTTAACTCGAATCGTCATTTTTCACAAAACAACTCCGAATACGCTCGGACAATTGGCCTTGCAAGCCGCCAATTGCTCACGAATAACAATTCATTTGTAAAAAATAACAAATAGACCCCCGGAAGGCTTTGAGTTGGTACCAAACACACGGCATCTGGGTGCTCCTAGACTTTGAGTCATGGTTTCGGCGTGCCGCTGCACCGGCGCCCGACTACAGGTATCGATGCCCCATCCGGGGCGAACGAAACGCCTGACCTGTCTGGAGGGGCCCACGTGCGGGGCGTCCGTCGGGGGTAGGCAAGAACCGACGAAAGGAAACATGACTATGACTGATTCGGTTTTCCAGGGTCGCCACCTGCTCTCCACGAGGGACTACACCAGGGACGAGCTCATGTGGCTCATCGGCTTCGCCGAGCACCTCAAGGACCTCAAGAAGCAGAACGTCCCGCACCGCTACCTCGAGGGCAAGAACGTCGCGCTGCTCTTCGAGAAGACCTCCACCCGCACCCGCGCAGCCTTCACCACCGCCTGCATCGACCTGGGCGCCCACCCCGAGTACCTGGGCAAGGGCGACATCCAGCTGGGCAAGAAGGAGACGGTCCTCGACACCGCCAAGGTGCTCGGCTCCATGTTCGACGCCATCGAGTTCCGCGGCTTCAAGCAGGAGCACGTCGAGCAGCTCGCCGAGCACTCCGGCGTGCCCGTCTGGAACGGCCTCACTGACCGCGAGCACCCCACGCAGATGCTCGCCGACTTCATGACCATCAAGGAGCACTTCGGCAGGCTCGAGGGCCTCACGCTCGCCTACTGCGGCCAGGGTCGCAACAACGTCCAGAACTCCCTGATGATCACCTCCGCCATCCTCGGTGTGAACTACGTCAACGCCACCCCCAAGGAGCTCGAGCCCGACCCCGAGATCGTCGCCCTCGCGCAGAAGTTCGCCGCCGAGTCCGGCGCGACCATCCGCGTCACCAACGACCCCGTGGACGCCGTCCGCGGCGCCGACGCCGTCTACACCAACGTCTGGGCGGCCATGGGCGAGGAGTCCCAGTTCGCCGAGCGCGTCCGCCTGATGTCCCCGTTCCAGGTCAACGCCGAGCTCGTCTCCCACATCGAGAACCCCGACTGGATCTTCCTGCACTGCCTCCCGGCCTTCCACAACGCCGAGACCGAGTACGCCGCCAAGATCAAGGAGGAGCACGGCATCGAGGCCATGGAGTGCACCGACGACGTGATCTACAGCGAGCACTCCCGCTGCTTCGAGGAGGCCGAGAACCGCATGCACACCATCAAGGCCATCATGGCCGCGACCCTCGGCAACCTCTACATCCCGCGCGTCTAACCGCGCCACGGACCGACCGCACGCCGCGGCCCGCCCCTCCGGGCCGCGGCGCCTCACGTAAGGAAATACACCATGGCTGAAGAAATCAAGGAAAAGCCGGCGAGGAAGAAATTCCAGATGCCGAACACCTATGTGATCCTGTTCGCCGTCATCGCCTTCATCGCCCTCCTGACCTGGTTCGTCCCCGGCGGAGCCTACGAGCTCTCCGAGGGCGGCGACGCCATCGCCGGCACCTACCACGTGGTCGAGAGCAACCCCCAGGGCCTCTGGGACATCTTCATGGCCCCCATCACCGGCATGCTCGGCGGTGGCACGGTCTCCGGCGCCATTTCGATCTCCCTCACCATCATGCTGTTCGGCAGCTTACTCGAGATGATGGATCGCACCTGCGCGCTCAAGACGGCCATCAAGCGCATCACTATCGCCAATCAGAACAACATGCATGCGCTGATCGCCATCCTCGTTATCCTGATGGCGTTCTTCGGTACGCTCGAAGGCGCCTATGAGGAAGGCATCGTCTACTTCCTGATGTTCGTGCCCGTCATCCTGGCCCTCGGCCTCGATACGGTCACCGCGATCATGATCGTCGTCCTCGGCACCCAGATCGGCTGCCTCTCGTCGATCATTAACCCGTTCTCCACGGGCATCGCATCGGGTATCGCCGGCATCTCCCCTGGCGAGGGCATGATTCCCCGCATCGCGATGTCCGTCATCTTCACCGGCCTCGTCATCCTCCTGATCTGCCGCTACGCCGACAAGATCAAGGCGCATCCCGAGAAGTCCGTCCAGTTCTTCCGGCGCGAGCAGGACCTCAAGGAGTTCCCCGCCGCCGACGACGAGGACCTCACCCTCACCGGTCGCCAGAAGGGCGCGCTCGCACTGTTCGTACTTACCTTCGTCTTTATGATCGTCGGTCTGACCCCCTGGACCTCCCTCAACCCCGAGTGGACGTTCTTCGAGGACTTCGTCGCATGGGTCGCCGCAACCCCGGGCCTGCGCAACGTCCTGGGCACCGACATCACCGCCTTCGGAAACTGGTATTTCCCCGAGCTCTCGATGATCACCCTGATCATGGTCATCCTCATCGGCGTAGTCATGCACTATGATGCCGACACTATCATCGATACGATTCTCAAGGGCGCCTCCGGCCTGGTCTCCACCGCCTTCGTCGTGCCGCTGGCACGCGGCATCCAGGTCGTCATGGACAACGGCCAGATCACCCCGTCCATCCTCAACATGTGCGAGAACGCGCTGGCCTCCCTGCCGCCCTTCGCCTTCGTCGTCGTCGCCCTGGTCTGCTACTTCCTCATCGCCTGCCTGATCCCCAGCTCCACCGGCCTCGCCGCCGCCACCATGGGCATCATGGGCACGCTGTCCACCTTCGCCGGCGTCGACGTCTACATCATGGTCATCATCTACCTCATGGCGCTCGGCCTGGCCAAGATGATCACCCCGTGCTCCATCGTCGTCATGACGTGCACGGCCGCGGCGCACATGAGCTACGGCGACTGGGTCAAGAAGATCGCCCCCATCGTCGCCGTCCTGTTCGCCGCCTGCTGCGCCTTCCTCTGCGTCCTCGTGATGCTCTAGGTCTAGGCGCTACTCCCCCGCGGGAATCCTCGCGCGGCGGGCAAGCCCCTCCGTTTTTCCCGCCGCGCGCATTCCACCTAAGGTATGTAGGTCTTAAAGAAAGGAACCTGCCATGTCTGAAGAGAAAATCTACGTCTCCAACGCCACCAATCCGCTCAAAAAGGTCATGATGTGCTCGCCGAAGTACTACACCTTCAACGGCATCAACGTCATCACCTCCGAATGGATGAAGAAGGGCGATACCGAACAGAACGACATCATGGTCAAGGAATGGCAGATGCTCGTTGACGCCTACAAGGATAACGGCATCGAGGTCGTCGAGGTCGAGGCCAACCCCAAGTACGAGGTCATGACCTTTGCCCGCGACTATGGTTGCATGATCAAGGAAGGCGCCGTCATGGGCCACTTCCGTCATCCGGTCCGCCAGATCGAGGCCCAGTCCTATGAGGCAAAGCTTAAGGAGATGGGTGTCCCCATCGTCGCCCGCGTTAACGCAGGTTGCATGGAGGGCGGCGACTTCTGGATGATCGATGAGCATACGCTCGCCTGGGGCATGGTCGATCGTACCGATGAACAGGGAGTCGCCAGCCTCCGCCATCAGCTCGAGAAGTTTGGCTATACCGTCGTCGGCGTTCCCTGCCCGCCCGACAACCTGCACCTTGACATGATCTTTAACATCGTCGCTCCCCAAGTTGCGCTCGCTTGCATTGACCAGCTGCCCTATAACTTCCTGCAGATGCTCAAGCGCCGCGGCTTCGAGCTCATCCCCGTCGCCAGTGAGGATATGTACAAGCACGGCTGCAACGTCCAGTGCATCGGCAACAACAAGGTCGTTGCCATCGAGAAGAACAAGCACATCAACGACAAGATGCGCGCTCTGGGCATCGAGGTCATCGACGTGCCGCTCGACCAGATCCTGCACGCCGGCGGCGGCCCGCACTGCCTGACCCAGCCGATCGAGCGTCCGTAGTCCGAACGTTTCGCCTGGACAGTATTTGTCCGAGCCTCTCATGGGGCGCCGCTCCGCTGGATTCCGGCGCTGCGGCGCCCCTTTTTACCCACAAGCCCCTCAAAGGGGAAAGGAAGCACCCATGAAGATCTTGATCAGCGATTATGCCGAGAGCATGATGCCCCAGCACGACCTCGAAACCGAGACCCTCAAATCTCATCTGGGTGAGGATATCGATGTTGAGGTTTACGCGTATACCGATGAGGCACGCGAGGAGTTCTACGAGCATCTTGCCGATGCCGACGCTCTGCTCACTGCCTTCATCAAGGTGGACAAGGAAGCGTTCGAGCACGCTCCCAACCTCAAGGTCATCGCCATCAACGCCACCGGCTATGACAACGTAGACATGGACGAGGCAACTGCGCGCGGCGTGGGCGTCTGCCCCGTCGGCGAATACTGCACCTGGGATGTCTCCGAAAGCGCCATCGCCTATATGTACGCGCTCAACAAGAACTTCAAGTTCTACATCGGTCAGATTGAGCAGGAGCACCGTTGGGATTACGCCGCGGCTCCCGAGGTGCCTCGTCTTGAAGACCAGACCCTCGGCATCTTTGGTTTTGGCAAAATCGGCAAGTGCACCGCCCGTAAAGCCAAGGGCCTTGTCAAGCGCATCATCTCCAACGACCCCTTTATCGACCAGAACCTTTTTGGGCAAAACGGTGTCGAGCAGGCCGAGATCGACGAGGTTTTGGCCGAGGCCGACATCATTATCAATCATATGAATCTTAACGAGACGAACTATCATTACTTTGACGCCGAGAAGTTCGCCAAGATGAAGAAAAAGCCCATCGTCATTAACCTGGGCCGTGGCCTCTGCATGGACGAACCCGCTCTTATCGAAGCTCTCGATTCTGGCCAGATTCGCGCGTTTGGCGCCGATGTTCTGTATGACGAGACGCCCGACCTGGCAAACCACCCGCTCGTTGGCCGCGACAACGTGATTATCACGCCGCACTCTGCGTTCTATTCGTCTTCGTCGCTACGCGACCTCATGATCTTCCCGTGCAACAACATCGGACACTTCCTCAAGGGCGAAAAGGACCAGCTCTTCAAGTTGGTTAACGACGTTCCTGTCGTAAACGTGTTGTAGGAGCTTAAACTGCTTCCAGAACACGTGGCTCAACGGGATGAAGGCCTATTCTTCATCCCGTTTTATTGCTCCCCCTATCGTCTAAGCGACGTGCAGTCGCCGCGAACCAAAACAGCAGGGGCCACCAGACCAACAGAAAAGGGATCACTAGGGACCAGTCCTTAAAAATACCCGCATCTATATGCGACAACGTATATCACATTGTACGTTTACCGATAGGTCGGCTCGTTTGCGGAATACATGCCACCATAGATGTCCTCACATACTCACCGGATGGTATTATTGATATGTGATGCACGCTTTATTAAACGCATTACTTCCCCGACTTGAAGGGTGCAGCTTTCAAGTCGACAACAGAGTCAAGACCTTATTGATTAACGAGAGCCCCGTCTCCCATGGCGGAGGCAGGGCTTTCCGTGAAGGAGCTTTGTATGTCGGATAAGGCTGCCGCATCTGGCAAAGAACGTAAGCCACGCCAGATGCCCTCATCTTTTACCATTCTCTTTGGCTGCCTGTTGCTCGTGGCCATCGCCTCGTGGGTCGTCTCGTCATTTAGCCCTGACGTGCAGGCCGCAACGCTTGGCAACTTTATGGCTTCTCCCTTCTTGGGCTTTGAGAGCGCCATGCAGGTCTGCGTGTTCATTCTTGTGCTTGGCGGTTTCCTGGGCGTAGTCCAAAAAACGGGCGCGCTCGACACCGGCATCGCCGTGCTCGTCCGTAAACTAGGCGGTAATGATCTATTGCTCGTTCCTGTTCTCATGCTCGCCTTTGGCATCTGCGGATCCACGTACGGCATGCTCGAGGAATCCGTCCCCTTCTACCTGCTCCTGGCATCGGTCACGTTTGCCATGGGTTGGGATCCGCTCGTTGGATGCATGGTAGTTCTCATGGGCTGCGGCCTTGGCGTTTTGGGATCGACGGTCAACCCGTTTTCGACCGGACTCGCGCTTGATGCTCTCAAGGCAGCCGGCATCCCCTATGACCAGGGACTCATGATCGGCATCGGTCTGGTTATGTTCGCCATCGCCGAGATTTCGGGCATCATTTTTGTCATGCGGTATGCCAAGCGCGTCCGCACCGACCGCGCCGCCTCATCGCTCACCCCCGAGGAATGGGAGACCGCCGAGCGTCTCTACGGCGACAAGAACGGCGATTCCGCCGAGGACGCGCACGTCGAGCTTTCCAAAATTCAAAAGCGCGTCCTTGTTCTCTTCGCCCTCACGTTTGTCGTCATGATCATCGGCTTTATTCCGTGGCAGACATTCGGAGTTGGCCTATTTGATATCGGCGCCAAGGGCGATGACCTCAGCACCGCATGGAGCGCACTTTTGACTGGCCTGCCACTTGGTCAGTGGTACTTTACCGAATGCGGCATCTGGTTCTTCACCATGACAATTATTATCGGCAAGGTTGCCGGTATGCAGGAGAAAGAACTCGTCGACACCATCCTGCACGGCTGCGCCGACCTTGTTTCTGTCGCGCTCGTCGTCGCCGTCGCCCGCGGCGTCTCCGTGCTCATGTCCATCACCGGACTCGATGTGTGGATCCTCACCAACGCCGCCAACGCGCTCGCCGGCGTATCCGCCACAGTCTTTGCCCCGCTCTCCTATGCGCTCTACTTTGCCCTGTCTTTCCTCATCCCCTCGAGTACGGGCATGGCAACCGTCTCGATGCCTATCATGGGACCGTTGGCGGCATCCTTAGGCTTTGCCCCCGAAGCCATGGTCGCAATCTACCTCGCCACACACGGCGTTGTAGCGATGATCACTCCCACATGCGGGTCCATCATGGCTGGCCTCGAGCTTGCCCAGGTAAGCTACGCGACCTACATCAAGACGGCCGCCAAATACATGGTCCTGCTTACCGTGATTACCGTTTCGTTTGTCACCGTGCTGATGCTCGTTTTGTAATCGGCGGGCGCACCACAAATCACATCTTTTGAAAGGGGCCCAAAGAGCCCCTTTCTCTTAGCTCGAGGAGGGTGTCGCTTTATAGCGCCAAACTCGCCCCCGTTCGTGCCGTTTACCGAGCTTTTGGCGCGCGCACGCATTTGTTGTACATCTTTTTTGTAGGATAGACGGGTTATACATGAGGCAAGGCGGTTTAAATGGCATATGGTTTTAACGACGGCGATCAACGGCGACAGAGCGTTCGCCTTGCCGGTCGCGCTACGCCGACGCCCGGAAGCTCGTCTTCTTCCACCGCCGCCAGCCCGCAGTATCCAAGCAGCTCGCAACGGCAGCCCCGCCCTACGCCTCGGCAAAACACCAGCGGTTCTGAGACTCGAGGGCAGGCTAGTACCGCTGCGACTCGCAGACGCGACGGTGCCGTCGCTTCGAGCAGATCCAACGCTAAAACCGAACGGCGCAGTCGCAGTACCGATCAACGCCAAAGCACGCGCTCTTTCACGGGCACGCGCCAGCGCCAGACCGATGTGCCGCAACTGCGTCGCAACGGTCGCCCCCAGCCCGGCATCTTTGTCCGCCGTTCTTTTTCGCGCCCGCAGAACGGACGCAGCGGTCTGAGCTCTCGCCCGGCATCTCGAGCCGGCTCCGGCGCTCCCGCTCTACCCTTCCGCCGCGCACGCATCGCGCTTTGCTCCATCGTCGCGTGCCTGCTCTTTTTATTTTTAGGCTCGTGTATCTCCCACGGATCAGCCGGTCTCGAGCCCACCGCCGAGGACAAGCTGCTCAAGGCCCCCGTCGCGCCCGGTTATTCTTTCGCCTTTTCGACCCCGCGCTCGCAATGGCAAGCCGGCACGATGCCCCATATCTATCAGATCGACCCTGCATGGTCGGAGCTGCCTTACGCCGGCGGTACCATCCGCCAAAATGCTTGCGGACCTACGTGCCTCACCATGGTCTATATCTTTAAGACGGGACGCACCGATATGACTCCCGTCGATATGTGCGCGCTTTCCGAGGCAGGCAATTACGCCCCCACCGGTGCAACCGAATGGTCGTTTATGACGAGCGGTGCGTGGCAGTTGGGACTTAACGGAACGGAGCTTCATAACGATCGCGACTCGATGACTCAGGCGCTGCGTTCGGGAGCGCCCGTCATCGCCGCCGTTCGGCCGGGCACCTTTACCAACGTGGGCCACTACATTGTACTTTACGGTATTGACGACGCCGACCAGATTGAAGTCTTCGATCCCAACTCGGCCAGCCGCAGCGCCCGGCGCTGGGGCGTCGTAGAGGTCCTCAACGAAGTCGAAGCCATGTGGGCCTACTACTAGTCATTGGGCACTCATTGGGGACAGACTTAAATGAGTGGTCGTCGGGGACAGTCTTACGGACGCCGGCCGAGAGCAAACGAAAAGGGCCATCCCGAACTGCTTGGAACTGCCAGCACGGAAAGCGCATCCTGCTTTGGGGCCCAATAGCGGGATGCGCTTTCCGTTAGCGGCCCGTTTGGGAAACTAGGGACCGCTTTTCGACAAAAATCCGGGATGCATTTTCCGATTGAGGGCCTCAAGGGAAACCGCACCCCATGTTGGACGCTCATTCTGGGATGTGCTTTCCGCAGTTGATCGATGCGGCCTTTAAGGACTGTCCCAAGCTGCCGGCAGGAAAGGAACGTCCCCAAGTGCCGGGTTTCCGCAGCCTGCAATGCTCCTCATGAACAGCCGCCTCAATAACAAAAGCCCCTGCGGCCGAAGCGGACCGCGGGGGCAACAGACCTGCAAGAGTTAACTCAAGTCCTCGCCATTTGATGCAATGACCTTTTGGTACCAGCAGAAGCTGTCCTTTCGGTAGCGATCGAACGTGCCTTTGCCCGTATCATCGGCATCAACATAAACAAAGCCATAGCGCTTCTTCATCTGCCCCGTCGAGGCCGACACCAAATCGATACAGCCCCACGGCGTGTATCCCATCAGGTCAACACCGTCCTCGACAATTGCATCGCGCAGCGCAAGAATATGCCTTCGCAGGTAATCAATATGATACGCATCGTGGACTTTGCCGTCTTCCAGCGCATCGAGTCCGCCCACACCGTTCTCGGCGATAAAGAGCGGAAGATGGTAACGATCGTGGTAGCCGGCAAGCGTCACGCGCAAACCCAGCGCATCGATCTGCCACTTCCAGGCAGTCTCTTTATCCTTGAGGTACGGATTGCGCAACGTCGGGAACACGTTGCCCTCCGCCTTCTCGGCGATCACCTGATCATCGGCGCACACCAAGCGCGAGCAATAGTACGAGAACGAGATGAAGTCGACCGTATGCTCTGCCAGATACTCCGTATCGCCCGGCTCAAAGGGCACGTGAACACCCTCTTTCTCGAGTGCACGCAGCTTCCAAGCAGGATAGGCGCCCGCAGCCATCACGTCTGTGTAGAAGTAGCGGCCGCGGTCCTCCTCATACGCAAGCCATACGTCCTCGGGCGCACAACGGTACGGATAGGTCGCACCGGCAGCGACCATGCAACCCACCTTGTTTGCGGGATCGATCTTGTGCAGAATCTCGACAGCGCGAGCGCTCGCCATAAACATATGGTGCGAGAACGCCGCGGTCACGGCTGCACGGTCACGCTCATCCTCGAGCGTGACACCCGCGTTGAGATAGGACAGCGCCACGCTGTTGATCTCGTTGAACGTAAGCCAATAACGCACGAGGCCCTGGTACGCGCGTCCGACGGTCTCGACGTAGTGCGCATACCGCTCGATCATCTCTCGGCTTTGCCAGCCACCATAGCGCTCGACCAGAGCCAACGGATAGTCGTAGTGCGACAGCGTCACAAGCGGCTCGATTCCATGCTCGCGCAGCGCCTCGAATACCTGACGGTAAAACTCCAAGCCCTCGCCGTTGGGCTCGGTCTCCATCCCTGTGGGAAAAATACGGCTCCAGCAAATTGAAAGACGCAGGCACTTAAAGCCCATCTCGGCAAAGAGCTCGACATCCTCGTGCCAATGATGGAAGAAGTCGTTGCCCCAGCGGCATGGATACAGCCTGTCCGGATCGTCCACGGGCTTTTGCCTGCCAAACATTACATCCCAGCGGTCGGAACCCTGTGGGATCAGGTCGGAGTGCGACATGCCGCGGCCGCCCTCGTTCCAGCCCCCTTCGGCCTGGTTGGCGGCGAGGGCACCACCCCACAAAAAGCCCTCGGGCATACCGGCGGCAGACGTTCTGTCAAAGTAACTCATGCTACTCAGCATCCTCGGCAGAAGCTGCCGCGGCGTTCTCCTGCTCCTGAGCCAGGAGCTGGTTATCGTACACCTTAAAGAACGGGTACCAGACCACAGCCATGACCACGATCAAAACGATCGTAAACACCCAGATGCGCGGGTCGAGGCACTGGACAAAGCCCTGAACGAAGATGGGGAACGTGCCGCTCACCAAGATGTAGAAGTTAGAGACAAGACCCAGTGAGACCGCACCCCAATACAGCAGGGCCGAGATCATGCCGCCTAGCACAAACGGAATCATGAGGATCGGGTTGAAGATGATGGGCGCGCCGAAGATCGCGGGCTCGGAGATACGGAAGAAGCTCGGCACGATCGATGCCCTGCCAAATGCCTTGAGCTGCTGCGACTTTGCCCTAAACGCGCAGAGCGCCACAAAAGAGAACGTATTACCCGTGCCGCCGATGAGGTTGATGGCCAACGACATGAGCGCCGGGTGGAACTCAAGCGGCTGCCCGGCAGCATAGAGCGAGGCGTTGGCGGCAAAGGCGGCAAGCGTGACCGGGGCGGTGATGGGCATTACGATCATGTTGCCGTGGACGCCAAAGCACCAAAACAGCAGCGTCATGAAGCAGATAAGCAGTGCGCCGGGCACAGAGTCAACTGCGACGGAAAGCGGGGCAGCGAGCAGCTTCTCGATAACCGAGGGGATGGACAGCGCGGGATCGATCATCTGGATCAGCAGGTTGCCGCCAAAGAAGATGAGGATGTTGGCGAGCATAGGTACGATGGCGCCAAAGGTTTCGGACAAAAACGGCGGCACGCCATCGGGCATCTTGATGGTGATGCCCTTGGTCTGGCAGAAGCGCGTGACCTCGACGGAGACCAAGGCAACGATGATGGCGGTAAACAGGCCCTGCGCACCCAGATAGGTGCAGGGGACCGCCTGGAGCACGGACTCGTCAGCAAGCTGGTAGTAGGACGACGGCGCCGCGGCGATCAGGAACATCACCAGCGAGGTCATGCCGGCGTTAAGCTTGGGCATCTTGTAGGTGCCCGCCAGGTTATAGGCGATTGCGAACGTCACGATCACCGACAGTATGCCCATCGTCATGTTGAAGGGAATGAGCAGCGTGAGCTTATTGGCCGTGGCAAAATCGAGCCAAGGGCCAAAGACGGACCAGAACCCGCCCTGCGCCACCAGGTCGGCCGTGACCGGCGGGTTGGCGAGGATCATAAAGACGGCAGATACCAAGATGAAGCTGATCGCGCTCATAAAGCCCTTTTGCATGGAGGCAAAGTGGCGCTCGGTGCCGCAGAAATTGGCGATAGGGGTCAGTTTTTCCTGAAGCAGGGTCATGAACTTCTCCATGGTTGCCTCCTAACCCAACAGCGACTGGGCGAGTGCCAGCACGTTGGCGGCGTTGCCCATGCCGTAGTCCTGTGCGGGGATGACCGCGGTCGGCTTACCGCTCCCCTGCTTGACGGTGTTGAGCTGGTAGGACACCTGCGGCCCCAAGAGCAGCACGTCATAATTGGCGCACGTCTCCTGATACTCGCCGATACCCACCGCATCGATATCGAGCTCGATGCCGTTTTGCTCCGCATATTTCTCGAGTTTCTTCATCAGAATGCTTGTAGACAGACCAGCTGCGCAAACAAGAAGGATCTTCATAAGGGATTCCCTTCGCATTGATTGGTTGGATAGTCACCGCACGCCGCTAGGCGTTCTTGGTTGCAGTGCGCTCATACAGGCAGATCAGCTCCTGCACGAGCTCCTGAGCAAGCATGGAGCACATGAGGTGGTCCTGAGCATGGACCAGCAACACATCCACCGACAGATGCTCGCCCGCTGCCTCAGTCGAAAGCAGCTGCGTTTGGATGTGGTGAGCCTTGATTCCCGCATCCTTTGACTGCTTCATGAGTTTGGCGGCGGCGTCAAAATCCCCCGCCTTTGCCTTTTCAAGGGCTTCGAAGGCAAGGCTGCGTGCCTCTCCCGCTGCAGCGACCAGCTGAAACGAAACCATCTCGGTTCCCTGATCGTCCATAACGGTCTCCTCTCCCGTGATGTTTGGTTTGTACTTGAATATTCGAAACGCCTATCTCCCGCCCGCAATCCTCGAGGTTTATTGCAGGTAGACTGACAGGGTCATCGACAAAAGAAGTCTTAAGCCGTATGCGCTTGCACAAGCGCCATCAGCTCATGCCAGGACCGGCGCTCGCGTAGGCGCTCGACCCCCTGGCGGTCCATAAAGATCTCGGCGAGCAGTGAGCTCAAGATCCGCGCCTCATCGCCGCCCGACCGGGCAAACGACACCATAAAGACGATATCGACCTCATGGCCGTATTCGTCCCAAAGAATGGGATGTTCGAGCAGGCCCACGGTAACAAAGGCCTCGGCGCTCAAGGGATGCATCCCATGGGGCATGGCTACCCCATTGCCAAACGAGGTGGCGCTCGCGCTCTCGCGCTCGGCGACCTCTTGGGCAAACTGGGCATCGACACGGCCGCTCTCGACGGCGCGCTCGGAGAGATATCGGAGAACGGCCTGCTTCGACGACGCCTCAACGCGGTTGAAGAACAGGGCACGGCTAAAGAAAGAGCTCACGGAGTCCGATTGCGCAGTGTCGTCGCTCAGCACCTTGCGGATAGCGTTGACATCGCTCGTCTCCAAGAAGAAATCGGCCTCGCGGACGGGCACGGGCAACTTGACGTTGAGCGGCACCGTTGTGAACACGTAGTCGATATGCGAAAAATCGAACGTTCCCACGCGGGCGACATCGCATGTCTCAATCGAATCGATATACATGCCAAACTGCTTGCGGTACTGGTGCTCGAGCATACGGGCGCTTCCCGCTCCCGAGGCGCACACGATCAGGATGCGTTTGCGACGCGGCTGGTCGGCTTGCTGCTCGAGGGCCAGGGCAAATGCCATGGCGATGTAGCCGAGCTCTTCATCAGAGGGCTGGCTGCCAAAATGACGCTCGAGTACCTGCGAGGTGCCAGCTGCCATCGAATAGGCCAACGGAAACCTCGTCTTGATATCGGACAGCATGGGGTTATCCATATGCATGTGATATTCAAGGCGATAGCCCAGAGGGCCGATATGCCGAGCAAGGTTCATGCGAAGTTCAAGATCGCCGCTAAAGTCAAACCTAAACTCATCGTTGACCGCACGTACCATCTCGGAAGCAATCTCCCACATCTCGTCCGAGATAACGGCAGAGCCCTTCTCGGGCACGCCCGTGCCCCTGCCGAGCAAATGGATTGCGATAAAGGCAACCTCTTCTCGGGGCATGCTCACGCCCAGGGCATCCTTGATGTTTGCGGCAATCTGGAAAGCCGCGGCGTATTCGCGCGTTCCCTCCAGTTTTTGAACGTCCGATTCTGCAGCTGGGACATAGCAGCCCTGCTCGATGCGGCCAAGAGCAATGTAAAGATGCATGATGAGATTGCGGGATGCCAGCGAGCTCACCGTGACGGGCGAGGCCGTCAGAGCATCGTCCACACATGCGGCGATGGCCCGCAGGCGCTCGGCGAGCTTTGCATCGTCGGTGTCGGGCAACACGGGCCTCACCAGCGAGGCCAGGCACAGGCGCCGCTGCGACTCCCCGCCCGCAACGCGGATTCCGTAGCGTGGGCGCTTTTCGAGCGTTAAGTCAAATTGGGCGAGTTTCTGCTCTACCAGACGCATGTCATTGGACAGAGTTCGCGCCGAAACGTAGAGTAAATCCGCATACTCCTCAATCGTCACCCACTGGGACCGCATGAGGAGGTCGTTAAGAAGGAAGGACACACGGCCGTCGCGCGTATCAGGAATGCCCGGATGGGCCAGAGCCGCACCGTCTAGCAAGCGAGCAAGCTCATCTGCACGTGCAACATCGATACGATACTGCCCCTTGCTGCCAACGATGCGTGCAACCCCTGCAAGGTTGTCGTTTGCGCGATGGATATAGTTTCTCACGGCGCGCTCGCTTACCTCGAGACGCTTGGCAAGTACCGCGACAGCGACAGGCTGAGCGTCCTCGATCATATTTACAAGCTGCTTGACGCGAGCATCCATGTCCTCCTCCTTTCCCTGCGTCTAGTCTAACGCGGTAAAGAATGACACTCCACGTCGCGCTCGTTCCGCCAACTCGGAACAGGTTGCGGGGAGTCCAGCTGAGCTATGGAGAGCCTGGGGAGAGGGCCCGAAGGCAATGCGTCGGTGTGGGATGCGCCTTCCCAGCCATTGGGCAGTCATTGGGGACAGACTTAAATGAGTAGTCGTTGGGGACGTTCTTGTTTGGCTAGTCGTTTAAGAACGTCCCCAATGACTATTAAGGACTGTCCCAAGCTGCCGGCAGGAAAGGACCGTCCCCAAGTGCCGGGTTTGTCCCCAATGACTAGGTGAATAGCAAAAGCCCCGCAGTCGGAGCGGACCGCGGGGCTCATGAAGAGAGGCTAGTTTGTGGGCGCTTTGCCTGGCGCCCACGAGAGAGTCAACAGAGTAGAGACTACTCGTGGATGCGGGTACCGGAGAGGCCGGCCATGGTCTCGGCGGCCTTGTCTAGAGCGCCGATGATGCAGGTGCGGCCCTTGCGAGAACGCGCGAACTTGATGGCAGCGCGAACCTTGGGCTCCATGGAACCCTTGCCGAACTGGCCCTCGTCGGCCAGGCGCTCGGCCTCGTCGGCGGTGAGGTCCTCGAGCTCCTCCTGGTTGGGCTTGCCAAAGTTGATGGCGACATGCTCAACGGCGGTCAGCAGGAACAGAACGTCGGCGTCGCAGTCCTCGGCCAGCAGCTCGCCGCCCAGGTCCT
>CABUWA010000012.1 GCA_902495085.1 uncultured Collinsella sp. | reverse complement strand
CCCTGCAAAAACAGGACGCGGTAGTTGTCGGGGATGCTCAGCAGGCGGCGCAGGGTTGCCTCGGCGTCGTCGATGATCTGCTGGTACATGCTAGATCGATGGCTCATCTCGAGCACGGACATGCCGCAACCGCGGTAGTCCATCATCTCGTCGGCGATCTCGGCGAGCACGCTTGTAGGCAGCGCGGCCGGGCCAGCTGAGAAGTTGTGCACACGTGCCATCTTCTAGTCTCCCTCGTAGTCGTTTGAACGTTCGGGATACTTTAGCACAGTGGAGCGCTAGGCGCGACCGCATCACGGTAAAACTCGACTACGCCGCTATGATTTACAGGATGGTTACATGGGGGAGCGCGGTCGCTAGGTCTATACCACCGGGATATACCGTGAAAGGTGCTCTTTGAGCGCGGGGTCGCACACATAGAGATACGTTCCTAGCATGCCGCGCGTCATGAGGACGTAGTAGGCGTTGACGATAATCTTTTGCAGATCATCGTCGCTTGCCTTTTTCTTGGCAACGGCATCTTTGAAGTTCGCTCTGTTAACGTAGACTGCATCTTTGTTCGAATCGTAGTAAATGTCGGGACCCAGAATTACGAATCCGTAGTTGAGATCGTAGCCTTGTACCGTATGAATGCATCCGACTTCGTTGACGGCGTTGGCGGAGTTAACCCAATCCTTCTGGGTCGAGTTCCAGCGTTTGGGAATGCCCTCGATGACGATATCGAACGCATCTTTATTGCTCTTGCTTTCCCATTTCCAAGCAAAACCGGCTGTCATACGGGACAGCCCAACTTCTTTTTCTTTGGCCTGCTGTAGGGAGCAGAAATCTTCAAACCGGTCGACTATGCCAAACTGGTACCTGGGGATATCACTGTCAGGATCGCCGGCTTGCGAGTCGTAAGGCTGAGAGGCAAAGAGCTCATCAAACTTCATGCCGGCATGCATGTACGCTTTGTTATCAAGCAGGTCGTAGACGAAATCGAGGTACTCATCGCCGCCACGCACACGCATTTGGGTACTCAAGTTGAATTCTTCGGTCTCGATGCCAGCTTCTTCGAGTTGGTTGAGTCGCTGCTCAAGGCCATCTCGGTTGAGTCCCGATGCGCGGACTTGCTGTTTGGGGTCATAGAACAGATACGCCTTGTCGCAGCATTTGAAAATCCAATCCACCTGGTTACTCGTGCGCGGCAAGTTGAGTCGTTCGCATGTGTTGTAGAAAGCTCCGATGCCGGCGCCGGCGGTCAAGTAGTTTCCCAGTCGGTGCGCCTCGTCGACAAGCAAGATGTCATACCGATCGTTTTTTGTGACATCGCTGGGGCTCAGGATGTCGCCGGGCTTTAGCCCGGGGAGGAAGTGCGTGAGTTTTTTGAGCGTCTTGCTCAGAGACTCCATGGGCGTCACGAAGCCGACCCGCAGACCGGAAAGGTTCGGCTCATTTTTGATTTTGAACATGAGACTGATGGCGAGGATTGTTTTGCCTGTTCCCGGCGCGCCGTTCACGACGGTTACGCGCTCTTTCTTGGGACCGCCGTGTTTAATGTCTTCATGCTCTTGCTCGAGCCGCCTGTAAATCGCCTCAATCGTTTCGTATTGATCGGGCGTGAGCGTTTTAAAGGGCGAGAATTTGAACAGGTCAGTGTTCTCGAGCTCTTCGATGGGGTGGATCGCATAGTTCTCTTCGCGAAGCTTCGTCCAGAGGTCTCTGAACTTCTGGCGATACTGAGGTCGCTCAAAATAATCGAACTGGGCATAGCCATTGTTGGCGTTGGTTACTTGGTATTTTTCGTCAGCGCAGAACAGCTCGATAAGTCGATTCTCAAACTCAAATGTTGCTGATTGATTGAAGGTTGGGTTGTCAATCAGAAGGGTCCGGTCGAAGTCTTTGTCCACGTTTGCGGCGTGTTGCTTCATGCGGCGTCGATAATTGGTCGTTTGACCGATGTACGCCGTTTTGTTTTTGCTGTTGGTCAGGATGTAGAGAACAGGCCAGCTTTCGTCGTGGTGCGACCCTGGCTTTGGCGTGCCAAAGTCTTGCAGCGATTTGCTTGTCTCGAAGGGCTGGGGCAGGGGAAGCGTGTATTGCCGAAGGGCGAACTCGTTACTCATGGTGGTCCGCCTTTCTATATTCGCTGGAGCTGGTGTCGACGGGATAGCGCTCGCCATTGCGTTTGAGTTTGGACGAGAGCGCCTTTGGGAGGTCGATTCCGTTTAGGTCGGCGAAACGCAGGAGAAAGAGGAGCGTGTCAGCGACTTCGTCTTCGATGGCTTGGCGCTGATCAGGGTTATCGAACATTTCTGCAATGCGCTCGTCGCTCATAAAGCGGAAAAGCTGCAGCAGTTCGGAGGCTTCGGTTGCCATGCCGATGGCGAGCTCTTTTGGCGTGTGATATTTGCGCCAATCGCGCGCATCACAAAAATCTCTGACTTGTTCCGTCATGGCATTGAGCTTGTCCATTGTCCGCAACCCCCCTGATGGTCAATGTTTAATTATGGCGTTGTCTGAGATTTAGTGCATCTCATTTATGGTGCTCGATTAATCAACAGCGGTTACCCGGTGGGAAGGTGCAGCATTAAAATCAATGTCGATGTAGGTCAGCTGCACGAGAGCTTGCTCGATCGCGCGGGGAGTGCGGCCGGCGTGGACTTTCCCGCCGCCCTGCTCGACGTGGTGGATATCGAGGACGAGTCGCCCCAAGAGCTCCTGGCCCGAGCCGAACGCGAGGGCCTCGACCTCCGCGACTTTGCCGTGGGTGACAGCTAGTAGCTGAAGAGGGATGGGGGCAGCTAATTTGGGACGGGCTGCTACGACGCTAGCGTGGCGATGACGGCTTCGTCGCCGGCGTATATTAGGGTGTTGCCATCGGGGATGATCGTTTGGCCGTCGCGCTTGAGCATCACCACGATAAAGGGGTGCTTGCCCTGCGGCACATCGCGAAGACGCTGGCCGGCCAGGCGACCGTGGGGGGTCACGGTGACCTCGCGCAGCGTAACCTCGGCACGCTCTTCAAACGTTGGCGCGGCCATCACCAGCAGGTCACCTTCCTCGATGACGGTATCGCCGTTGGGCAGCACCGGGTGCGCACCGTCGCGCAGCACCAAGACCACCAGCATGTCCGTCGCGCTGCCAATGTCCGCGAGCGAGCGTCCGGCAAACGGATGTCCAGCGCCCACCTTGAGCTTTACAAACGACATGCCGTCCTCGTCGCGGTAGTCGTTAAAGGTGCGGCGCACGTCGCCGGTCGCATCGATCATATCGAGCTTCTTCGCCACCGCCGGCAGCAGCGAGCCCTGCACCACAATGCTCGACACGGCAATCACAAACACCAGGTCAAATAGGTTGTGTCCGCCGGGAACGCCGGCCACCACGGCAAAGAGACTAAAGACGACCGAAGCTGCTCCGCGCAGACCCGCCCAGCTTACGAGTGCAACCTGGCGAGGGTTCGTCCTAAACGGCGCCAGCAGCACGCCGACGGCGATGGGGCGGCTCACAAAGAGCATAAACGCCATGAGCGCCAGGCCCGGCAGCAGCATCTGCGGCAGGCGTGCGGGCGTTACGAGCAGGCCGAGCAAGAAGAAGATCGTCATCTCGGCCATCTCGGTGAGGGTATCGAAGAAGTGCGCCATCTCGACCTTGCCGGTGATGTCGCTCGCACCCAGCACAATGCCGGCCAGGTACACGGCCAAAAATCCGTTGCCGCCCAGGTAGCTCGGCAGCGCGTAGGCGACGATGGCCACGGCGAACAAAAAGATGGTCTGCGCGCCCTCGGCCGTTGCGTGCGCGCGTTCAATCAGGCGGCCCGCCGCCCAGCCGATGGCGAGGCCCAGGCCCACGCCCAAGATAATCTGCTTGGCCAGCAGTGCGGGAATGTTGATGTCGCCGCCGGCCGCGAGTGTGGCGAGCACGGCGGTGAGCATATAGGCGACGGGATCGTTGGAGCCCGATTCGACCTCGAGCAGCGAGTCGGTGCCGCCCCTCAGCGACAGGCTGTGCTCACGCAGTACGCTAAAGACGCTCGCCGCGTCGGTGGACGCCACGACCGATCCCAACAGCAGGCCGCCGATCCAGTCGAAGCCCAGTACAAAGTGGGCGAACACGCCGGTGATGCCTGCGGTGATGACGACGCCGAGCGTGCTCAGCAGCACCGCCGGCGCGGCGACGGGCTTGGCGCGGTCGATATTGGTGTTAAAGCCGCCGTAGAACATGATGAATAGCAGCGCCGTGCTGCAGACGGTTTCGGTGAGTGCGTAGTCGCTAAAGTCGATATGCGTCGGACCGTTGACGCCCAACAGCATGCCCAGCGCGATAAAGATGAGCAGGGTGGGGAAGGGGAGTTTTTTGCCGACGGGTTTGATGGTCAGGCACAAAATGATGACGAGGCCGATAAAGAGAAGGATCTGGTTCATGGATAGTGTCCGCTCCTGGGTGGTTGGCGTGGCACGGTCAGTTGTCTGCGGTTATTTGTACCCAAAGATGGTGGGTTTATGGGGTTGGATTGCGGGCGTGCGCGATATCGTCATAGACGGCTGCCGTCTTTGCCTCTGCTCGGAAACCCTTTCCAGCTTTATTGCAACGGAGTACAATGGGTAACGTTTAAGTTCAACTTGAAGTTTTAGTTGCGGCACCGGGCTTCGGCCGCAATGCAAGGAGAGGCGTACCATGGCGATCTATGTGACATCTGATGCTCACGGGCACGTGCGTGCGCTTGACGAGGCCCTGTCTAAGATCTCGTTGACGTCCGACGACACGCTGTACGTGCTGGGCGACATGATCGATCGTGGGCCCGATCCGGTCGGCGTTATTAAGCTCGTGCGCTCGCTGCCCAACGCCCGCGTACTCAAGGGCAATCACGAGCAGATCATGCTCGATGCCATCATTGGCCAGGATCCGCTTGATGCCGAGACCTGGGATATCAACGGTGGCTGGACGACGCGCGAGCAGCTCAACGACATGGAATTTGAGGCATACGAGGAGCTCGTGCGATGGATGGCCGCGCTGCCGCTCTACGCGGTGGCCGAGACCGAGGAGCGCCCGTATCTGCTGGTGCATGCTGGAATCGAGATGAAGGCGGCGCGCGCGTTTTTGCTTGAGCATGGCGTCGATTGTGCCGATGGCGTTGGAGCGGTGGGTGCCGATTGCGAGCTGCTGCAGCAGATGCTCGCGGTGCAGTCGTCCGATGACCTGCTGTGGATTCGTCACGGCTATTGGGATGTGCCGACCGGGCTGCTTTCTGCCGAGGGCAAGGGTCCGGTCGTGGTGAGCGGTCACACGCCAACGGTGTCGCTCGGGCGTTATTGCGAGGTCGGTGGTCTTGCGGGGCTCGATGAGGAGTCGGGCCGCGGGCAGATTGTGCGCCTGGGCGGCGAGGATGCCGCCGGTGTGCCCGATCGCATCGACATCGACTGCGCTGCCGCCACCGGCTCCGAGTTCGGTCGCGTGGGCATCCTGCGGCTCGATGACGGGGCGGAGTTCTACGCGAACATCAACCCGGGCGAATAACCTTGTTCCGCCGATCTACCGTAGCTAATTTGGGACGGGGCTTTTTTGACTACTTTCGGAGAGTAGCGCCTTCTTGCTCGGTAAGCGCTAGAAATGAGGAGCGTCTGCGTCCTCGACAGCGCGAAAATGCTCGAAAAACCGTCGCAGCGGAGTCAAACGACGTCGCGGCGGTTCTTTTTTGGCTGCCCGCTGGCTAAGTGAGTAGACTTTTTTGGAAATGCCGAGCACCCAACATATTTGCCTCAATAAAACCGCAGGTCACAGACTTGTGCTCTGTTGGTGTGGTCGGGGATTCGGTAAAAGTCTACTCACTTAGTTTTGCGTGATGAATATTGTCCGCAACGAGACCCCAGACGGGGTGATTCCATCGCAAATTCCGGTGACCGGGGCAGCTAATTAGGCGCCGTATGGGTTGCGGTCGCGTTCGATGCGTTGGCGGATGTGGGCGTATTCGATAATCAGTAGCACCAGGAGTAGGGCCATGATGGCTAGGTAGCTCACCACAGCGCCCATCAGACCCAGCAGCTTAATCAAGATCACCGGTAACACCACGCTTACGGCGAAGCAGATCAGGTAGATCTTGGTGACGTCTCCAGCGTGGCGCAGCACCGTGATGATGGCGTAGATAAAGTCGATGGCCGCGGTGACGCCGCCGGCGACGACCATCAGCAACGCCAGCGTACGGTAGCGCTCAAAGCTGAGGCCGTACATAAAGCTCATGAGGGGGATGCCGGGGCCTGCCATAAATGCGGCGCACACGCCGGTGATGACCACGATCAGCGCCATAACGGCAACAATAATCAGGTCAAAGCGACGACGCTTACGAGGATTAGCCCAAATGCTCGACAAGCGCAGGAGCTGCGGTTTATAGATAAATCCAATGCTCAGCAAAATAGCCTGCGCAGGAAAGAACAGGGCATTAAAGTACAGCTGATATTTGTATGCCAGCGTGCCTTCCATCACAAACTTGGGCATACTCTCGATAAGGTTGAACAGGAATAGCGCGCCAAAGAGTGGGGCGCACTGGACAAACAGGTGGCCGACCTCGCGCAGGCTCACGCGGCGCGATTTTTCGGTCTCGAGCAGGGCGAGCGGGGCGGTGACCAGCACGAGCGAGGCGATCGCGGCAATGCCCATGGCCATGGCCGCGATGGGCATGCTGCGTGTGAGGAACAACGCCACGCTGAAGACCGCGATGACGCCGACGGAGCGTAACGTTTGGCTCATGCCAGCCAGGTAGAGTTTGTCGGCCTGCTGCAGGCGGCCTTCGTACACGTCGGCGACGCCGTCGATGACCTTATACAGGTAGACGCCCAGGCCGATCGTCGCCATCTGCGCGTCATAGCCGCGGGCACTGCTGTACATGAGGCCGCAGCCTAGGGCGAGCGCTCCGCAAAGCCAGCGGTTGAGCTGGTAGGAGGCAAAGGACGTCTTTTCGTCGATGTCCGAGACCTGGAAATTGCGCACGCCGTAGTTGCACGCGATCATGATGAGCGTGCCGGTGACAAAGGCGATGGAGAACTTACCGGCCTCCTCGGCACCCGCGAGCTGTGTGGACACGATGGTGAGCAGAGGAAACGCCATGCCCCACACGGCGGTGCCGAGGGTGTTCCAAAGATAGTCGCGGCGGGTGGCGTGCTCCTCGTATTCCGCTTCCTGCATGGAGAAGCCGCCGCCGTAGACGGCGCCGAGCAGACGGTTCCACCAAGCGTTGACCATGCGGCGGACGGGGCCGGGCTCCCGATCGCGTTCGCGCCGGCGACGGCGCGTGGCCTGGCTGCTGTTGGGGCCGCCGGCGTTGCGCTGGCTCAGCTCTTGGATGCGCCCGAGCTCTTCGGCCGTGTGGGAGGCGGGGAACAGGCCGTTCTCGATGCGTCCGCCCTGGGCCCTTGCGGTGCCGCTGCCCGCTACGGCGGGGTCGGCGACGCCATTGCGGCGGGCGATGGCGCGGCGAATGCTATCGAGGGGCGTGATGCTCAAAGCGGAGTCCTTTCTATTGCTGCGCTTTAGTATAGACGCGACGGTGTTCGCTCGTGTTTTTGAACAGGTTGTTCGATAATTTCGGCGGCGCCATTCGGTAGTCGGCACTTAGGGATGTTCCTTATGTGCCGGCACTTTGGGAACGTCCCTAAGTGCCGGCATCCGGGGACATTCCTTGAATGTTGCCTGTTCAAGAGTGTCCCCAATGACTAGGCGTTTAAAAACGTCCCCAATGACTAGGCCGCTTGCCTGCGATTTTTGACCGTTGGGCGGGCTTGCCGCCCTTGCCGCAAAAACGTTTTTGCATATCGGGTACAACGGGCTTGACGTGAGTAAAGTGCGCGCCGCGTCCACGTGTCGCGTTTTTAAAGGAGGCCCCATGCCTGGTGTTACCCCTGCAGAAGTTTTGTCCAACTTTGGTATTACGCTGGTCGAAGATCCCGCCGAGAATCAGCCCCGCCTGCTGGTTGACCTGCCGGCAGCCGAGCTCGTCGAGCATGCCATCCGCCGCAACGAAGGCCGCATGGCATCCAACGGCGCGCTGGTGATCGAGACGGGGGAGCGTACCGGACGTTCGCCCAACGATCGCTTTATCGTTGACACCCCCGATGTCCACGACAAGATTGCCTGGGGCGCCGTCAACCGCCCGCTGTCCGTCGAAAGCTACGAGGTCATCAAAGCCGGCATCGTCGACTATCTCAACGAGCGCGATGTGTTCGTCACCCGCGGCATGGCCGGCGCCGACCGCAACCACACGCGCCGCCTGCTCGTCGCCTGCGAGCGTGCCAGCCAGGCGCTCTTCATTAAGCAGATGCTCGCCCGCCCGCTCGCTCGCGAAATCGCGCGCACCGGCGAGCCCGACTTCTGCGTGCTCGCAGCGCCCGGTTACCAGTGCGACCCCGCCATCAAGGGCCTCAACTCCAGCGCCGCGGTGGTCATCAACTTCCAGGAACGCGTGATTCTGGTCGCCGGCACCGGCTACTCCGGCGAGATTAAAAAGTCGATCTTTAGCGTCATGAACTATCTGCTGCCCGTCGAGGACGACGTGCTGCCCATGCACTGCTCGGCCAGCATGGATCCCGTCACGCACGAGACCGCCGTGTTCTTTGGCCTGTCCGGCACCGGCAAGACCACGCTTTCGGCCAATCCCACGCGCCTGCTGATCGGCGACGACGAGCACGGTTGGTCCGACATGGGTATCTTCAACATCGAGGGTGGCTGCTACGCAAAATGCGAGGGCCTGGACGCCTTCCACGAGCCCGAGATCTTCAACGCCGTCCGTTTTGGCGCCATTTGCGAAAACGTGGTGCTCGACGAGAACCGCAAGCCCAACTACGACGACATCTCGATCACGCACAACACGCGCGTGGCCTATCCCGTGGAGCACATTCCTAACGCGTGGACTAAGGGCATGGGCACCACTCCGAGTGTCGTGCTGTTCCTGACTTGCGACGCTTTTGGCGTGCTGCCACCCATCTCACGTCTGACGGCCGATGCCGCCATGTACCACTTTGTGACGGGCTTTACGGCTAAGATTCCCGGCACCGAGGTCGGCGTCACCGAGCCCACGCCCACGTTCTCCTCGCTGTTTGGCGAGCCGTTTATGCCGCTCGACCCCATGGTCTATGCCAAGATGCTCGGCGAGCGTATCGCCGACGGTCGTACGCGCGTGTACCTGGTCAACACCGGCTGGATTGGCGGCGGTTATGGTGTGGGCCATCGCATCGAGCTTGCCTACACGCGCGCCCTGGTGGCCTGCGCCCTCGACGGTACCATCGAGGACAGCGAGTTCTTGCACGACGACATCTTTAACGTCGACATTCCCACGACGTGCCACGGCGTGCCCGATGGCATCCTGGTGCCGCGCCAATACTGGCAGAGCACCGCGCGCTATGACGAGGCCGCGCACAACCTGGCGGTGATGTTCGAGGAGAACTTCGAGAAGAAGTACTCGCACCTGCCCGAGTCCGTCAAAGCCGCCGGCCCGCACGCTCAAGTACACGCCGACGCCCGTCATCGCGGCCGCGGGTTGCTGGGACTTCGCCACTAGCTTCGCCGTGAGTCCATATCCACCACAAAGGGGACAGGCGCCTTTGTGGTGGTTTTGCTCGCGTGGATGACTCGGGTTACAATACGCCTGACATATCGTCCCCTTCTCCGGATGGGGACAGCGCAAGCGTTCTTGTGACGGCACCGTAGGACTTTGAAGGTGGCCGTTGTAAGGGCGCTTTTTGTTTAGGCGCCCTCACTCGGGCGCGCACAATGAAGGGAGAGCGTATGAAGAGCTTTATTGCCGAGGATTCATTCTGGGAGCTGTTTCCGCAGGCAGCGGTCGGTGTTGTGGTCGTGGAGGGCATGAAGCCCACGGCTCAGATTCCTCAAGAGGACGTGGATGCGATTGCGGCGTTGCTCGACCGCGCCAATATCGATGCGGAGCGTCATCTGACCAGCGACACTATCAGCGAGAACGCACCGGTCAAGGCATGGCGCGAGGCCTATCGTCTGTTCAAGACCAAGAAAGGCGCGCGCTGCTCGATCGAGAACTTGCTCAAACGCGTGCTCAAAGGCAAGCCGGTGGGCCACATTACGCCCGCGGTGGATATTTACAACACGGTGTCGCTGACCTACGCGCTGCCCGTGGGAGGCGAGGATCTGCATGCGATCGAGGGAGACCTTCGCTTGAAGGTGACCGACGGTGGCGATGCGTTCTTGCCGCTTGGCGAGGAGGCGGACGATCCGACGTTGCCCGGCGAGCTCGCCTACATCGACGATGCGGGCGCTGTGTGCCGCTGCTGGAACTGGCGCGACGGCGTTCGCACGGCGCTGTCCGATGATTCGGCCGATGCGTTCCTGGCGATTGAGTGCGTGGAGCCCGAGCGGATGGGGGAATGCCAGGCCGCGATCGATCGCCTCGCTGAGTTGCTCGAGCGTTATCTGGGAGCGACGGTTGTCGTTAAGACGCTTGTGACTCGCGACAATCCCTGCGTGGAGCTGTAGCGGCGCCTAGAACCTATTGATGCCCCAAACCACCACAAAGGTGCCTGTCCCCTTTGTGGTGGTTTTTATGTTGATGGGTTAACAAATGGGGTATTTGGGTACGGGTGTCGCCTTATGCGACTAAGATGTTTACCCGTAAGCATTATGCAAGCGAAAGGCGGTCGTCTCCCATGCAGCAGAACGACGAGACACGTTTCGAGGACTTTGTCGGACTGATCAGCGGGCTCTACAAGGAGATTCAGCGCATTAAGACATCCGAGGGCGCAAGGCTGGGCCTCAAGGGCTCCGACGTTATGTGCCTGTACTATCTTGAGCGCAGCAAGGACGGCCTGACTGGCGCTGACCTGGCTCGCATGGCAGGCGTGACCCGCGCCGCCGTCTCGCGTACGCTCGCGCATCTGGAGGAGGGCGGCTACGTCGAGGTCGACGATTCGGGCGATGCCGCCATTAAGTATCGTGCTCCGGTGCGCCTGACCGCTCTGGGTGGCGAGAGCATGAGCGAGGCCGACCGCATCATCCACGAAGTGCTCGATACCACCGGTAAGGCTATGGGTGTGGAGCAGCGCGAGCAGATGTATACGTCGCTGCGCACGATTCTCAACACCCTGCGCGAGTTGTAGGGCCGCCAAGGCTTTTGCTTCCAATTAACAACTGCATAGTCCTGTTTGAGCGCGTATACCGTGCCGGGGCCTTGCTGTCAAAATTCCCTGCGCGGGACCTGCGCAAGAAAGGATTCGCTATGTCCGTCCGCATTATTACCGATTCCGCAAGCGATATGTCGCCGGCCGAGCACCCAGCACTGGCCGTTTTGCCGCTGTCCGTCACCTTTGGCACCGATGTGTACATGGATGGCATCGACATCGATCACCAGCGCTTTTACGAGATGCTCGTGGAGCGCGATGAGCTGCCCAAGACCGGCCAGGTCAACCCGTACGCGTTTTCGCAGGCGATTGCCAAGGTTCGTGAAGCCGGCGATGAGGCTGTGATTATTACCGTGGGCGCTAAGCTATCAGGCACCAATCAGAGTGCCCGTACCGCACTTGCCGAGGCGCCAGGCGGCGACGTTTACGTGGTGGATAGCAATAACGTCACTCTGGGCGAGCGTGTCATGGTCGAGTATGCCCTGCGCCTGGTGGATGAGGGCCGTAGTGCAGCTCAGATCGCGGCGGCCGTCGAGGCCGTGCGCGACCGTGTGGTGGTTATCGGCCTGCTCGAGACGCTGGAGTACCTGGTGCGCGGCGGTCGTCTGTCTGCTGCGGCCGGCGCCGTGGGCACGCTGCTCAACGTAAAGCCCGTGGTGGCTGTCGAGGACGGTCTGATCGTGCAGCTGGGTAAGGCGCGCGGTTCCAAGAACGGCCGCAATCTGCTGAACCAAAAGGTCGAAAAAGCGGGCGGCATCGACTTTTCCATGCCGCTGGCGCTGGGCTATACGGGCCTTTCGGATGCGGTGCTCAAGAAGTATATCGAGGACAGCGCGGCACTGTGGGCTGGTCATACCGAGGGCGAACTGCCCGTTCACACCATTGGCGCCACCATCGGCACCCACGTAGGCCCTGGCGCCGTAGCCGTAGCCTTCTTCCAGCCCGCCAACTAACCGACCTGCCATAAACCACCACAAAGGTGCCTGTCCCCTTTGCGGTGGTTTATGCTTTTCCGGGTGGAAGGGAGCGAGCAATGGCGTCTGAGGGCTTTTTTGAACGGGTGTACGAGGTGGTCGAGCAGATCCCCGAGGGGATGGTCGCCACGTATGGTCAGGTGGCGCTGCTTGCCGGTCGTCCACGAAGTGCGCGGTACGTGGGGTATGCGCTGCACAGCAACCCACGCCCTGGCCAAATTCCCTGTCATCGCGTGGTATTTGCCGACGGCCGCATTTGCGAGGGCTTTGCCTTTGGCGGGGCCGATACTCAACGCGAGCTCTTAATGGGGGAGGGTGTGGCGTTTAAGGACGACATGCACGTCGACTTGGCCGCCTGTCGCTGGCTTGCCGGACTCTAACGGCTCTGTCGTGGCGAAAACCACCACAAAGGTGCCTGTCTCCTTTGTGGTGGTTTAGTTTACTTGGGCTAACTTATGGAGAAGCTATGGCGGCGGATATTGATCCTGCAAAGTAAACCACGGTGAACTATATTGGTTTCAGCAAGGGAGCAGGCAATAGGCGATGAAAAAGCCTGCCCTGTTGAGTTTGATTCGCATTCCTCCCCTCTGTGCGATTCAACGGTGTACTTCGGGAACAGGCCCGCTGGCAACTAACTGCCGGCGGGCCTGTTCCTGTTTGTCGGGGGAGTGCGATGGACGGAGCCGAAGCGGTCCGGCTCCAAAAAAAGGCGGACGCCGTAGCGCCCGCCCTAAAGCAATCGAAAGCTCAAGCCGGCAGATCGGTCTAGTACACCATGCCCATGGCGTCCTGAACCTCTGCCAGGGTCTGATCGGCGATCTCGTTGGCGCGACGGTTGCCCTCGTGCAGGACGTCCTTCACATAGTCCAGATCGTTCTCGTAGCGCTGGCGACGCTCGCGGATCGGTGCGAAGTACTCGTTGACGGCCTCGGTCACGTACTTCTTGAGCTGGCCGGAGCCGCCCATACCGATCTCCTCGGCAATCTCGACCTCGGAGCGACCGGTGCAGATGGCGGCTGTCGAAAGCAGGCCAGACACGCCGGGGCGGTTCTCGGGATCGAATGTGATCATGCGCTCGGAGTCGGTCTGGCTCTTCTTGATGCGTTTGGCCGTCTCCTCGGCGGTCATCGAAATATTGATGGCGTTGCCGTAGCTCTTGCTCATCTTGCGACCGTCCAGGCCCGGCAGCAGCGGGGTCTCGGACAGCAGTGCGTCGACCTCGGGGAACACCTTGCCGTAGCGGTTGTTAAAGCGGCGGGCGATGGTACGGGTGAGCTCGATGTGCGGCAGCTGGTCGCGGCCGACGGGCACCACATTGCCCTTGCAGAACAGGATGTCGCAGGCCTGGTGCACCGGGTAGGTGAGCAGAAGGCCGGTGAGCTCGTGGCCCGAGGCCTCCATCTCGGCCTTTACCGTGGGGTTGCGCGCCAGCTCGGCCTCGGACACCAGCGACAGGAACGGCAGCATGAGCTGGTTGGCGGCGGGCACGGCGGAGTGCGCGTAGATCATGGTCTTGTTGGGGTCGATACCGCAGGCAAGGTAGTCCATGACCATGTTGTACACGTTGTCCTGGATGTGCTCGGTCGTGTCGCGGTCGGTGATGACCTGGTAGTCGGCGATGAGCACGTTGGTCTTGGCGCCCATGTTCTGCAGCTCAACGCGGCCCTTGAGGGTGCCAAAGTAGTGGCCCAGGTGCAGACGGCCGGTGGGGCGATCACCGGTGAGCATGGTGAACTTCTCGGGCGTATTGGCCAAGCCCTCGCGAATGGCGTTGCTCTTTTGCAGCGCGACTTCGTAGCTGTTCTCGTTTGGCATGATTGCTCCTAACGTATGTTCATGGGTCAAGATGATAACGCGTTTATTGGAGGGGCGGGGCGTAAGTAGGCGAGGGGCGGGAGAGGGGTGGCTTGTGCGATGGGCGCGGCGCGGCCGCGCTTGGCCAACGGTGCCTTGGCACATCCTCGGCAGCTTGCCCTAGAGCTTGTGGTGGCGCTCTTCTTTGCGCTCCTCGGCTGCCTGCTCCTCCTGCTTAAAAGCGGGGTCGTCGGGGGTGACCAGCTCGTCCTCGTGCGTGCGCTTGTTGTAATGGTGGCGCAGCACGGGTTCAAACAGGTGCAGGTGCTTGGCGAAGGCAGCCGAGCCAATGGCGAGCACGGTAAAGATGAGCACACGCATGGGCACCTCGACCTGGTTAATCGCGGCGGCGCCGGCCGAAAGCATGATGCACCAGGCATAGATGAGCAGCACGGCCTGTTTTTGGTTGTAGCCTTCTTGGATCAGGCGGTGGTGGATGTGGCCCTTGTCGGCCTGCCCGATGCTAATGCGGGCGCGCTTGCGGCGCACAATGGCGCTAAACGTGTCGATGATGGGCACGCCGGCAACGATGAGCGGGATGATAAGCGAGGTGAGTGCGGCGGTGCGGCTCACGTTGAGCAGCGAGATGGAGCCCAGCGCAAAGCCCAGAAGCAGCGACCCCGAGTCGCCCAAGAAGATGCTTGCGGGGTTGAAGTTGTAGCGCAAAAAGGCCAGACAGACGCCAAAGAGCGCAATGGAGAGCGCGGCGGCGTCGATGCGGCCCGAGAGAACGGCCATCGAAAACATGGTGAACGACGCGATGCCGCAGATGCCCGTGGCCAAGCCGTCGAGGCCGTCGATGAGGTTAATGATGTTGGTGAATGCCACCAGATAGATTACGGTGATGGGGTAGGCGAGCCATCCGAGCATGATCTCGCCGGGGGCAAACGGGTTGACGATGACGCCGATTTTTAGGCCGCCGATACAGGCGATAAGCGCGGCGAGGACTTGTCCGGCCAGCTTTTGCTTGGGCGTGAGCTGGAAGACGTCGTCGATAGCGCCGGTCGCAAAGATGACGGTAAAGGAGAGCGCCAGCATGGGGTAGCTGATGTGCAGACGGGGGTGGGGCACCAAAACGGGCGGCCAACCCAGGTACCAGGTGCCTAGGATTTGCACAGTGCAGGCGACGACCAGGCCCAAAAACACCGCCGTTCCGCCCAAACGCGGGATGGGCTTGGTGTTGATGCGGCGCTTAGAAGGATAGTCGACGGCATCGAGCTTAATTGCCAAGCGCTTGACCAGGGGCACCGCGAGGAAGGTCGTGATAAAGGCCGCCGCTGCCACGCATAGGTACGGTATGTAGCTCGGGGATGAAGCCATGAATCTAAAAACCGCCAAGCGTCGAAGGAAAAGGTCAGAAGAACGCCATGCGCAAAGGGCATAGCCGAACCATAATACTCGACCAAGGGGGGTACATGGAATTGCACGCAGCGATAATCACGCGCTTACCAGATATTGGGATGTTGTCGATGGCTTGTCGGGATGCCGGCGGGGATCCATATGGACTGTAATGGTGATTTTCGGCAAAAGAAAACCACCCCCCACGTTACGAAAATGAACCCACCTAAAACAGGTGGGTGCCCTCATCGACTGTTCCAGCGTCCTTAACAACGAAGGATACCTGTACTAGGTACGACTGTGTGGGCTCCCTAAATAAACGCGACGGTTCACCCAGTTGCTCCGCGGGGGGCGGAATACCTACATCATAAAGCGGCACTTTATCGATTCCAGTCTTGACATTACAAAAATCGTGTCGGACGATTACGGCGCCTTGGGCTCGAGCCGTCTGTGGGGTTGATCCCTTTACGTTTGAGCTGCTGAATCGTTGTTTTGGAGCATGGTTTTATGCCGACGTCGTTGACCGAACTTTTTTCGCCCGCCTGCCATTTGTGTCCGCGCCGTTGCGGTGCGGCGCGCGATGAGGGCGCGCACGGCGTCTGCGGTGCTAACGACACGCTCAAGGTGGCCCGCGCCGCGCTTCATATGTGGGAGGAGCCGCCTATCTCGGGCGAGGCCGGTTCGGGCACGATCTTCTTTAGCGGCTGCTCGCTCAAATGTATCTACTGCCAGAACCACGAGATCTCGACCGGCAATTTTGGCCTTGAGATTTCGCCTGAGCGCCTGGTCGAGATTATGCTGGAACTGCAGGACCAGGGTGCCAACAACATCAATTTGGTGACGGCGACGCACTATGCGCACCTGTTGCCTGCCGCGATTGCCGCGGCACGGGCGCGCGGACTGGTTATCCCAATCGTCTACAACACGAGTGGTTACGAGCGCGCGAGTGCCGTGGCGGCGCTGGGCGACCTGGTCGATGTGTGGCTCACCGACTTTAAATATGCCGATGCCGGGCTTGCGCAGTCGCTCTCCCATATAAAGGATTACCCGCGTGTGGCCGTGTCGGGTCTGGCCCAGATGGCGCGCGAGATCGAGCGCCGCGGGGGAGAGTTGGTGGACGAGGACGGGCTTATGAAGCGTGGCATGATCGTGCGCCACCTGGTGCTTCCGGGGCATGCAGACGATTCGTGTCGCGTGCTGGACCTGGTGTGGCAGACGGTGGGCGACGTGCCGATCTCGGTTATGAACCAGTACACGCCCAATGCGCTCATGCGCGAGCAGGGCGGCGACCTGGCGCGTGCCGTGACGCGCGAGGAGTACGAGCAGGTGCTCGACCATGCCGACGACCTGGGCTTTACGACGATGTTCTGGCAAGAGGGCGGCGCGGTAGACGAGAGCTTCACCCCGGCCTTCGACACCACCGGTGTTCTCACCAGTGCAAAGTAGTGCGTTCGTCGATGAATTTTCTGGGACGGGGATAAAAAATCATCGAGAGCATCGCCTGTTCGAAAAGTTGCCAAAATAGCCGCGCCCCAAAAAGACTGGTTATTGAGCGTTGACAGTTGGCGAGCCGTAGGTAAAATATCGACTTGTCCTGGGGACGTAGCTCAGTTGGGAGAGCGCTGCCGTCGCATGGCAGAGGCCGAGGGTTCGACTCCCTTCGTCTCCACCCTTGGATTTGATAAGCCGCTGACATTGTGTCGGCGGCTTTTTTTAAAAGAAAGGGCTATACCATGGCCGAGCTTGAGTCCCAACCACTGTCTGCCGAGGAGCGCGCCGAGTTGGTGGAGCTCCGCGCCGAGAAAGCTCGTCGCGAGGCCCAGGAAGAGGCCCGTCGCGAGCGCGAGGAGCTGACTGCCCTGCGCGCCGAGCGTGCGAAGGCCGAGGAGGTCGCCGCGAACGCCGCATCCGAGCGCAAGCCCGCGCCCGAACCCAAGCCCGCTGCCGCGAAGCCTGCACCTGCCGCGCCCAAGCCTCAGCCTAAAAAGGCCGCTCGTCCCAAGTCCGTCGAGCCCAAGCCGAGCCGTGACGAGATGACCTTTGCCCAGCGCATGGTTACCTCCAAGGAACCTACGGGCGAGAACGAGATTCCTGGCATGGCGCCGGCTCAAAAAATCATCATTGTCCTTGCCCTCATCGCGTTTGTCATCTTTATGGGCTACACGATCCTGACCAGCATGGGCCTGCTCTAACCGATTTGCATCGGGCGTCATGTCCGCATGCTCTGCTCTCGTCCAACCCTCAAATTCTGCACCACACATCCGAAAGGTCGCCCCATGGCTTTGACCGATATCTCTCATCCCACCGACATCGCAATGCTCACCGATCTGTACGAACTCACTATGGCCCAGGGCCTGTGGGAGAGCGGCAAGGCCAATGAGCAGGGTTGTTTTACCGCGTTTTACCGCGACCATCCCTTTGGCAGCGCCTATGCCGTCATGTGCGGCACCGCCGAGCTGCCCGAGCTAGTCGAGAATCTGCGCTTTACGCCCGAGGATATCGACTACCTCGCCTCGCTCCAGGCCCCGGCCGGCGGCGCGATGTTCAAGTCCGCATTCCTCGACTACCTGCGCGATTTTCGTGCGCATGTAAATATCGACGCCGTCCCCGAGGGCGAGCTCGTCTTTCCACGCGAGCCCATGGTGCGCGTCACCGGTCCTGCGCTCGAGTGCCAGCTGCTTGAGACGGCGCTGCTCAACATCGTCGGGTTCCAGACACTTGTCGCCACCAAGACGGCGCGAGTGGTGCTGGCGGCGGACGGCCGTCCCGTGGCCGAGTTTGGCCTGCGCCGAGCCCAGGGTCCCGATGGCGGCCTGGCCGTTGCGCGCGCGAGCTACGTCGCCGGCTGCTCCTCTACGTCCAATGTGCTCGCCGGCCGCCGCTACGGTATTCCCGTCTTTGGCACGCATGCGCACAGCTGGGTGATGAGCTTCGATTCCGAGCTCGAGGCCTTCCGCGCCTTTGCCAAGTCGAGCCCCAAGAACTGCACGCTGCTCATCGACACCTACGATGTGCGCGAGGGCTGCGAGCATGCCATTACGGTTGCCAAGGAGATGGAGGCGGCGGGCGAGCGCCTGTCGGCTATTCGCATTGACTCGGGCGACCTCGCCAAGCTCTCCAAGTATGTCCGCGGTCGTTTCGATGCCGAGGGCCTGCCCTATGTGGGGATCTCGGTTTCCAACGATCTTGACGAGTACACGATTCAGTCGCTGCTGGACCAGGGCGCGCCCATCGATAGCTTTGGCGTGGGCACCAAGCTCGCGACCTGCTACGACCAGCCGGCGCTGGGCGGCGTGTACAAGCTTTCCGCCCGTCGTGCGAGCGAGGCCGACCCGTGGACGCCGGTGGTCAAGCTCTCCGAGCAGCCCTACAAGCGCACGATCCCGGGCGTGCAGCGCGTGCGCCGTTATTACGACGGCTTTGGCGGCCCGGTCTGCGACATGATCTACGACGAGGACCATCTGGTGGGGGAGGGCGCCGCGCGCGGCAATACCCTCGTGGCCGTGAATGATGCCGCCCTGGTGACCGACGTGTCGGAGCTTGAGTATCGCGAGCTGCTGGTGCCGATCGTGCGCGATGGCAGTGCAGTGGTTCCGCGTGAGAGCATCCAGGACGCGCGCGAGCGCTGTGTTTGGGCGCTCGATCATCTGGACGCAGCTTTCAAGCGCTTCCTGTACCCGCAGACCTATGTGGTGGGCATGGAGCAGGGCCTGGCTCAGGTGCGCGACGAGCTCGTGCGCAAGAATATGGCCGCGGCCTCGGCTTTCCCCTGGGCAAAATGATCAGCATGCGACGGAAGATAACGGATCATTTTCTCGCTTGCCCGTTCGCCGGTTCGCTGAACAGTTGATTGGTTTGACGTATGACGACTTCTTATAAAACGATGGTGGTAAAGATCGGTTCGTCCACGGTGGTGGGCGCCGACGGCAAGGTCAACCGCGCCTTTATCGGCGGGCTTGCCGATCAGGCCGCAGCCCTGCGCAAGCTCGGCTGGCGCCTGGTCGTGGTGAGCTCGGGCGCTATCGCCTGTGGCTATCCCGTGCTGGGCTTCGACCGCAAGCCGGTCGGCGACCTGCCGAGCCTGCAGGCCTGCGCCTCGGCTGGTCAGTGCATCATCTCGTCGGCCTACGACGAGGAGTTTCATGCGCGCGACCTGCTCACCTCGCTCGTGCTGCTCACGCGCCACGATACGGCCCGCCGCACGTCCTACCTGCACGCGCGCGACGCCCTGCTGCGTCTGGTGGAGCTGGGCGTGGTGCCGGTCGTCAACGAGAACGACACCGTTACCGTCGACGAGATCAAGTTTGGCGACAACGACACACTGGCGGCGCTCGTGAGCTGCCTGGTATCTGCCGATCTGTGCGTGACGCTGTCCGACATCGACGGCCTCTACACCGCCAATCCGCACGAGGACCCGACGGCCGAGTTTGTCCCGGTCGTGCATAAGATCGATGCCAAGATTATTGCCTCGGCGGGCGATTCTTCCACATCGGTGGGCACGGGCGGCATGATTACCAAGATCCGCGCGAGCCGCATCCTGATGACGGCGGGCATTCAGAGCGTGATTTGCTCGGGCGAGGAGCCCGATGCGCTCGTGCGCCTCGCCCGCGGCGAGAGCGTGGGCACGCTGTTCGATCCGCCGGCGGAGCGTCTGGACATCGCACCCCGCAAGCTGTGGATCGCGCTGGGCGACAAGGCACATGGGTCGGTGACGGTTGATGATGGTGCTGCGAAGGCGCTGGTTAGCCGTGGCTCTTCCTTGCTTGCGGTGGGTATTCGCGAGGTCGATGGCCAGTTTGCCGAGGGCGATGTGCTCGATGTGTGCGATCCGAGCGGTATGGTCGTCGCCCGCGGTATCGCCGAGGCCGATTCGGACGTGTTGGAGCTCGCCGCCGGACGCCGTCAGGACCAGATCGCCAGCAACCGCCTGCTCGCTAACCTAGCCGAGAAGCCGGCGATCCACAGGGATAACCTAATCGTCTTCGCCTAACCAATTGACGCTGCAAACGCCCCTAAGCGGCAATCTGACGTTCAATCGTCGGGCATGACCAAAAGGTCAATGCCCTCCTCTTTCACGTCACCTTGCTCGCTTAGGGGCGTTTTCGCTTTCCGTCCTCTACCTGCGGCATTGTCGTTGCCGGCACTTGGGGACGTTCCTTATGTGCCGGCACTTTGGGACACTCCTTAGCTAGAAGATCCGGCGCAGGTCTCCGCGGTTGAGCGCTTCGTCGAAGAGGTGCTTGAACACCACGCTGCCGTGCAGGCCGTCGTGCTCGAACTCGTTGGTCACCCAGGTATGCGAGTTGCCCACGCGGCTGAGCGTATCGAGCTGCATGCCCGAATCGACGTACATATCGTCGAAATACACCGCGGCCTGGAGTGGCACCTCGTTGCAGGCTAGGCGCTGCGGGTCGTAGATCTTGTCCCAGCTGGTGTCTTCCATCAGCAGGTCCATGGCGGGCTTAAACGGCATAAGCTCGGGCATCTGCTCAAACATCCACGGGAACATGGCCTCGCCGGTAAACATGAGCGGGCGCGCGAGTGTGTCGAACTCGGCACGATGGGCCTTCTCCTCTGCTGCGGCCCAGCGAATGGGCATGGTGTCGCCGTCGGCGTAGATAAACTCCTGCAGCGTCCAGTACAGCGGATTCGTGCGCGTGTTGGTGCGCTCGAAGGCGCGCATCAAAAAGCTGTCGGATACCGAGGAGCCGCAGGTCAGCGTGCCGTCGCCGTCAACAAAAGCGTGATCGATAATCCAATGCATGCGCTCAAAGCTCGGCTTCATGCCAAAATCGCTGCCCATGAGCTGTAGGCGCTCGACCGTCATCGGCGAGCCGTCGGGCAGCACGGGCTTCTGAGCCTCGAGCGCATCGGCCAGGGCTGCCACGCGCTCGACGTCAGCGGGGTAGCGGTCATAATACTGCTGCGTCTTGGCGGCCATGCGCGGGAAGGTGTGCGCGTAGACCTCGCTTGCGCTCGCCGGCGCGTGGGGGATTCCGCCGCAGGTAAAGCTCGCCGCCACGCCCTCGGGGAAGAGCGAGAGGTAGCTCAGCGTCAAAAAGCCGCCGTAGCTTTGGCCGAGCGTGATCCACGGCTTGCCGCCAAAGCCCACCAGGCGCAGGTACTCAAAATCGCGCACGATGGAGCTGGCGAGGTGGCGCTTGAGGAAGTCAGCCTGCGAGCGTGCGGCATCGGAGCCGGCCGCCGTCGCGCGCTCGCCCAGTGCGGCAATCGTGCGCCCGTCTACACAGCTGCTGCGCCCGGTGCCGCGCTGGTCGGGCAGGACGACGCGGAAGTGCTTGACGGCCTCCTCGATCCAGCCGTCGCTTGTGGGCGACAGCGGACGCGGGCTCTCGCCGCCGGGGCCGCCCTGCAAAAACAGGAGCAGCGGCAGATCGTCGTTGATGCGGTCGGGCGCGCAAACCACGCGGTAGAAGAGCTTGATGCTCTCGGGCGCGCCGGCGATGGGTGCCGGCATAGCGCCGCGGCGCATGGTGCTGCCGACGGCCAGGAGCATCGGCTCCAGGCCGCGCCAGTCAAGGGGGACGTCGATGCTGTGGTCCTCGACATAAAGGCCGGGGACGTGGTACGAAGTGATGAGGGCCATGTGAGTCTTCCGTTCGTTGCGGTGTTTCGGGTTGACCAATTCTACCGCCGCGGGCGAGGCCATGCGCAAATCGGCTACCATGGTTGCAAACTTCTAGGAGAAAGGGCCGCCTATGTCGGTCGATATAGCCACGTATGTCCACGATCTTGCCGTTGCCGCCAAGGCAGCGTCGGCCTCGCTTGCCACGGCGAGCGATGAGCAGCGCCAGGAGGCCGTGCGCGCCATGGCCGCAGCACTGCGCAACGGTGTCGACTCCATCGTCGCCGCCAACGAGCTCGATATGTCTGCTGCGCGCGATGCGGGCACCTCGGCCGGACTGCTCGATCGCCTGCTGCTGACGCCCGAGCGCGTCGAGGGCATGGCCGCCGGTTTGGAGAAGCTCGCCGAGCTGCCCGATCCCGTCGGTCGTGTACTCGATCACCGCGTGCTTTCAAGCGGCGTGGACCTGACCCGTGTGAGTGTTCCGCTGGGCCTGGTCGCTATGGTCTACGAGGCACGCCCCAACGTGACGGCCGACGCCGCAGGCATCTGCATCCGTACCGGCAACGCCTGCATTCTGCGCGGCGGCTCGCTGGCCTATCACTCGTGTGCCATGATCGCCGAGCTGCTGGCCGATGCGCTCGAGACCAAGGGTTTCCCGCGCGAGGCCGTGTCGATGATCGAGTCCACCGACCGCGAGGCCACCGGCGAGCTCATGAAGCTCCGCGGTATTGTCGACGTACTCATTCCGCGCGGCGGCGCAGGCCTGATCCAGCGCTGCGTGCGCGAGTCGCTTGTGCCGGTGATCGAGACGGGCACGGGCAACTGCCACATCTACGTGCATGAATCCGCCGACTTTGATAAGGCGCTCAACATTATCGTTAATGCCAAGACCCAGCGCGTAGGCGTGTGCAATGCCGCCGAGTCGCTGCTGGTCGACCGTGCTGTGGCCGATGCGTTTTTGCCTGCGGTCGTGGCCGTACTGCATGACCACGGCGTGTTCATTCACGGCGACGAGGCAACCTGCGCCGCATGCGCCGATGCCGGGCTTGCCGAGGGTGATGACTACGTCGCCGCGACTGAGGAGGACTGGGGTCGCGAGTACCTGGCTCTCGAGATGAGCGTGAAGGTCGTGGCAAACGAGGACGAGGCCATCGCACACATCAACCGCTACGGCACGATGCACTCCGAGGCCATCGTTGCCGAGGACACGGATGCTTGCGAGCGCTTCCTGGATGCGGTCGATGCCTCGGCCGTGTACGCCAACGCCAGCACGCGCTTCACTGACGGCGGCGAGTTTGGCCTGGGCGCCGAGATCGGCATCTCGACCCAAAAGCTCCACGCCCGTGGCCCCTTTGCCGCCGAGGCTCTCACTACCTACAAATACAAGCTCCGAGGCACCGGCCAGGTCCGCCCCTAACGACCGCGCAAGAAAAACCGCCACAAAGGTGCCTGTCCCCTTTGTGGCGGTTTTAGCTGGCGCGGGCGGTTAGGCCTGGAAGGTATCGCGATCGGGCGCGAAGGACTGCATGGCCGCGATGGTGCGGTCAAAGAGCTCGGGGAGCTCCCAGCCCAACATCTCGGCGCCCTGCGAAATCACGTCGCGCGAGCAGCCGGCGGCAAAGCGCTTGTCCTTGAACTTCTTCTTGAGCGACTTGGTCGTAAAGTCCATAACGCTCTTGCTCGGGCGCATGATGACTGCAGCGCCGATCAGGCCGGT
>CABUWA010000011.1 GCA_902495085.1 uncultured Collinsella sp. | reverse complement strand
GGGATGTCGTGCGCGCTCATCTCAAAGCCGGCGAGCTTGTCGGACTGCACGGTGGCGGCGTTGGTGGAGCGCACGATGCGGGCGCCAAAGCGTGAGAGTGCGGCAAGCACGTTGCGGTCGCCTTGCGCAGAGCTGAGCGACACTCCCTCGACTGTGATGGGGTCGGAGCCGATGGCGCCGGCACACAGCCAAAAGGCGGCGTTGGACCAGTCGCCCTCGACAGCCACGTTGCCAGGCGTGCGGTACGAGCCGCTGTTCACGCGGAAGTTCGTGATCTCGGGCTGGCCGTCCTTGGCAGGGATACGCTCGACGTTGACCTCGACGCCGAAGGCCTTCATGGCCTGGATGGTTAGGTTGATATAGGGTCGGCTCTCGATTAGGCCGGCCACCTGCACGCAGGAGGGCTGGGCCAGCAGCGGGGCTGCCAGCAGCAGGCCGGAGATGTACTGTGAACTCACGTTGCCCGGCAGGATAAAGGTGCCCGGGCGCATGCGGCCGCTTGTCTTGAGCGGAAAACCGCCCAGGCCCTGCAGGTCGCAGCCGGCGGCAATAATCTCGTCGGAGAGCGGGGAGAGGGGGCGTGCGCCCAGGCGACCCTGGCCCACAAAGGTTGCCTCTGCCCCCAGTGCGCAGGCGACGGGCAGCATAAAGCGGAGCGTGGAGCCGCTCTCGCCGCAGTCGAGCGTGCCGCCGGCAAGTGCCTTGAGCAGGCCAAGCTCAATACTCTTCATGGTGGGATGCACCTGGAAGCCATCCTCGACAGTCTCGATGCGGGCGCCCAGGGCTGTGAGGCAGCGCACCGTGGCCTCGATATCGGCGCAGGTGGTGTTGCAAGTGACGTGCGTCTCACCGTTGGCGAGCGCAGCGCAGATGATGAGACGATGCGCCATCGACTTGGATGCGATGGCAGGGACGGTGCCCTTGAGCGGGGAGGGGGTGATGCGGGCTAGCATGCAGATGCGTCTCCCTTCTGGCCGAGGCCCTCGGCAATTAAATCATGGAAGGTGGAAAGCGGCGTGCGGTCGATGCTGCAGCGGCCAATGCCGTGCGGAATCACCAGGTCGATAGTGTCACCGGCGCGTTTTTTGTCGTGCAGCGCCTCGGCAAAGATGGCGTCGGCCGAAAGCTCGCAGCGGGTCTTGAGGCCGTGTCGGGCGCAGAGCTCCTCGATGCGGCCAGGCAGCTCGGCGTCGCAAATGCCGTGCAGGGCCGCGGCACGCGTGATGATGCCCATGCCGATTGACACGCAGTTGCCGTGTCCCAGCTCAAAGTGCTCGCAGGCCTCGACGGCATGTCCGGTGCTGTGTCCAAAGTTGAGGAGCTTGCGCTGGTTGGTCTCGCGCTCGTCGGCAACGACCACGGCGCGCTTGATGTCGATATTGCGGGCGATGATGAGCGCCACGCGGGCCACGTCCTGGTTGAGCAGTTCTAGCGTGAGCGGGGTTTTCTCCAGTTCGGCGAAAAGCTCCGGATCGGCAATCACGGCGTGCTTGACGACCTCGCCGCAGCCGTCGGCGAACTGCTCGGGCGTGAGGGTGGCAAGGCATCCCACGTCGGCGATAACTACGCTCGGCTGCCAAAAGGCACCGGCGAGATTTTTGCCGGCGGCCAGGTCGATGGCCGTCTTGCCGCCCACCGACGAGTCAACCATGGCGAGCAGACTCGTGGGGATCTGCACAAACTTGCAGCCACGCATGTAGGTGGCCGCCACAAAGCCAGCCACGTCGCCCACAACGCCGCCGCCGAGTGCCACGATCACGTCGGAGCGCGAAAGCTCGTGCTCGGCCACAAACTCCAAAATGGCAACATAGGTCTCGGCGCGCTTATGGGCCTCGCCGGCCTCGAAGGTGCAGATGCTCACCTCGTAGCCTGATGCCTCCAGACTCTGCTTGACGGGCATCTGGTAGAGCGGACCCACGTTGGTGTCCGTCACGATGACGGCCTTGGTGCCGCCGGCAGTGGCGCGCACAAGCGGTCCCGCCTGCTCCAGCAAAAACGTGCCAACATGCACCTGGTAGGGGCGTGCGGTGTCGATATCGATGGTAATCGCCATAAGCTTCGGTCCTTTCGACCTGGCGTGATAGGTGGTCTAGTGGGAGGCCTCGTCGTCGAGCGCGCGCTTAATGCGGTCGCCCTCGGCAAGGAGATTCTCCAGATAGCGCTGGTCGCGGTCCTTGAGCGCACGGCTGTAGGCGCCAAGCGACTCGATCAGATGGTCAATCTCGAAGGCGAGCGCATCGGCGTCGTCGATCATAAGCTCGGACCACATCTGAGGATTGAGGTGCGCCACACGGGTGAGATCGCGGTAGCTACCGGCCGAAAAGCCGTGGTGGACCTGGGCAGTGGGGCTCTTGACGTAGGCGTTGGATACCACGTGCGCAAGCTGGCTCGTGAAGGCGATGACGCGGTCGTGCTCGGCGGCGCTGGTCACGCTGAACTTGCCAAAGCCCAAGGGGCGCACCATCTCGCGCACCTGGCCCAAAAGCTCCAGCTTAAGTGCGTCGTCCACCGCGGGCGGCACGAGCACGAGCGGCGCGCCCTGGAACAGGTCGGCGCGGGAGTGCGCATAGCCCGAGTACTGCGTGCCCGCCATGGGGTGCGCGCCCACAAAGTAAAAGCCGTGCTCGCGGGCAAGCTCAAAGGCGCGCTCGCACACGATGCCCTTGACGCCCACCGTGTCGATCACCACGGGACCCATGATGGCGTCGGTGTCGGTGGCGTCGGCGAGCGCCTTGGCGTGCGTCTCGAGCCACTCGATGCATGCCTCGGGGTAGCAAGCCAGGACGATGATGTCGCACTCGCCGAGTGTCTTGTCGTTGAGCTCTCCGGCGACAGTGCCCATGCTAGCGGCCGTCATGACATCGTCATCGGGGTCCCAGGCCAGCACGCGGACGCCCGCCTGCGCATAGCCGCGGGCAAAGCTGCCGCCGATGAGGCCCAGGCCCACGATGCCCGCGCATTTGGGGCCGCCCTGGTTAACGCGTGCGTTTCTCACCGTACCCATGGGCTACTCCATGGTCTCTTGGCAGACAACCTCGCGGATGGCTCGGATGCGGCGCATGGTTTCGTCGAACTGATCGGGGGTGAGGGCCTGGGCGCCGTCGGACCAGGCGCGGCTCGGTTCGTCGTGGACCTCGATCTCCAGACCGTTGGCGCCGCAGGCGGTCGCGGCGAGCGCCATGGGCTCAACGTAGCGGGTGTAGCCGGTGGCGTGGCTGGGGTCGGCGACGACGGGCAGGTGCGACAGGTGGTGCAGCACCGGCACGGCGTTGAGGTCGAAGGTATTGCGGGTACGGGTCTCGAAGGTGCGGATGCCGCGCTCGCACAGGATGACGTTGTCGTTGCCCTCGCTCATGATGTACTCGGCGGCCATGAGCAGCTCATCGATCGTGCCGGACATACCGCGCTTGAGCAGGACCGGAGTCTTGGTCTTGCCGACCTCCTTGAGCAGGGGGAAGTTCTGGGCGTTGCGGGCGCCGATCTGCATGACGTCGATCTTCTTGTCAAGGAAGACCTGCACGTCGCGTGGGTCCATGATCTCGGTGACGATCGGCATGTCGAGCTCGGCAGACGCCTCGCACAGCAGGTCGAGGCCGGCGGGGCCCATGCCCTGGTAGGCGTAGGGGGAGGTGCGGGGCTTGTAGGCACCGCCGCGCAGCATCGTGGCACCGGCGGCCTTCACGCGGCGGGCGATGCGGACGAGGTTCTCGCCCTCGACGGAGCACGGGCCGGCGATGACCTGGAACTGATCGCCGCCGATCTTGACGCCGTGGCCGCAGTCGATGACGGAGTCCTCGGGGTGGAACTTACGGTTGGCGCGCTTGAACGGCTCGGAGACGCGCTGCACGCGCTCGACGACATCCATGGACTCGAGCAGGAACGGGTCGATCTTGGTCGTATCGCCCACCAGGCCGATAATCGTCTCATTCTCGCCGCGCGAGACATCGGTCTTCAGGCCCTTTTTCTCAATCCAGCTGACGATATGGCCGACGGCCTCGTCGCTGGCGCTCTGCTTTAAAATTGCAATCATGGTGTGCCTCTCACCTCGATGGATAACTTTTGCAAAAACGGCCCGCATCGCGAGCCGTGTATATATGGTGCATGAGAGTTTATACTATCTGACTCGCTTTTGCCTTCTAAAGTGGGCCGTTGCGTTGCGTCTTCCTCGGAATTGCAAAGCTTTTTCTTTTATTTTGATAGCCCGTGGTGCACTTGGGTATAATGCCAACCGTTGGCCCTATTAGCTCAGGGGATTAGAGCGTCTGCCTCCGGAGCAGAAGGCCGTTGGTTCGAATCCAACATGGGGCACCATCGAACGTAAGACCGTCCGAACCTCGCATGGTCCGGGCGGTTTTCTTATACCGACGCGACGTGATGGGACGTGGTATGGCAGCAACGGATATCGAGCGCGGACTCTCAACCGCCGAGGTCGAGGAGCGTATCGCCGCCGGTAAAATCAACCGCAACATGGAGCTCAAGACCAAGTCGGTCAAAGAGCTCATCATCGAGAACCTCTGCACGCTGTTCAATTTGATCAACGTGATCTTGGCGTTCCTGGTCATTTTGACCGGTTCGTTTAAGAATCTGACGTTCCTGTTCGTGGTGTTCCTCAATACCGCTATTGGCGTCATTCAGTCCATGCGTTCCAAGAAGATGGTCGATAAGCTCACGCTGCTGACCTCCAAGAAGGCCATCGCGGTGCGCGATGGCGCCGAGGTGGAGCTCGACCTGGACCAGATCGTGCTCGACGACATCATCCGCCTGGGGCGCGGCGACCAGATTCCCGCTGACGCCGTGGTGGTTTCGGGCGAGGCGCTCGTGAACGAGAGCCTGCTGACGGGCGAGAGCGACCTTATTAAGAAACAGCCCGGTTCCGAGCTCATGAGCGGCAGCTTTATCGACTCGGGCCTGCTGCGCGCCCGCGTGATCCATGTCGGCGCCGACAACTACGTGGCCAAAATTAATAACGAGGCCAAGTACGTCAAAAAGGTCAATTCCGAGATCATGAACGCGCTTAACGCCATCGTGCGCTTTGCGAGCATCATCATGATTCCGCTTGGCCTGGCTCTGTTCGCCTCGAGTGTAAGTGGGCTGTGGGATGCCGCGGGAACCCCGGGCGATAGCGCGCTTTCGTGGTGCTTCTCCGAGCTGTTGGCTGGTCATGTGCCTTCGTCGGCGCTGCTGTCCACGGTGGGCGCCCTGCTGGGCATGATCCCGCAAGGCCTGGTGCTGCTGACCTCGTCGGTGCTCGCCATCGCCACGGTGCGCCTGGCCCGCCGCAAGGTGCTGGCGCAGCAGCTCTACTGCATCGAGACGCTCGCGCGCGTCGACGTGCTGTGCCTGGACAAGACGGGCACCATCACGTCGGGTCGTATGGAGGTCGAGGGCACCTACCCGCTGCCTGTTGAGGGTGTTGGCTTTGGCGTGGACTCGGAGGAGGCGGCTGTTCCCGTCGATACCACAGTGCTCGATTTTGCGCTGGCTAACGTCGCGCGTGCGACTTCGGCCGATGCCAACGAGACCTGCCAGGCGCTGCTCAACTATTACGCCGATCGCCCGGTCGAGGTGTCTGAGCCGCTGTCGGTTATTCCGTTCTCGTCGTCTAAAAAATGGAGTGGCGCTTCTTTTGCGCAGGGCTCCTATGTGATGGGTGCCGCGCAGTTTGTGCTCTCTGATCGTGTGTTTTCGCAGGTCGAGAACCGTGTCGCCGAGCTTGCCGATACCTGCCGCGTGCTCGTGGTGGCGCGCGTGGACGGCTTTACGCCCGATGGGGATATGGTGGGCGAGGCCGAGCCCGTGGGCTTTGTGACCATCCGCGACGAGATTCGTACCTCGGCGGCCGAGACCATCGGCTACTTTAACGAGCAGGGCGTGACCCTCAACGTGATCAGTGGCGACGACCCGCGTACGGTGTCGTCGATCGCGCGCGTGGTGGGCGTGCCGGGGGCGGACGCTTATGTGGACGCCACGACGCTCGATACACCGGCCAAGCTTGATGCCGCAGTGGACCGCTACCATGTCTTTGGTCGTGTGACCCCGCAGCAGAAGCGCGAGCTCGTGCAGGCGCTCAAGCGCCGCGAGCACACCGTGGCCATGACGGGCGACGGCGTCAACGACGTGCTGGCGCTCAAGGAGGCCGACTGCTCCGTGGCCATGGCGGCCGGCTCCGATGCCGCGCGTAACGTGGCCGAAATCGTACTCGTCGACAACGATTTTGCCTCGATGCCCGCCGTGGTGGCCGAGGGCCGTCGCTCCATCAACAACCTGCAGCGTTCGGCCTCACTGTTCCTGACCAAGACGCTGTTCTCGATGGGCCTGGCGGCGCTGTGTATCGCGCTGCCGCCGTACCCCTTCGAGCCCATCCAGATGACGCTCATTAACTTCTTCTGCATCGGCGCGCCGGGCTTTGTGTTGGGCCTGGAGCCCAACAATGCTCGTGTGAAGGGTGCGTTTTTGACGAACGTACTCAAGCGTGCACTGCCGGCGTCGATTGCGGTCATTTTGGCTGCGGCGCTCGACATCTTTGTGGCGCGCGTGTTTGGCTTTAGCCAGCTCACGCTGTCTACGATGTGCCTGCTTACGTCGTGCGCGGCGAGCGTCAGCCTAATCTGGCGCATCTCGCAGCCTCTCACGCCCTTACGTGTGGTGCTCTTTGTGTTTGTAGTCGCCGGCATCCTGGTGGGCGTTATCGGATTCCCGGAGCTGCTGTCTATTGCCAACCTGTCGATGGGCCAGATGGTTATCTTGGCTGTTATCGTGGTCTTTACCTGCTCGGTGTTCTTTAAGCTCGCCACGATGATGGATTCGCTCAAGCCGCGTCGTCGTCATGCCGCAACTGGTTTTGGCCGCGGTGTGCGCGTCCGCCTGGGTCACGGTGGCGGCAAGGTGAGCTCGACGGGCTCGACGGCCGAACGTTTTGCCAAGCGCGTCGCCGCCGACATGGCGCAGCGCCGCGAAGATCGCACCGCTCGCGAGGCCGAGGCCCGCGCACTCGAGGGCGTGGCCCAGGCCCAGCCCAAGAAAAAGAAGAGTACCGGAGCTAAGCGCTCTCGTGTGACCAAGTCCGCCCAAGGCATCAAAGTCTCGATGCCAAGCAAAAAGAAGAAGTAGCTACGCGCCCTGGCGATGTTGAATTGGTGCCTTGTTCCTGTGGGGCCGTGGCGATGTTATGCTCTAACCTCGATTGTTTGAATTGCTTCGAAAAGAGGATGCCGTGATCTGCCCGCATTGCCTTAAGACTATCGAGGACGGCGCCTCGTTCTGCCCCTACTGCAACGCCTATGTGGGTCCGGGCGATGGTCCCGAGCACACCGAGTTCGTGTTCTGTGAGGGCTGCGGTGCCCGTCTTTCTCCGCATGATCGCACGTGCCCAAAATGCGGACGCCCTGCTCCGGGTATCCTCTCCGAGGACGCGGCCGCATCCGACCTGGCAGCGGGCCGCACGGCGGGCTTTCCGCGCCTAACGCAAGAGCAGATCGATACCGAGGTGCCTCATACGCCCGCCTCGGCTGCCGCGGTTCTTTCGGACGCCGCCGATCCTAACGAGACCTGCGTGCTGCCGGCTTTCGATAAGGATTTCGGTATCCCCAAGGTCGATATTCCCACGCCCGTTTCCCTGCATGACGATGCTCAAAAACCCAAGCGCAAGGTGCATCCCGACGAGGACGCCTATCACAAGCACAAGCGTCATATCCCCAAGCCGCTCATCGTCATCGCGGTCCTTGCCGTCGTTTGCGGCGGTGCCTATTGGTTCGTGACGGCCGATCCCATGGGTGTCATGCCTGCCTTCTACGACCAGTTTGGCCAGGCTGCGCAGACGACCTTCCCCACGCGCCAAAAGGGCGAGGCGACTGAGGACGATACCAAGCAGGACGATTCTGCCGAGGTGGTCCAGGAAGAAACCGTGCTCACCGATGATCAGCTCTATACCAGACTCGACGGTCTGTATCAGACCATCGTGTCCTACGGTGATGAGGACCAGATCGGCGAGGTCATCGATTCCTTTAACAACGGCTATCTCCGAACGCCGCTGTCCACCCGCCAGGAGCTGTCGCAGAGTGCCTACGCCCTGCGCGACCAGATCAAAAAGACGCAAGATGAGCTTAACAACCTTAAGTATCAGGACGATACGGTCTATGCGGACGACATCGCCCACTTAAAGCAGCTTGCCGAGTGGATGTACGAGCGTGTCGACGTGATCTGTCAGAGCTGGGACATCTCGCTGGCCATTCCCGATGGTGAGTCGATGAGTTCCCACCAAAGCGATATCCTGGCGCCCATCGCGCAGGGCGGCAACAGCGCACTGAACCAGTACGACGCCAATGTGGGTTCCTGGAAGCCGCAGCAGCGTTCCTAAAATTAGTTCGCCATAGTCGGCATAACCTACGTGCGCAATTGATGTAAGCGCATGCTTATTGCTACAATTCGTACAAATATGCTTTAAACGCACGAGGAAGGAACCACATGTTTGGTTTTAAGAAAGAGCTCTACACGCCCGAGTATCAGCTTGCCGGCGACGAGTGCGCCGTTATCGAGACGTCGAAGGGTACCATCAAGGTCAAGTTTGACGGCGAGGGCGCTCCCATTCATGTCGCGAACTTCTGCGAGCTTTCTACGATGGGCTTCTATGATGGCCTTAAGTTCCATCGCTATGTGCCCGGTTTTGTCATCCAGGGCGGCGACCCCAATACCCGCGATATGTCCGGCGCCGACGTCGCTGCCGGTCTTGAGGGCCCCGACGGCATGCCCGGTACCGGTGGCCCCGGCTACTGCATCAAGGGCGAGTTTGCCACCAATCCGCGCAACAGCCATGTCGATGGTGCCCTTGCCATGGCACGCTCCATGGACCCCGATTCCGCGGGTTCGCAGTTCTACTTCTGCCTGGGTGCCCAGCATAACCTCGATTCCGGTTACACCGTCTTTGGCACCACGGTCGAGGGTCTCGATGTGATTTCGCAGCTGCGTGCCGGCGACGAGATCGTCCATGTCGAGATCGTTCACGAGTAAAGGGGACTTCCTTGAATAGCCAGTTGATCCAGCAGGGCCGCGCCGCTTACCGCGCGGGTGATTTTTCCGCTGCAGCCCAGATGCTTGGGGCGGCAAAGACTCCCGATGAGATTATGGGCGAGGCCGATCACCTTCGTGGCAACGCCTTGATGCACCTGGGCATGTATGCCGAGGCCGCCGAGGCCTATGCCGCCGCCCTCAACGACGGCACCTATGGCAAGCGCGGCGCGCTGCTCACCAACCGCGGTAAGGCACTCGCCGCCGTGGGCGACTACACGACGGCCGCCCAGGCGTTCTCTGCCGCTACGCAGGACGCTTCCTATGCCACGCCGTTCAAGGCCTATCTGGGCCTGGGTAACGCGTTGTTCCAGTCGGGCGACTATGCCAACGCGGGTACTGCCTTCCGTCAGGCTGCCATCGACGGCGCCAATCCGGCTCCTGCCGCCGCACTCGGCGAGCTTGGACGTTGCTTCATTAAGCTCGGCCGTCCGGCGGATGCCGTGGAGACCTACCGCACGGCTATCGACTTTGCCGGTCCCCGTGACGACACGCGTGCGCTCAACGCCGGCATGGGTCAGGCGCTTTCTGCTGCCGGCCGTCCCTCCGACGCACTCGACGCCTTTAACGCCGCTACTGCCGATGGCATCTACCAGCTCACCTCCGAGCAGGCCGATGAGCTTGCCCGCGTGCACGATTCGCTTGCCGCGCTGTCTGCCCAGACGGCTATGGCCACGGCTCCGGCGCCCGCGATGGACGCTCCTGCCGTCGATCCGCTCGATCCTACGGGCGCGACCGGTCAGTTTATGCCCGATCCCTCGGACACCGGCTTCTTTACACTGTCCGAGTCCGAGATGGTCCAGCAGGACCGTCAGGATCGTAAGCAGGCCAAGGTCCGTCGCCGCCATCGCCACACGGGTCTCAAAGTCTTCATTGTGCTGCTTCTGCTCATTTTGATCGCCGCGGGCGGTCTGGGCTTTGCCTACACGCGCGGCTTTGGCTTCCCGTCTCAGGAATCTGTGGTTACTGATCTGTTCCAGGCTGCCGGCGACGGTGACACCGCAAAGGCCGAGTCTTGCCTGGCTTCGAGCCTGTCCGAGGACGCCAAGTCGATGATCATCTCCTCGATTCCGCAGGGTGCCACCGTGTCCGTCGAGGGCATGGATCAGTCCATGACCGAGACGACCGCTAAGGTGAAGGCATCGCTGTCCAAGGGCGGCGAGCAGGAGTACACCGTCAAATTCGTGCGCTCCGACAACCATATCGGCTGGGCCGTTTCCTCGCTCGATATGGATTTCTCGGCTGCTGACAACCAGTAGTGACCTTATGGGATTTAGCTTTGCCCGGTGCTTCACCGCAAGTGAGGTGCCGGGCTTGCGCTAGTATCATGAACTAGTAGTTTTCCAGCAATCATCCAACACATCAGGAGTTGCGTTGTTTTCTTTGATGGATATGTTCTTCGGTAGCTATGCGGGCGATCTTGCCATCGACCTCGGCACCGCAAATACGCTTGTCTCCGTGCGCGGCAAGGGCATCGTCATCCGCGAGCCCTCCGTCGTCGCCATCGACAAGAACGACGAGCGCATCCTGGCGGTCGGTATCGAGGCAAAGCGCATGCTCGGCCGTACGCCCGGCAACATCGTGGCCGTTCGTCCCCTTAAGGACGGCGTCATCGCCGACTTCGATGTTACCGAGGCCATGCTCCGCTACTTTATCGACAAGGCTTCCGAGAAGCGCTATCCGTGGACCCCGCGTCCGCGCGTTGTCGTCTGCGTCCCCTCCGGCGTCACGTCGGTCGAGAAGCGTGCCGTTTTTGAGGCCACGATTCAGGCCGGTGCCCGCCAGGCCTATCTGATCGAAGAGCCTATGGCTGCCGCTATCGGCGCCGACCTGCCCGTCGAGGAACCCACCGGCTCCATGGTCATCGACATCGGCGGCGGTACCACCGAGGTTGCCGTTATCGCTATGGGCGGCATCGTCGTCTCGCAGTCCATCCGTATTGCCGGCGACGAGTTCGATCAGGCCATCCTCACGCACGTTCGCGATGCCTACAACCTGGCCATCGGCGAGCGTACGGCAGAGGACATCAAGATCAAGGTCGGCTCCGCCGTGCCGCTCAAGGACGAGCTCGACGTCGAAGTCAACGGCCGCGACGTGATTACCGGTCTGCCCAAGACCGTGCGCATCGAGAGCGAGGAGATTCGTCGCGCGCTCAACAAGCCGCTCGACGAGATGGCCAAGGCCGTCAAGGACGCACTCGACGCTACGCCTCCCGATCTTGCCTCGGACCTTATGTACTACGGCATTTTGCTGACCGGTGGCGGCGCGCTGCTGCGCGGTCTCGACGTGCGCCTGCGTGATGAGACCGGTGTTTCGGTCAACGTCAGTCCTACGGCGCTCGATAACGTCGTTAACGGCTGCGCCCGCGTGCTCGAGGCCAATGCGTTTGATGGCGGCTTCGTCCAGACCAATGCTTAATTTCCAAAAGGTGGATTCCATTTGGCACGATCTTCGGGTTTCTCCACAAATCTGAATACCAAGCGACAATCAACGGGTATGCGCCCGTTGATTGTTTTCAGCCTGATTTCGGTGTTGCTGCTCACTTTTTACATCCGCGAGGGCGAGGCAGGGCCGATTCATGCCGTGCGTTCGGGCGTAACGACGATTACCTCGCCGGTGCGCTTTGTGGGCTCGGCTGTGGCGGCTCCTTTCAATGCCATCGGCAACGTGTTCTCTAACCTTACGGCGTCGCAGGACACGCTCGACGAGCTCAAGAAGCAAAACGAGGAACTGACCTCTAAGGTTGCCGAGCTCTCCGAGGCTCAAAAGACCGCCGAGCGTCTGGAGGGGCTGGTCGGCCTGCAGTCGACCTATAACCTCAAATCGACCGCTGCTCGTATCGTTGGTGCCTCGGGCGATGCCTGGACCTCAACCGTTACCATCGACAAGGGCTCTGCCGACGGCCTTACCATCAACATGCCCGTGACGAGTTCTGCCGGTGTTATCGGCCAGATCATCGAGGTTTCGGCCAAGACGTCGACCGTGCGCCTGATTGGCGACGAGAACTCCGGCGTATCCGCTATGGTGCAGGACACGCGCGCCCAGGGTATGCTGCAGGGGCAGGCTGACGGCACGCTGCGTCTTGAGTACGTGAGCGTCGACTCCGACGTTAAGGTTGGCGACATCATCGTGACCTCGGGCATTGGCGGTGTGTTCCCCAAGGGTCTTCCGCTCGGCACCGTCTCGTCGGTCGAGAAATCGGCAAACGACGTGTACTACACCATTGTGGTGCGCGCCCAGACCACGGCCGAGAACAACGAGGAAGTACTGGTCATCACCTCGCTGACCGACGAACAGTCGGCCTCGGATGAGGACGTGAGCACGGCCAACAGCACGCCGCAGGGAACGTCGCGCGACGCTGCGACCAAGACGAAGGACGAGAGCTCGGATGACAGTTCCGACACGTCCGAGACGACCGATTCCGGCTCGAGCGAATAGGGGGCATGTCCATGGATCTACACGAGCAGGGGATGAGCTCCCGCACGTTTGTGATCGCCGCCATCGTGTGCGTGCTGCTGCAGGCAGGCCTGGCACCGCAGATCTCCATTGCGGGCGGTCGCGTCAACTTCATGATTATCCTGGTGTGCCTAAGCGTGTTCTCGGGCGACCCGACCCGTGCCGTCGTGTGCGGTTTTTGCAGCGGCTTGTTTTATGACCTGTCCGCTGCCGTGCCGGTGGGCGTTATGTCGCTCCTGCTGACCGTGGGTTCTTTTGCCCTGGTGCACAGCGCCGTCGGTCAGACGGGCGGTACCCCGAGTGCGCGCGGCGTCACTGTGGGCGCCTTCGCGCTCGTCATTAATGTTATCTACAGCATCATCTTGCTGTTTATGGGTTTGGAGGCGAGCTTTGTTGTGGCGATCTTCGGCCATGCGCTGCCGTCCTCGATCCTGACGGGTCTGGTTGCCATTCCGTTTTTGATGTCCGGCGTCGTGCCACAGTCCGGCTATGGATTCTCCGCACGTGGCGGACGCCAGACGGGTATGCGCTTTAAGCCCAAGACCCGCAAGCTCAAATAGGGGAGGCCCGTAGATGTCTTCCCAGTTGACGGTTATTATCGCCGGTATCGTGCTGGTTGTGGCCATCGTGGTCGCGCTGGTCATCATGCGTCGTGGCGATTCCCGTTTTACCTACGATACGCAGCATGGAACGGCCCCGCGCGCCACCGAGGGCGAGGGCAATACCGCGGCGACCGCCTTTAAGGGCCGCTTTTCCATCCTCACCACGGGTGTGGGCGCGATGTTTGCGGCGCTCGCCGTCAAGCTGTGGGGCATGCAGATGGTCTCGTCGGACTATTACGAGAAGCAGGCTAATAGCAATCAGACTCGCACCGTTACCACTCCCGCTGTGCGCGGCCGCATCCTCGACCGCAATGGCGTGGCGCTTGTCCAGAACCGTCCCTCACTTGCTGTCGTGGCCTACCGCGACCTTGCGGAGGATGAGGTTCTGGTTCGCCATCTTGCCAACGTGCTTGGAATGCCTTACGTGGCGGTCCTTCGCAATATCCAGGACAATACAGAGGGCGCTCAGAGCCTGCATACCATCGCGACGGACGTCCGTCGCTCCACGGTTGCCTATATTCAGGAGCATGCCGGCGAGTTCCCGGGCGTCAAGATTGCCGAGCGTACCGAGCGCCAGTATCCATATGGCGAGACGGCATGCCATATCTTGGGCTATACCGGCACCATTACCTCCGAGCAGCTCGAGGCCCAGAATAAGAAAACCTCTGGCGATGATGATGCTTCTGCTGGCAAGATTACGTACCAGTCGGGCGATATCGTGGGCCAGGCGGGCGTTGAGAGCTACTACGAAAACCTGCTGCAGGGTATTCGTGGCGAGCAGACCGTCAAGGTCGATGCCTCGGGCAATGTGACCGGTCAGGCCGGCGCCGTGCCCGCGAAGGCCGGCTCCGACATTAAGCTCACGCTCGACCTTAAGATCCAACAGGCCTGCGAGACGGCGCTGGCGAGCGCTATCGAGCTTGCCAAGACCACTGGCTACAGCAATGCCGGCAACGGCGCCGTGGTGTGTCTCGATCCCAACAATGGCGAGATCCTGGGCATGGCGAGCCAGCCCAAGTTCGATCCGTCCGTCTTTATCGGTGGCGTCTCAAATGACGTGTGGACCGAGCTCAATGATGACAAGGGTTCGCACCCGCTGCTCAACCGCGCCATCAGCGGACAGTACATGTCGGCTTCGACCATCAAGCCGCTCTCGGCACTGGCCGGTCTTGAGTTTGGAACCTACACTTCAACGCAGACAACCAACTGCACGGGTTATTGGACGGGTCTGGGCAAGTCGTGGGGCAAGCGTTGCTGGCTGACGTCTGGCCACGGCACCATGACGTTGCAGTCGGGTATCGCCAACTCGTGCGACCCCGTCTTCTACGACATGGGCAAGGCGTTCTTTTATGACGAGCAACATCCCGAGGGCCTGCAGGAGGTCTTTCGTCGCTGGGGCCTAGGCAAGACCTGCGGTATCGATCTGCCGAGTGAGGGCGCGGGCCGTATTCCCGATGCCGAGTGGAAAGAGTCGTACTTCACCGACGCATCTGCCGAGGACCGCAAGTGGAATGCCGGCGATATGACCAACATTGCCATCGGCCAGGGCGACATCCTGGTGACGCCCCTGCAGATGGCGTGCGCCTATATGGGTCTTGCCAACGGCGGCAAACAGTACGTGCCTCACGTGTTTTTGTCTGCCGTGTCGCGCGATGGCGACGGCGATGCCTATAAGTACAACCGCAAGGGCAAGAAGAAGCGCCTAGAGGCCAAGATTAACAGCGATTCGGATTTGGCTCTTGTTCGCAACGGCATGCACGACGTGATTTACACGGCATCGACGTCCTTGGCGGCGCACTTTGGCACCCTGACGCCGCAGGTATACGGCAAGTCGGGCACGGGCGAGAAAAGCGGCGAGGACGAATACGCGTGGTTCTGCGCCTATGCACCGGCCGATGATCCTAAGTATGTCATCGCTACTGTCCTGGAACAGGGCGGCGGTGGCTCAGATACCGCGATGCATGTCGTGCGCGACGTGCTCGGCGTGATTTATGACGAGCCCGATACCTCTTCGGCCTCGGGCGATTCTTCGGTTCGATAGGAGGTTGCGATGGATTTTTCTCCGGCGGATCTGTTCCGTTCAACCAAGACCGGCTCTCGCAGCAGCCTGGACCGCGTCAACAAGCAACTTTCGGCCTCGCGCGGCACGTTTCGCCAAAAGGTGCATATCGGTGTGCTCGTGGCTACTGTGGCGCTCGTCGCCTACGGTGCCATCATTATCTGGTCGGCTTCGCAGTTTAAGGCCGATGCTTCGTTCTCGCGCCATTTGCTGGGAATTGGCATCGGCACGGTGCTGGCGGTGCTGGTCTGGCGCTCCGACCTGCGCGGTATTTCCAATTTCTCGACGGCGTTGCTCGTCATCGACCTGATCGTGATCTTCTCGCCCAAGATTCCGGGTCTGTCCTATACGGGCGGTCTGGGCATGACGGGCTGGATCAAGATTCCCGGTATCGGCTTGACGTTCCAGCCGGTTGAGCTTGCCAAGCTCATCACCATCTTCTTTATTGCTACGCTTGGCTCGCAGTATAACGGTCGCATCGATACCGTTCGCGACTACGTCAAGCTCTGCGGCATGCTGTCCATTCCGTTTTTGGCCGTCGTTGCCATGGGTGACCTGGGCTCGGGCCTGGTCGTGCTGGTTTCGGGCGCCATCGTCATTTGTATGAGCGGTGCACGCCGCGAATGGGTGCTGTCGACCCTGGCCCTGCTCGTGGGCCTGGTGGCCCTCGTCCTGGCGCTTGATTCGGTCTTTGATTCGTTGCTCGGCCACGATGTGCTCATCAAGCAGTATCAGATGAACCGTCTGACGGTCTTTATCGACCCCGATAATGCCGATTCGGACGATGCCTACAACCTGCAGCAGTCGCTTATCGCCGTTGGCTCGGGCGGCTTCTTTGGTAAGGGCCTGGGGCATGCGACGCAGTCGGCCGGCGGCTTTCTGCCTGAGTTCCACACCGACTTCGTCTTCGCCTTCCTGTCCGAGACCTTTGGCTTTTGCGGTTCCTTTTTGCTCCTGTGCCTCTACGTGCTGCTGATCTTTTCGACGATTCGCGTCGCCTTTAAGTGCGAGTCGCTGTTTTTGCGTCTTTCGTGTGTGGGCATCGTTGGCATGTGGGCGTTCCAGACTTTCGAAAACATCGGCATGTGCATCGGCATGATGCCGATTACCGGTATTCCGCTACCGTTTATTAGCTTCGGTTCGTCTTCGATGATGATTCAGCTGCTGACGGTGGGTATCGTACAATCCATATGGCGGCATCGTTCGGGCGCCGCGTAACCGCTGGAGGGGTTTGCTATGATAATTCCCGTAGATAAGCTGACCCGCGCTTTTAAGATGGGCGCGTCCGTTAAGAAGGATTCCGATACGCCGGTGCGCGTCTCGGTCTATCTGGATTCGTCCGCCTCGCGCTTTCTGGCCGAGACGGTGCGTGACGCCTTTGTGCCGCAGACGACCTCGGGCATTGTGCGCGTCGAGCGTCTGGGGGAGGAGCGAATTGCTCCAAAGACCGATACCGATGTGGTGCTGGTGCTCTCGTGTGGTTCCGACCGCTTGGAGAGTGCCGTGCAGGAGCTCGTGATCGCCGGCGCGCCCGTGTGCGTGCTTGCCGAGTCTGCTGTGGAGGTGCCGTTTATCGAGGAGTCCACGCCCATGCTCGGCGTGGTAGCGGCAACCGATAAGACGTATCTGCTCGAGACGCTTGCCCGCTGGATTCTCGATCGCACCGACAAGGAAACGGCTTTTGCGGCGAACTTTGCCTTCATGCGCATCGCGGCGGCCAATCGTATCATCACCTCGTGCGCGCTCACCAATATGGCGACCGGTGCGCTGGTGTTTTTGCCTGGCGCCGATTATCCCGTTATGGCGCTGGCGCAGGTGGGCATGCTCTTTGAGCTCGCTGCCGTCTTTGGACGCGGCATTAAGCCTGAGCGCGGCTACGAGGTCGCGGGCGTGCTCCTCGGCGGTCTGGTGATTCGCGCCGTCACCCGCGCATTGGTGAAGCAGACGCCGCATATTGGGTTTGCCGTCAAGGCGCTCACTGCTGCCGCGGGCACCTATGGCATGGGCCGTGCGCTCGTTTCGCTCTACGAGCGCGATGTCGACTACAGTCGTGCCAACGAGGTGGTCACTGCCACGTTCTCCCGCGTTCGCGATCTGGTGACCACGGTCGCGGGCGCTACCCGTCCTATGGCGTCCTATCAGGACGCATCAGATCTCGCTGCTTAGGGGTTTTCCGTTGCGCGTTGCATACCAAGATTGTTTTCATTTAATTGAGCCGTTGCTCGCCAAGGTCGAGAAGCCGAGCCGCTATATCGATCACGAGTGGGGCACGCTTTCCAAGGCCGATGCCGACTACCGTTGCTGCCTGATCTACCCGGATGTGTACGAGGTCGGTCTGCCCAACCAGGGCATCGCCATCCTCTACAACATCCTTAACCAGGCCGAGGGCATCTCCTGCGAGCGCGGCTATGTGCCGTGGCCCGATATGGGTGACGCCATGCGCGAGGCGGGTATTCCTCTGCTGTCGCTCGAAGGTGCTGCGCCGGTCGCTTCGTTTGATATCGTCGGTCTGCATGTGCCGCACGAGATGGCGGTGACGAACTTCCTCGAGGCTCTCGACCTCGCTGGCATTCCGCTGTTGGCGGCCGACCGCACCGAGGACGACCCCATTATCATCGCCGGTGGTCCTTCGGTGTACAACCCCGAGCCGTACGCGGCCTTCTTCGATGCCATCCTCATCGGCGAGGGCGAGGAATCTCTGCTCGAGACCTGCCAGCTGCATCGCCGCCTGCGTGACGAAGGAGTCCCGCGCGCGCAGATTGTTGAGCAGCTTGCATCCATTGCCGGCAACTACGTGCCGTCGCTCTATGAGGTTCGTCACGACGAGCCCTGCTCGCCGCATGGCTACACCGTGCCGCGTGAGGGCAAGGATGCGCCGACCGTTGTCTACAAGCGCGTCGTCGAGGATTTCGGCGCCACGAATCCGCTGTCGCAGTCGTGCGTACCCTATGCGCAGCTGGTCCACGACCGCCTGTCTATCGAGATCCTTCGCGGCTGCGCCCGCGGCTGTCGTTTTTGTCAGGCCGGCATGACGTATCGCCCGGTGCGCGAGCGCTCGGCCGGCCAGATCGTCTCGTCGGTGATTCAGGGTCTGGAAAAGACTGGTTATGACGAGGTGTCGCTGACCTCGCTCTCCACGACCGACCACTCCTGCATTCGCAACGTGCTCGGCAGACTCAACCGTCGCCTGGAGGATACGGGTATTCGCGTGTCTATTCCGTCGCAGCGCCTGGATTCGTTTGGCGTGGATATGGCCGAATCGGTCGCCGGCGAAAAGAAGGGCGGCCTGACGTTCGCGCCCGAGGCCGGCAGCCAGCGCATGCGCGACATCATTAACAAAAACGTGACCGAGGAGGACCTGGACCGTGCGGCCAAGGCAGCCTTCGAGGCCGGCTGGAACCGCATGAAGCTCTACTTTATGATGGGCCTTCCCGGCGAGCGCGACGAGGATATCGTGGCCATCGCCAATCTGGCCGATCACGTGCTGGAGCTCGGTCGTTCCGTGGTGCCCAAGGCTCGTCGCGGCTCGATCTCGGTGTCCATCTCGGTTTCGGTCTTTATCCCCAAGGCTGCCACGCCGTTCCAGTGGTGCCCGCAGCTCGACTACGACGACGTCAAGCGTCGCCAGAAGCTGCTTATCACGAGCGTTCGCAACCGTGCCGTCCGTGTGCATTACCACGATGCCGAGACCTCGCTCATCGAGGCTGCGCTGTCCCGCGCCGGTCGTGACATGACGCCCGTCATCATCGACGCTTGGCGCTCGGGCTCTCGCTTTGACGCCTGGGTAGAGCATTTCTCGCTCGATAACTGGAAGGAAGCTGCTGCCAAAAACGGCATCGACCTCAATGAGCTCGTGCACCTGCCCTACGAGTTGGATTGGCGCCTGCCGTGGGAGCATGTGAGCCCTGGCTGTACGCGCGGCTTCCTCGAGCGCGAGTACCGTCGCTCGCTCGAGGGCGTCACGACTCCCGACTGCACCCGCACGTCGTGCACCGGCTGCGGGATCTGCCCCACGCTCCACGCCAAGAATGTATTGATGGGTGATCGCGTATGAGTGAGCGCCTGACCGACAACCCCTCGCTCTTTAGACTTCGTGTTCGCTATGGCAAGCGCGATCGCCTTAAGTACCTGGGCCATCTCGAAGTGATCCATACCATTGAGCGCATCGTGCGCCGTGCGGGACTTCCCTATGCCGTCACGCAGGGCTTTTCTCCGCACATGCGCGTGGGCTTCTCTTCGGCGCTACCGGTGGGTACGTCGTCGACCTGCGAGTGGTATGACCTGTTTATGACCGAGTTCGTGGCGCTCGACGAGGCGTTTGGGCGCCTGGCTGCGGCGTCTCCGGCCGATCTGGCGCCCATCGAGGCGGCGTACATCGACGTGCGCACGCCGGCATTGACGGCGCAGCTCGCGCGCCTGTCGTATCGCATCGATCTGCACTTGGATCCCGAGGCGCCCGTAAGCGCCGACGAGGTGCGTCGTGCGATCGACACGCTGCGCGCGGACCATGGCATCGACTACGCACGCGGCAAAAAGAGCAAGCGCTTGGATTTGGATCACACGCTCGTTGGCTATGAGCTCACGGCGGGGGAGCGCCCGGACCATTTAGTGCTCATGCTCGACACCCATGCCGACAACGAGGGCTCCATGCGTCCGGAAATTTTGCTTTCCGCTGCTGATGTTTTGTTGCAGGGCTTGACCCCGGGCGTGGATGCACCTATTGTTTCCACCGGTATGCAAGACCTCGTGACCATCTGCTCCTACGATGTCGAGCGTCAGAATCAAGCATGCGAGGACGACGAGGGCCGACTCGTCAGCCCCATACCTGTGCGAACTTGTGGATTTGCTCCACATACTCGTTGACGGGGGTATTTTCGCCTGCTACTATATTCGGCTGTTGCACTAACTGATGCATGAAGGGCAAGTAAACATGTACGCAATCGTTAACACGGGCGGCAAGCAGTACAAGGTCGCCACCGACGATGTCATCACCGTCGAGAAGATCGAGGGCAATGAGGGCGACAAGATCACCCTGCCGGTCATCTTCCTCAACGATGGTAAGAAGATCGTCACCGATCCCGACAAGCTGGCCAAGGCCAAGGTTACCGCTCAGATCGTTGAGCAGTTCAAGGGCGAGAAGCAGCTGGTCTTCAAGTTCCACAAGCGTAAGCGCTATCGTCGTCTGAAGGGTCACCGTCAGCAGCTCACCAAGCTGAAGATCGTGAAGGTCCAGGCTACGTCCCGCGCCAAGAAGGCTGTCAAGGCAGAGGCCGAGGCTGTTGCCGAGGCTCCCGTCGCCGAGTAGATTACACTCGTAACGAAAGAGTAGGTATACACAATGGCACACAAAAAAGGACTCGGTTCCTCCCGTAATGGCCGTGACTCCCGCGGTCAGCGCCTTGGCACGAAGCGCTATGCCGGCCAGACGGTAACCACGGGCACGATTCTCGTCCGTCAGCACGGCACTCACATCCACCCGGGTGAGAACGTTGGCCGTGGCAAGGACGACACGCTGTTCGCGCTGGTCGACGGTACCGTTGAGTTCCACAAGGGTATCAAGCACAGGGTCAGCGTACGCCCGCTCGCGAACGCGTAATTCACCCTTCATAGAGCACATATGTGGGAGGCACTTGAGTTTTAGGATTCAAGGGTCTCCCTCTTTTTTGTAGGAGGCGATTCTGTTGTCACAGTTCACCGATATCAGCCGCATTAACGTGTGCGGCGGCGACGGCGGAGCCGGATGCATGTCGTTTAGGCGCGAGGCATTTGTCCCCAAGGGCGGCCCCGATGGCGGCGACGGCGGTCGTGGCGGCAATGTCGTCATCCAGGCCGATGCTCAGCTGTCTTCGCTGATCGATTACCGCTTTAAGCATCACTTCCGCGCCGAGCGTGGCACGCACGGGCAGGGTGCCCGTCGTAACGGTAAGAGCGGCGAGGACCTGATTCTCAAGGTCCCTATGGGTACCGTGGTACGCGAGCTCGACCCCGAGACGCAGACCCCGATGTTCGAGATTGCCGACCTGGTGCACGACGGCGAGCGCGTCGTCGTGGCGCCCGGCGGTGCCGGCGGTCTGGGCAACACGCACTTTGTGACGTCGGTACGCCGCGCTCCGGCCTTTGCCCAGCTAGGCGAGCCGGCCGAGGAGCACTGGATTGAGCTTGAGATGAAGCTCATGGCCGATGCCGCGCTCGTGGGCTTTCCCTCGGTAGGTAAGTCATCGCTCATTGCGCGCATGAGTGCCGCCCGCCCCAAGATTGCCGACTACCCGTTTACTACGCTCGTGCCGAACCTCGGCATGGTGCGTGCCGGCGAATATTCTTACGTCGTTGCCGACGTCCCCGGTCTTATCGAGGGCGCGAGCGAGGGCAAGGGCCTGGGTCACCAGTTCCTGCGCCACATTGAGCGTACGGCCCTGATCATGCATGTCGTCGACATGACGGGCGGTTTTGAGGATCGCGATCCGGTTGAGGACTATCGCATCATCAACCGCGAGCTCGAGCAGTATGGCGCCGAGCTTTCGGAGCGTCCGCAGATCGTTGTCGCCAACAAGTGCGACGCGCCGGGCACGGCCGACAAGATTGCCGACCTCAAGCGCGCAGCGCTCGACGATGGACATATGTTCTTTGCCGTGTCTGCCGTGACGGGCGCCGGTCTCAATACGTTGATGCTTGCCGTAGGTGAGCAGGTGGCCAAGCTCCGCGCCGAGCTGGCGGTCTCCGATGAACCGGTCGACCTGCGCGACGATGAGTGGGAGCGCCGCCGCCTGCAGCGTGAGAAGCGTTTCCGCATTGTCCAGGAAGAGCCCGGTGCCTTCCGCGTGGTCGGTCGTGCCATCGAGCGCATGGTCATTCAGACCGACTGGGAAAATGAGGAAGCCGTCATTTACCTGCAGCATAAGTTTGCGCGTATGGGTGTTGACGACGCGCTCGAGAAGGCCGGTTGCCGTGCGGGCGACGAGGTTCGCATTTGCCAGCGCACCTTTGACTTTGAGGGCGCCGAGGACTTCTCGGAGTACGAGGAGCTCGAGGATGCTGGCGAGGACGTTGCCGTTGAGGTCTTTGACGTAGCCGATGCTGCGGACGAAGGCGTCGAGGTTGTCGATGCGGCAGAAGTCGTGGACGATGTCGAGACCCCGGAGGGCGAGTAAGCCATGTCGCTGCGCGGTGGAATCGGTTTGCCCGAGCTTCCTCTAGAGGACGGGCAGGAGTTTAGGCTCGGCATTATGGGTGGCACCTTTGATCCCATCCATTACGGGCACCTGGTGACCGCCGAGCAGGCGCGCGAGTCGCTCGACTTGGACGCTGTGCTCTTTATGCCGGCGGGCTCTCCTGCCTTTAAGCTTGACAAGCCGGTGACGCCTGCCGAGGACCGTTATGCCATGACGGTCCTCGCCACCGCCGCGAACCCGGCCTTTTTGGCGAGCCGGTTCGAGATCGACCGCCCGGGCGTAACCTATACGGCCGATACGCTTCATGCCCTTCGCGACTTTTACCCGCCTCAGGTAAAGCTCTACTTTATTACGGGCGCCGACGCGATTATCGATATCGTGACCTGGCACAATGCTGATGAGATTGCCGAACTGGCAACCTTTATTGCTGCGACACGTCCCGGCTTTGACATCGATACGGCCCGGGCGCGGATTAAGGAATCGGGGTTGCCATTCGACGTGCGCTATATCCAGATTCCGGCGTTGGCGATTAGCTCGACCAACATTCGCAAGCGGGTTGCCCGCGGCATGAGCGTGCGCTATCTTACGAGCGAGTCCGTGCTCGGCTATATCCGTAAACGCGGCCTGTATGCCGATCTTGGGCAAGACGATTTTGATTGATGGGGGTCTACGTTGTCGGTAGAGGATCAGTTTGAGGGCGATGAGCGCGCGCTGCTCAAGCGCATTCAAGAGCTGCTCGATGTTCGCATGAAGGATAAGCGCAAGCGCTATGTGCATTCGCTGGGTGTTGCCGAGACCGCACTTCATCTGGCCGAGGTCTACGGCGTTGACCGCTTTGATGCCGCTGCCGCCGGCCTGATCCACGACTGGGATAAAGTGCTCTCCGACGACGAGCTGGTCACGCGCGCTCTGCATTACGGCATTAAGATTGCCGGCTCTCCTTCCGCCGCGACGCCGCTTTTGCATGGCCCTGTTGCCGCCTATGAGCTTCCGCAGCTTTTCCCCGAGTTGACGCCGGCCGTTTTCCAGGCTGTCGACCGTCACACCGTGGGTGCCTGTGACATGACGCCGCTCGATATGGTGGTCTTTGTGGCCGATGCCATCGAGCCCAACCGCCACGGCGACTATGCGCATGCGCTGCGCAAGATGGTGGGGGAGTCGACGCTCGATGAGTTGTTCTTCTCCTGTTTTGCGCAGGGTCTGGTCTATGTGATCCAGTCCGGGCGCTATCTTTATCCCACGGCTATTTCGATTTACAACCATTACGCCCAGCTACGCTAGCTCGGGCTGTCTAGAAAGAGGTATTCCATGGCCGACGAGACCATGACCGACGAGCGGATTCTTGAAGGTGTGGAGCACAAGAGCTTCGTCGCCACGTCCGACCGCACTGCCGCCTCGCTGTCCGCGAGCGGTGTCGCCGCCGAGGATGTCGCCCGCGCCGCCGCGCAGGCCGCCT
>CABUWA010000010.1 GCA_902495085.1 uncultured Collinsella sp. | reverse complement strand
TCCATGCTCGCCCGTCTCCCCCGCATCGCCGCCTTCGCGCATATGGCCTCGGTCGCCAAGCGCCGCGGCTCCGAGGTTCATGTACCGCACCCCACACCCGGCCTCTCCACCGCCGAGACTATCCTGCAGGTGTTGCGCGGCGGCATGGCATTCACCCGCGACGAAGCCATGCTGCTCGACGTGATGCTCATGCTGCATGCCGAGCACGGTGGCGGCAACAACTCCACGTTTGCTTGCCGCGTGCTGTCCTCCTCGGCCACCGACCCGTATTCCGCCTACGCCGCGGCTATCGGCTCGCTCAAGGGCCCGCGCCACGGCGGCGCCAACGCCAAGGTCGTGTCCATGCACGAGGACATCCGTGCGCATGTTTCCAATTGGGAGGACGAGGACGAGGTCGCAGCCTACCTGGGCAAGATCCTCGACAAGCAGGCTTTCGACGGCACGGGCCTCATCTACGGTATGGGCCACGCCGTCTATACGCTCAGTGACCCGCGCGCCGAGGTGTGCCGCCGTTACGCGCGCACGCTTGCCGCCAAGAAGGACTTGGGCGAGGAGTTCGCGCTCATCGAGCGCATCGAGCGCCTGGCACCGCAGGTGATGCGCGACCACGGCATGACCAAGCCCATCTGCGCCAACATCGACCTGTACACGGGCTTTATCTACAAGATGCTCGGCGTGCCCGAGACGCTCTTTACGCCGCTATTCGCCGTCGCCCGCATGGCCGGCTGGTCGGCGCACCGCATGGAAGAGCTCTTCTGCGCGCACCGTATCATCCGCCCCGCCTATCGTCCGGTGATCGAGCCGCTGGAGTACAAGCCGCTCGCCGACCGCTAGGACGCGGACCGTTATAGAACTCGAGCGTGGTCAGGGACCCAAGCCCTCGGCCACGCTTTTTATGCCAGTAGAAAGGATCGCAACGAATGATTGTGTTTTCCGATATGGATGGGACGCTGCTGACGAGCGATAAGCAGATGAGCGATGCCACCTGGGCAATGCTCGACGAGCTCGCACGTCGTGGCATCGAGTTTGTTCCCTGCACGGGACGTCCACTGTCGGGCATCTTTGAGCCCATTCTCGCCCATCCCGCCGTGCACTACGCGGTCTGTGCCAACGGCGCCAGCGTCTGGCAGCTCGACGAGGATACGCCCACCGACGCCTCGCGCGCCACGTGCATCTTGAGCCGTCCGCTCGACCGTGGCATTGCCCACCGCATCCATCGCATTGCCGCCGGCCACGATGTGACCTTCGATATCTTCGCGGATGGGCAGTGCTTCCTCCCCCGCTCGCTATACGGGCGTCTGGATGAGTTCTGTGGCGGCGACCCCCACATCGCGGCTTCGCTCAAGCGCACACGAACACCGATCGACATGGATATCGACAGCAAGATCGACGAGGTCGAGACGCTCGAACGCATCGCCATGTACTGGCACGACCCGGCCGATCGCGACGCCATCGCAGCAGAGCTCGACACGCTCGGAGGCATTGAGGTCACGCGTTCGTACGCCATGAATATCGAGGTCATGGGTGAGGGCGCCACCAAGGGGACGGCCCTCACGTGGTTATGCGAGCACCTGGGCGAGCGTCTCGCCGACGCCTGGGCGTTCGGCGACAACATCAACGACATCCCCATGCTACAGGCAGCGGGCCACGGCATGGCCATGATCAACGCCGAGCCCGAAGATCGCGAGGCCGCCGACGCCATCACCGAATACGATAACGACCACGACGGCGTCGCCCGCACCATCATGGCCGCCCTCGCTTAGTCGTTGGGTAGTCATTGGGGACGTTCTTAAACGACTAGTCGTTGGGGACAGTCTTCGCGAAAAAGCTGCAAGGACTGTCCCCCACTGCCGGCAGAAAAAGAACGTCCCCATCTGCCGGATTAGGAGAAACTCTCCAGCACGCGACGGAGCTCACGTTGGACGGCGTGGTCACGGTTACAACCCACCACGCGATCGGCCACCGCCTTGAGCGCGGGGCGCGCATTTTCCATCGCGCAGCCCGTGCCGACAAAGCGAATGATCTCGTAGTCGTTCATCGAGTCGCCAAACGCCATGACCTCGTCGCGTTCGACGCCATAGTGCTCCATGAGCTGCTCGATTCCTGAGGCTTTCGACACACCGGGCTGCATGGCATCGATCCATGCGTTTCCAGAAGGCGCAAAGGTAAAGAGCTGGCCAAGCTCGCGCTGCAGTACGTAGGCACTGTCCATAACGGCACAGTCATCGCAAAAGATACTCGCCTTGATGATATTTACGCTGGGATCGGGCAGCTCCCAAATGCGCTCGGCATTGGGAAGGTCCTTATCGACCTCACGCACGAACTTGCACTCGTCATCGAGCAGGAAGGACTTGGTTCGATCAAATAGCGCAAGATGCAGATTGGGAAATGTCCTGACGGCCTGGGCGAGCCTTCGAATCGCCAGGTGGGAATACACCTCACGGTCTACCATCTTACCGTCGGCGTAGACCTGGGCGCCGTTAGCGGCGACAAAGTCCATCTTGTCGCGAACGGGCGCAAAGAACTCGCACAGGCGATCGTAGCGACGACCTGACGATGCGGCGAAATGCACGCCATGCTCGTGTAGCGCCAGAATCAGTTCGTAGGTCTCGGGAGGTACCTGGCCGTTTTCGTCAAGCAGTGTGCCGTCCATATCGGATGCAATCAGTTTAAACATAGAAAAGCTCCCTTCGGGCTTGATGGAATCGGATGTATATCCAAAATCACCGTACCCAAAGGGAGCTCAAATAAGACTCCGCGGACGCAAACGTTACAAGGACCTGGCAAATAGCTCACGCGCGCCAGAGGCCCTACGGTCGCGGCGTCAGGCGACACGCCACCCCGACGGCCAGTCGTTTAAAAACGTCCCCGATGACTAGTCGGCGTAGGTGAAGGTTGTGACGTCGAACATGCCCTCGGGGCGGATGCGGAGCGTCGGGATGACCGGCAGGGGCAGGAAGATGATGCCCATGATGGGGTCGAGCGGCGGCTCAATACCCATGGCGCGCGCCTTGACCATAAAGTCGTCGTGCTGCGCCGCAACGTCTTCGGCAGCGCCCTCGCTCATCAGGCCGCCGAGCGCCAGCGGAATGCGCGCCACGACCTCGCCGTTGCGCACCAGCACGTGGCCGCCCTGGCCCACGGCCTCAACGGCAGCCATCATATCCGCCGCATTGTCGCCCACCACGCACACGTTGTGCGAGTCGTGGCCGATCGTGGAGGCAATGGCGCCGCCCGTGATGGTAAAGCCGCGCACCCAACCACGGCCGATATGCTTGCCGACCAAGCCCAGACCCGCGGGGCCGTCGCCGTCGGCGCCCTCGGCCTGCAGCGACACGCCACGGCCATGGCGCTCAATCAGCATAATGCGGCGCAAGTCCTCGTCAGTCTCAGGACGAACCATACCCGTGATGGCCTTACCCGGCACCACGTCAATCACAGCCTCGCCCGGCTTAAAGGCATAGTCGAACACGTCGAGCGATAGCTTCGGCAGTTTAACGGAAGCACGCAGCTCATCGGCAAGGGCCGCAACCTCGGCCATCTCGGGTGCAATCTCGCCCACAAAGGTGCCGTCCTGCGCCACCAGGGCACCGGCGGCATATACGCGATGCGGAGCCTCAGCAAACGTCAGGTCATCGAGCAACAGCAGGTCAGCGCGCTTGCCCGGGGCGATTGTGCCGCGGGGCTCGTGCGGGTCGCGACAACCGTGGTCCAGACCAAACGCCTCGGCCGTAGAAAGGGACGCCATAGAGATGGCAACCACGGGGTCAATACCGGCCTCGATAGCCACGCGGCAGGCGTTGTCGATCATACCGGTCGAAAGCGCATCGGAGGGAGCACGGTCGTCAGTCGCAAAACAGCAGCGGCGGGCGCGCGCGGGATTCTCCAGCAGCATCGGGGACAAATTGGCCAGGTCGTGGCTGCACGTGCCCTCACGCAGCATCACATACATGCCGCGGGATAGCTTGTCGAGCGCCTCCTCGGGAATCGTCGACTCGTGGTCGGCGATAATGCCCGCTGCGGCATAGGCGTTGAGGTCCTTACCGGCAACGAGCGGCGCATGGCCGTCGACCTGCTTGGACGGCGTCTGGTTGGCAGCATCGATGCGAGCACAGGTCTCGGGGTCGGCCATAAAGACGCCCGGCAGGTTCATCATTTCGCCCAGACCAAAGACATCGCCTGGATGCTCGGCAAAAAACGCCTGCATATCGGCAGCCGAAATAACGGCACCGGCCTGCTCGTCGGGCAGCGCGGGCACGCACGAAGGCATCATGTACTTGATGGAGATGGGTGCGCGGCGGCCGTCCTCGATCATAAAGCGCAAGCCGTCGAGACCGGCAACATTGGCAATCTCGTGGCTGTCGGCAATGGCGGTGGTAGTACCGCGCGTCGCGGCCATGCGAGCATACTCGGCGGGGCGGATGTTCGAAGACTCGATATGCAGATGCCCGTCAATAAAACCGGGAGCGAGATAGCGACCCTGGCAGTCGATGACCTCAGTTGCCTCGTAGGTGCCAGCAGCATCGTCGCGACCATCGTAGAGCACGCCGACGATCACACCGTCCTTGACGGCAACGCTACCGGGCGCCACACGCTGGCCATACACGTCGACGATCTGCGCATTGGTAAACAGCGTGTCGACGGGCACGCGCCCCTCGGCAGCATCGATCACAGACCTCATGACCTCAACGGACATACATACTCCTTTAACCGTAGAAAACAGCTGCGGAGCGGACAGGCCTTCACCGCAGTAAGCTAATAGCCATTGTATGCCCAAACGATGGGCCAACAATACGCCCCTCCGCTTAACGGCACACGCCGCTCAGCGCAATGGGGGCAGGTTACTTTGCACCAATGGCAAAGAGTGTCCCAAAGTGCCGGCACAAAAGGAACGTCCCCAAGTGCCAACAACGGAAGCGCCGATGTTTTGGCAACGACAGCGAGCGGGCCGCATTTGAGACAAGGTGACGTGAAACGAAAGGGCGCTGACCTTCTGGTCGCGCCCTTGAAGTTGAACGTCAGATTGTCCAAATGCGGCCCGCGCAGCGTCGGCCGGTCCGCCGTTCGGTAGAACGGCGGAACTAAATCAATTTGAAGCCCTTGCGCTTGCCCACGGAGAGGGTATCGCCTAGCTTGAGGGCGCTCGGATCGATGTTGTAGCTCTTGGGAGCCACGGCCTTGCCGTTGATTTTGACGCCGCCGCCGTCGATATCGCGGCGGGCCTGGCCGGCGCTGGCCGAAAGACCCAGGTCCTTGAGCAGACCGGCGAGGTAAATCTGGCCCTCGTCATTGACAGTCAGCTCGGCATGCTTCTCGGGGAAGTCGGCGAGCTGGCCCTCCTTGAACACGCGGTCGAACTCGGCCTGAGCCTCGTCGCCGGCGCCGGCACCGTGGTAGGTGTCGCACAGGTCGCGGCCCAGAGCGCGCTTGAGCTCGTAGGGGTCGGCGGAGCCATCGGCCAGGGCGGCGTCGATCTTGTCGACCTCGGCAGGGGTGAGCGAGCTGGCCAGACGATAGTACTTGCCGATCATCTCGTCGGGGATGGACATGGTCTTGCCGAACATGTCCTTGGGAGCGTCGGTCAGGCCGATGTAGTTACCATAGGACTTGGACATCTTGCGCACGCCGTCGGTGCCCTCGAGCAGCGGCATGGTGAGCGCAATCTGCGGCTCCATACCCATCTTCTCCATGAGCTCGCGGCCGGCGAGCAGGTTGAAGAGCTGATCGGTGCCGCCCATCTCCACGTCGGCCTTGATCTGCACAGAGTCGAAAGCCTGCATCACGGGATACAGGAACTCATGCAGGGCGATCGGCGTCTGAGACTGGTAGCGCTTGGTAAAGTCGTCGCGCTCAAGAATGCGGGCGACGGTGAACTTGGAGCACACCTGCAGCAGGCCGGCCAGATCCATCGAAAGGATCCAATCGCCGTTGTGCACGATGGTGGTCTTCTCGGGGTCCAGGATCTTCATGGCCTGGCTCACGTAGGTCTCGGCGTTGGCCTCGATCTGCTCCTGCGAAAGCTGCGGACGCGTGGAGTTCTTGCCCGAGGGATCGCCGATCAGCGCGGTGCCGTTGCCGATGATGAGGGTGACGTTGTGGCCCAGGTCCTGGAACTGGCGCATCTTGCGCAGCGGCACGGCATGGCCCAGGTGCAGGTCGGGGCTGGTGGGGTCGACGCCGAGCTTGATGTTGAGGGGCTCGCCCTTCTCAAGCTTCTTGCGAAGGTCGGCCTCGGGAACGATCTGCGCGGCGCCCGAGGTGATGATACGCATTTGCTCGTCAACAGACAGCATTGGGTATCCTCCTTTTGCTATAGCACCCTCACCGGATACGGCGGTGCTGGAAGTCCATAAACTCTCATATGATAACAAACTGACGCGACGCGGCACCTACGACAGGAAAATCCTCGTCCTGCCGCATGCGTCAATGGCAACTGGCAAACGTGTACCGTCACGCTCGACCAGATAGCGTACCTGCCGACGGCGCAAGCAGTCGCGGCAACGGACCTGTCCCGTCGCATCGGTAGCGCAGACGCCCTCGGCGGTCAGCAGGCAGTGCTCGCACACCATAAGCTCGGGACGGTCGGCGTCGACCGGACCCCAGACGCCGGGTTCAGCAGCCAGTTCGGCAATACGCTCCGCATCATTGCCGAGCAACTCGGCCGGCAAGTACACCCGCCCCGCACCGAGTCCGCGCAGCCAGGTAAGCGTGGCCCGATTCGCGCAGAACACCGGCGCCGCCACGTCAAACGTCACGCCCAGCTCGCGAGCGATCACCACCTGTCCCAGGTTGCGGCAGACAACGCGCCCGGCACGCTGCATCAGTGAGCGGGTCCAGTCAGCGTCACACGTGCGGCACACCTCGTCAAGCACCACAACAGCGTCGGACAAATCGAGTTCTCCGCGCGGGTCGGCATCCATCAGCTGCCAAGCAAAAACCATGCGAGCGGGAACCGCGCACTCCACCAACTCCGTCGACGCACCGCCATCCACCGTAACGCCCTCAAAGGGCAGTACCTCAACGGCACGCGCAACGGGCGCAATCGCATCCGCCTCGGCCCGCATGCGCTCCAACACCGCCGCCGTCTGATCCAACACGCCGGCGCTGCGAATCAGGTACACCTCGCAGCCCGTGTCAACCTTACGCTTGCAATGCACGACGACGCGCTCCCCCGCCGCGGCATCCACCGGACAGGGCACCTGCGGCCAGCGCTTGGGCACATCGGGACGCGCGTCGGCACCCGGATAGAACCGAATCTCGAGCGTGTCACCCGCCGCCACGGCGGCATCGAGCTCAACGGTCACCTCTTCGTGGCCAACGGCCACCAGGCGTCCCACGCGCACACCTTGGTTGATCGCACGCTCAAAGCTCATAAGCTCGGCACCCGAACGTCCTCGCAGGTACGCATCGGTAAACCCACGGTTAAACGACCTTCCCAGCTCGCGCTCGAGCTCTTCCACGGCACCGGGGTCCCACGCGCCGTCGCACAGCATATCGAGTGCCCGGCGCCACACCCGCACCACGTTGAATACGTAATCAGGGTTCTTCATGCGCCCCTCGATCTTGAGCGACGCCACGCCGGCATCTACAAGCTCGGGCAGATGCGCAATACCCAGATAGTCACGCGGGCACAGCAGGCGATCTCCCTCGACGGCGACAACGCTCTGTCCAGCCTCGTCCACCAGGTCGTACGCCAAACGGCACGGCTGCGTGCAGTCGCCGCGCATCGCCGAGCGCCCACGCCGCAGGGCCGAGAACTCGCACGCCCCCGAATAGCCGATGCAAATCGCACCGTGGCAGAATACCTCGATGGGCACGCCCGTGGCACATAGCGCCGCAATCTCGTCGACCGTCAGCTCGCGTGCCGTCGTCACGCGCTCGACCCCAAGCTCATCGGCGGCAAGCCGCACGGCGCTCTCGCTATGAGCGCCCGCCTGCGTGGACAGGTGAATCTCGACCCCGGGAATCGCCGCGCGCAGCGCGCAGGCCAACCCGGCATCGGCGACAATCAGAGCATCGGCGCCCAACTCCAGTGCACGAGCCCCCAACGCCACCGCGTCGGACAACTCATCGTCAAACACGAACACGTTGAGCGTCACGTACACACGCACGCCATGGGCATGCGCCACGGCACAACCGCGCGCAAACTCGTCATCCGTAAAGCCATGGGCGCTCACACGGGCGTTAAAGCCGCCCAACCCCGCATAGATGGCATCGGCGCCCGCGGCGATGGCCGCAAGCATCTGGTCGAGCCCGCCCGCCGGCGCCAGCAACTCGGGCAGCGCCGCACCGGCAGCATCCAATCCTGTCTCGTATTGTCCGCTCGGCCCCATCGTCCGAATCGCCATCGACAAACTCCTTACCAAGGTATGCATTCACTCTGAAAAATGCCGTCTTCCAGCATACACGAGGCCTCGCGCGCCCCGTTTGGTTTATCGTGTAATAACTTATGTCCATCCTGCCCCGACGGCACATCCACCGTCCGGCACGACATACCTGGAGGTCAATATATGGGTCCTCGCCAACGACAGGGACGCAGCCGTTCAAAGACGCATGCCCTGCCCATAATCCTGCTCTCGTTTTTGGGCTTTTTGCTTATCGCGGGCGTGGCATTTGGCATCGGCATGGTCGGCAACGTCAACCGCTGGCTGTCCGATCTGCCCGACTACACCGACGCCAACGCGTATCTGGTGAGCGAGCCCACCGAGATCGTCGACTGCAACGGCAACAAGATCGCGAGCTTCTACACGCAAAACCGCAAGTCCATCACCAAGGACGAGGTCTCCCCCTACGTGCTGCAGGGTACCGTTGACGTCGAGGACGAGCGCTTCTACGAGCACGGCGGTATCGACCTGTGGGGTATCGCGCGTGCTGCGGTGGCAACCCTCGGCGGCGGGCACGAAGGCGCCTCGACTATCACCCAGCAGCTGGTGCGCAACACCATTCTGCAGGAGGAGCAGTTCGACTCGACCATCGAGCGTAAGGTGCGCGAGGCCTACATCGCCATCAAGATGGAGGACATGTACTCCAAAGACGAGATCCTCATGATGTACCTCAACACCATCTATTACGGTCACGGCGCCTACGGCATCGAGGCCGCAGCCGAGACCTACCTGTCCAAGAGCGCCGCCGACCTCACCCTGAGCGAAGCCGCGCTGCTCATCGGCCTTCCCAACTCGCCTTCGCAGTACGACCCCACGGTCAACCCCGACCTGGCACTGTCTCGCCGCAACAAGGTTCTCGACAACATGCTGCGCCTGGGCCACATCACCCAGGAGGAGCACGATGCCGCACAGGCCGAGCCCATCACCCTCAACGTGACCGAGATTTCGGGCAGCGGCGTCGACGTATACTCGCAGCCCTACTTTGTCGCCTATGTTAAGCAGCTGCTGGAGCAGGAGTTCTCGACCGACGTGCTCTTTAAGGGCGGCCTGACCGTCAAGACCACCATCGACCCCACGATGCAGCAGGTGGCAGAGAATGCCGTCCGCGAGCAGCTCGACACGCTCTCACTCGACGGCCTGGACATGGGCATGGTCGTCGTCGACCCCAAGACCGGCTACATCAAGTGCATGGTGGGCGGCTACGACTATAACGCCGACGAGAACCACGTGAACCACGCCACGGCCAAGCGTCCCGTAGGCTCCACGTTTAAGGCCTTTACGCTGGCCACTGCCATCCAAAACGGCATGAACCCCAACGTCACCCTCAATTGCAACTCGCCTCTTACAGCCAAGGGCACCACGACCAAGGTGCAAAACTACGCCAACCAGAGCTACGGCACCATCACGCTCAAGCAGGCGACGGCATACTCCTCCAACACCGGCTATATCCAGGTTGCAGAGGCTATCGGCAATAACAAGATCATGTCCCTCGTCAAAAAGCTCGGCATCGATCCATCTAAGGACAATATCGAGGACGTTCCCGTCATGACGCTCGGTACCGGCTCCATCTCGCCGCTCGAGATGGCCGCGGCCTATGCCACGTTTGCCAACGGCGGTTACTATCGCCAGCCGATCGCCATCACCGAGATTGATTCGCGAACTGGCTCGGTGCTGTACCAGCACACCGATAACCCCTCGCAGGTGCTCTCCACCGGCGAGGCCGCGGCAGTGACCGACGTCCTGACCGGCGTCATGCAGGGCAGCGGCACGGGCGCCGCCGGCGCGCTGAGCGTCAACCAGCCCTATGCCGGCAAGACGGGCACCACTGACAACACCACCAACCTTTGGTTCTGCGGCTACACGCCGCAGCTGGCATGCGCCCTGTGGACCGGTTATTCCGCAGGCGAGATTCCCATCCAAAAGTACGGCATGGACCTGCTGGGCGATAGCACCAACCTGCCCGTCTTTAAGAAGTTTATGAACACTGTTCTTGCGGGGACCGGGCGCGAGGAATTCCCGACCGGAACGGCTCCCACCTACAAGAACAACAGCGTCTGGAAGTTCTACGGCACCAACAACACCAAGAAGACGGAGAACGACGACAAGGACGAGGACGAGGACGAAGAGGAAACCACGACGACGACCACGACCACCGAGACCACCGAGACCACGGGCGGCGACACCACCGGCGGCACCGGTACGACCGGTGGCTCGACGGGTGGCTCCACTGGTGGTTCGACCGGCGGCTCCACCGGTGGTTCGACCGGCGGCGATGGCGGCACGCCTACGCCCACGCCCACTCCCGACCCCTCGCCCACGCCTGACGATACGGTCGGCTAGAAATCATCCGGCCATAAGCAACAAGGCCCCCGAACAGCTTATTCAACTGCTCGGGGGCCTTTTAGTTTAAAGCGACCTGGCAGGCGGTCTTTATACCGGCAAACAAAAAGGGGGTACCGACCCTCGTCGATACCCCCTTACAGGCAACTATGTCAGCGCGCGCAGGGCCGAGCGCACGACCCGCACGCCTACTTGCGAGAATTGCTCAGCTTATTGATCAGCGCCTCGAGACGCTCGCCGTCCTCGGCCGTCTGGGCAATAACCAAAATCGTATCGTTGCCGGCAAGCGAGCCAAGCACATCGGGCAGCTCTGCCGCATCAACAGCGGCGGCGATGCCGGAAGCCGTGCCAGGCTGAGCCTTAATCATAACCAGATTATCGGTGCGCAGAACGCCCGTTACGAGCTCGGAAACCATACGCTGCAGGTGCAGGTCCTCTGCCAGAACATAGATGCCCTCAGGGAGCTTACGCAGCCCCATATCGGCAATATCGCGAGAGACAGTCGCCTGCGTGCAATCAAAGCCCATAGCGCGGAGCTCATCGACCAGCACGCGCTGCGTGCGGACGTCCTTATTGCGCACAATATCTCTAATGGCATCCTGGCGCCCATTGCGTTTTTTAGCCATACAAACCCTCTCTCCAAAAGATGGCGGAGACAATCAATCAGTGATTGAATAGTTTAACGCTATTTGAAGGCTTTTGTGTATAAGAACGCATTTCGAAACAATTCTATGCAAATTTGTTTCGAAATGAGCCGTTTAGGCGGTTTTTGCGCCCGTCCGGTTAAGAAAAGCTGCCAGATGCGTACACATCACGCAGCGCGCGGGCTTGGCGCTGGCGATCGGCCCAAACAACAGACCGAGTCCCCGATGGTTATCCTTGAGCGCGGCGACCATCTGACGGGTTCGAGGCGCCTCGAGCATATCACGCATGCGGGCGGAACGCTCGATTGACGACACTCCATGCGGGCTCAGACACAAATTCTCGATGCAGGCGACCAGTCCGGCGAAGTAGAACTTTTGGCTTGCCAGCTTGAGCCGACCACCGCTATCTGCTTCCGAGAGTGAGTCCGCAAGCTCGTCGAGCGCTCGAGTGTCATCGGATATCCTGGCATACATGGTGGGATCAAAGGCATCTGTAAGCTTAGGTGCCGCCGCGTGGAAACAAGCGTCGCCGCAGCCGGACACGAATCGTGCCTGCGAGAGCGCATAAGCCATAAACTCAACCGCACGGTACGCCTTGCCACGCGACAGGCATGCTTCAAACAGCGGACGGCTATACATCACGCCAGAGACTTGAGCAACCAAGCCGCCTAAAATCAACTGGGGCAGCCCGGTCACCATCGAGGATTTGCTATCAATGGAAATATGAGCAGCATCCAAGACGCGCGAATGGCGCTCTCGATGTGCATCATAGCGGTCGAGCGACACCGTGGGGAGCACTATGTCTGCCGTAGTATCGCACGCGATATCGACCATCTTGGAAAGGGACTGCGGAGCAAACCACTCATCGGCGTTCATAGCGATGATTTGAGAGCCACGCGAGGCAGCAAAACCGGCACGAAGACAAGCACCGCACTTCGAGTCCTCGACGTCAATCAAATCAATATGGATGTCTCTGTCGGCAGCAACTTGAAGCGAATGGCGCACACCGGGCGCAGCATCGCGGCAGACAACGACAATCTGCAAATCGTAGAGGTCTTGGTTCTGGATACTCTCGAGCGCACGCATCGCATAGCTGGGCGAACCTTCTACCACAAGGATCACCGAAAGTCGCGGATGCGAGCCACGTCGAACCAAGTTATCCGTCCTCTCGACAGCAATGAACCAAACCGTGGTTCATGGTACACCCCGGCAATAAAAGCAATGAGACACCGGTTGTATTGCACGCCAAGAACAGATGTTGCACACGCGCAGCCCACAGATGACGGGTGTCGACGCACGACGCGTCGAGCCCTCCCCTAGTCGAGCACGACAAGCTCGGCGGGATCGTAATCCACGCCCATAAACGTAAGGCCGCAGGCAGGAGCCGTGGGGCCCGCAGCGGTACGGTCGCAAGCATCGATGACCTCGCGCATCCACTCGGGTTCACGGCGATGCATGCCAATCTCGACAAGCGTGCCCACGATCGTGCGGACCATCGAATGCAGAAACGCATTGCCCTCGATGGTAAACGTCAGGATGTCCTCGCCAAACGCAACCTCATGGCCAAACTCGGCACGCATCACGCAGCGGTGCGTGGGCTTGCCCACAGCAGACGCCACCTTGCAAAAGCTCTTGAAGTCCTGCTCGCCCAGCAGCGCGGGACAGGCCGCAGACATCGCCTCAACATCCAATGAGTAGCGATGCCACCACACCGCACCGCGCGAAAGCACAGGGCGCGCGTCGCGATCGGCAATACGGTACGTATACGTACGGGAACGCGCATCAAAGCGTGCAGAAAAGCCTTTACGGGCCTTGTAGACCTCGTTTATGGCGATATCTTTGGGCAGGAGGGCATCCATAGCCCTCAGCCACCTACGGCGCGTCAAAGCCAACTCAGCGTCCGTTACGGGCACGCTGATAAACTGTGCCACCGCATGCACGCCGGCATCGGTACGTCCCGCACACGTCAGGTCGATCGGACGGCGCAGGAGCGTCTCAATAGCTCGACGTAGCTCACCCGCAACCGTCGTCTGTCCCGGCTGCACGGCAAATCCGCTATACAACGAACCATCATAGGCCACGCGAAATACGAGCGTGGCGTCAAGCTCGGAAATCGAATTGAAATCAGACGGCGCAGTCATGGGCGCTCCCAACAAACAAGCAACGGTATCGCGACAAAAAAAGAGGGGTACGCGAACGTACCCCTCGAATATAGCCTATGCAGACGGATTGTCTACTCAGCGGTCTCCTCGGCAGCGGTCTCCTCGACAGCCTCGACCTTCTTGGGAGCAGCGGCCTTCTTGGGGGCCGGAGCAGCCTTCTTGGCCTTAGGCGTGCAAGGCTCAGTGACGAGCTCCATGATAACGATAGGAGCGTTGTCGCCCTTACGGTTACCGAGCTTCATGATGCGGGTGTAACCGCCGTTGCGGTCCTGCCACATGCCCTGAGCAGCCTTGTCGAAGATCTCGGCAACGAGCTGCTTATCGCCGAGCTTGGCGATAGCCAGACGACGAGAGTGCAGGTCGCCCTTCTTGGCCCAGGTGATGATCGGATCGACGACCGAACGCAGCGCCTTAGCGCGGGTCTCGGTGGTCTTGATGCGGTCGTTCTCGAAGAGGGCCTTAGCAAGGCTCTTCTTCATGGCCTTGGTGTGGCTCGCATCGGTGCCGAGCTTCAGGCCCTTCTTAACGTTATGACGCATGGTCTAGTTTCTCCTCAAATATGCGAAGCATTAAGCCTTCAGGCTCAGGCCCATGGACTCAAGCTTGTCCTTCACTTCCTCGATCGACTTAACACCGAAGTTACGGATGTTGAGCAGATCGTTCTCCGAGAACTCAACGAGCTGACGGACCGAGTGAATGCTGGCGCGCTTAAGGCAGTTGTAAGAACGGACGGAAAGGTCCAGATCCTCGATCTGCTTGTCCAGCTCAGCGTTGTCGTTGGTGACCTCGGGAGCGAAGATCGAAGCCTCCTCCTCGACCTCGGGGGTCTCGGCAAGGTTCATAAAGGCAGCCATATGCTGGTTAATGATATTGGCAGCCTGGACCACGGCGTCGCGCGGGGCGATGGAGCCGTTGGTCTCGATCTCGAGGACAAGGCGGTCGTAGTCGGTGTGCTGACCGACACGGCAAGCCTCAACGAGCTTGGCGCAACGGGAAACCGGCGAGTACAGCGAGTCGACGTGGATCACACCGATGGGATCGTTGTCGCGTTTGTTGGCCTCGCCAGAAACATAGCCGCGGCCATAGCCGATGCGCATGCTCATGGTGAGATGGCCACCCTCGGTGAGCGTAGCGATGTGCTGCTCGGGGTTGACCAGCTCAAACTCGGACGGAATAAAGAAGTCCGCACCGGTGACCTCGCAGGGGCCGTCAACCGAAATGGTGGCGGTCGCCTCGTCGGTCGTGCCGAGAGCCCTGAAGACAAGACCCTTGACATTCAGGACGATGTCGGTGACATCCTCGACCATGTTAGGGATGGTCATGAACTCGTGCTGCGCGCCATCGATCTGAATAGCCTCGACGGCGGCACCCTCGAGCGAGGACAGAAGAACGCGACGAAGGGAGTTACCCAGCGTATCGCCGTAGCCACGCTCGAGCGGCTCGACGGAGACACGAGCAGACGTCTCGTTGATCTCTTCGACCTGAACCTGAGGCCTAATGAATTCTGACATGTATTACCTCCAGCCTCAGCAGCCCGGATGGACTACTTAGAGTAGAGCTCGACGATGAGCTGCTCGTTGATATCACCGCTGATCTGCTCACGCGTCGGCAGAGCGAGCACGTTACCAGACAGCTTCTCGATATCGACCTCGAGCCAGCCAGGGACCTCAAAGCGCTCGGAGGAAATCAGGGCCTCCTTGATGGGGAGGAGGTCACGGAACTTCTCGCCGACAGCGACGACGTCGCCGGCCTTGACGCGGTAGGACGGGATGTCCACGCGCTTGCCGTTCACGGTGAAGTGACCGTGACGGACGGACTGACGAGCCTCTTTGCGGGTGCGGGCGAAGCCAAGACGGAAGACGACGTTGTCGAGGCGAGACTCAAGAATGATCATGAGGTTCTCACCGGTGACGCCGTTCATCTTACGGGCCTTGTTGAAGTAGCCGTGGAACTGCTTCTCCAGAACACCATAGATGAACTTGACCTTCTGCTTCTCGCGCAGCTGCATGCCGTACTCAGATTCCTTGCGACGGCGCTTGGGCTGACGGATAGATTCCTTCTTGCTGCTGTAACCGAGCTCAGCGGGATCGATCCCGAGCTGACGGCAGCGCTTAAGAACAGGAGTCCTGTCGATTGCCATATTGATACGATCCTTTCAGTTACACGCGGCGACGCTTCTTGGGGCGGCAGCCGTTGTGCGGAATGGGGGTCTTGTCCTGGATGCTCGAGACCTCGAGGCCAGCAGCCTGGAGGGAGCGGATGGCGGTCTCACGACCGGAGCCGGGGCCCTTGACGAAGACGGAAACCTTCTTCATACCGTGCTCCATGGCCTGCTTGGCAGCAGCCTCGGCAGCCATCTGGGCAGCGAACGGCGTGGACTTACGGGAGCCCTTGAAGCCCACCTGGCCAGCCGACTTCCAGGAAATGACGTTGCCCTGGGGATCGGTGATCGAAACGATCGTGTTGTTGAACGTAGAACGAATGTGAGCCTGGCCCACGGAAATGTTCTTACGGTCCGCGCGCTTCAGACGGGCAGCGCGAACGTTCTTCTTAGCAGTAGCCATCTATCTAGCGCTCCTTATTTCTTCTTCTTAGCACCGATCTGACGCTTCGGGCCCTTGCGGGTACGAGCGTTAGTGTGGGTGCGCTGGCCGCGGACCGGGAGGCCCTTGCGGTGACGAAGGCCGCGGTTGCAGCCGATGTCCATAAGGCGCTTGACGTTCTGGTTGCGCTCACGGCGGAGGTCGCCCTCAACCATGATCTGGTTCTTATCGATATAATCGCGGATGGCGTTAACCTCATCCTCGGTGAGGTCCTTAACGCGCGTATCCACGTTAACGTTGCACTCGACGCAGATCTTCGTCGCAGTGGTGCGGCCGATGCCGTAAATGTAGGTCAGACCGATCTCAACGCGCTTCTCACGCGGGAGGTCGACACCATTAATACGGGCCAACGTAGTCTCCTCTCTTAACCCTGACGCTGCTTATGACGGGGGTTCTCGCAAATGACGAGGACCTTGCCATGGCGCCTAATGATTTTGCACTTATCGCACATCTTCTTGACCGAAGGACGTACCTTCATCGTTCTTCCTTTCGGTAGCGCTCAAACTACTTCCCTACTATCTACTCGCCCAGCCGCAGGCGTTTAAAACTATGGCTGGTCTTCACACACAATCCGACCGTAGGTTGAGCTAAGCCTGCAGTCGGAAAAGGAGTGCGTGTATGCGTGCCGCTATTTATAGCGATAGGTGATGCGGCCGCGGGTCAGGTCGTACGGGGAAAGCTCCACGACAACCCTGTCACCGGGGAGAATGCGGATGTAATTCATTCGGATCTTGCCAGAAATGTTGCACAGAACCGAATGACCGTTCTCGAGCTCGACCTTAAACATGGCGTTGGGCAACGGTTCCTTTACCGTACCCTCGAGCTCAATTGCGTCTTCCTTCTTCACAAGCAATCATCTTTCTCTAGAAAACGACAGCGATTGAGTATTCTACAACACGTATGTACGCATCGTAATAACTTCGTAATGGCTCCACAACTAAGTGGAACTTGTTACATTTGAAATGTAAAACAAAGCCGTTCCCTGATGCCCAAGATCGCCTTGAAATGAGAAGGCATAGACCTTGGGGTCATGCCTTCGAAATTGAAAGGCGAGGTTGGGCATCAGGGGGCGGCGACTTTTACATTTCTCCGCCTTGGAGCGAACACCAAGCACCTTGGGCATCCGTGGTGAGAATCACCGGACCGTCATTGGTAATGGCGACGGTGTTCTCGTAGTGCGCGGCGGGCAGGTGGTCGTTGGTCGTAACGATCCAACCGTCGGAGCCCGTGCTCACATGGTTGGAACCCATCGTAACCATCGGCTCAATGGCAATGACCATGCCGGCCTGGAGGCGAACGCCCCTCCCCTTCTTTCCATAGTTAGGAACGTTGGGGTCCTCGTGCATCACGCGGCCGATGCCATGGCCCACATAATCACGAAGCACGCCGTAACCGTGAGACTCGGCGAGGGACTGAACGGCATAACCGACGTCCCCGATATGGTTACCGGGAACAGCCTGCTCGATGGCAGCCTTAAGGCAATCGCGCGTGACCTCGCACAAAGCCTTGGCTTCGGGCGTGGGGGTGCCGACGAAAAACGTCCAAGCGTTATCGCCGACCCAACCGTCGACAACGGCTCCCGTATCGATGGAGATGATATCGCCATCGCGCAGGATCATGTCGGGGTTGGGAATACCGTGGACCACGGCATCGTTGATCGATGCGCAAATGGTCCCCGGGAACCCGCCGTAACCCTTAAAGGCCGGGGTGCCACCATGCATGCGGATAATCTGCTCCGCAAGCTGATCGAGCTCAAAGGTCGAAACACCAGGGCGAACCATGGCTCCAACGTGGCGGAGCGCCATCTTAGATAGCGCTCCTGCCTTCTTCATCTGCTCGATTTGCGTTGCAGACTTAATCTTGATCATAGACCGAGAGCCTCTTTGACATCCCCGTACACGGTCTCGCGAGCCTGGTCACCGTTGACCGACTTGAGCAGACCCTGGCCACGATAGTAGTCGACGAGCGGGCTCGTGGACTTCTCGTAGACGTCGAGACGGTTCTTAATGGTCTCGGGCTTGTCGTCGTCGCGCTGATACATCTCGCCACCACACTTGGGGCAGGTAGCATCGGCAGCGGTGCCGGTGTAACCGCAGGCGCGGCAGGTGCGACGCGAAGACAGACGGTCGATGATGACCTCGGGGGCCACATCGACCAGAAGGGCACAGTCGATCTCGCGACCCATGGCGGAGAGCTCGGAATCGAGCGTCACGGCCTGGGCGGTGTTACGCGGGAAGCCGTCGAGGATGAAGCCCTGCTGGACGTCATCGGCGGCAAGGCGCTCCTTGACAAGGTCGATCACGAGCTGGTCGGGAACGAGCTCGCCAGCGTCCATGTACTTCTTAGCCTGAATACCAAGCTCGGTGCCACCCTTGACGGCAGCACGCAGCAGGTCGCCCGTGGAAATGTGGGCGACGCCAAACTCGGCGACGAGCTCCTGTGCGACGGTGCCCTTACCGGCACCCGGAGCTCCGAGCAATACGAGGTTCATGAGCAATCCTCCTCTAGCCTATTTAAAGAATCCATCGTAATCATACATCTTGATCTGGCCTTCGAGCTTATCGACTGTGTCGAGCACGACGCCGACCATGATGAGGATGGACGTGCCGCCAAATGCCTGGATCAGGTGGTTACCCGTGAAGGAGAAGATGATCGAAGGCACGATGGCGATGAGCGCCAAAAAGACAGCGCTGGGGAGCGTGATCTTGTTGAGCGCGTTCTTGATGTAGGCCGCGGTAGCCCTACCCGGACGCACGCCCGGAATAAAGCCGCCCTGCTTCTTAAGGTTGTCGGCCGTGTCATCGGGGTTGAACACCATGGAGGTGTAGAAGTACGCGAAGAACACGATGAGGACAACGTTAAGCACCCAGTTGAGCCAACCGGTCGAAAGCGCAGAGGCGACTGCCTGAATCCAGCCGATGCCCGGGAAGAACACGGCAATCTGAGCCGGGAAGTACAGCAGCGCCGAAGCGAAGATGATCGGCACGACACCCGCGGTGTTGACCTTGATGGGCAGGTAGGTGGTCTGGCCACCCATCATGCGACGGCCCACGACGCGCTTAGCGTAAGAGACCGGAATGCGGCGCTGGCCGCGCTCAAGGAAAACGATCAGCGGGATAACCAGCAGGATGATGGCGCAGATGATCACCATGGTGATGATGCCACCGGCATTGCCCTCGGTGCTGGAGAAGATAGCCTGCGGCAGACCGGCCATGATGTTCGCAAAGATAATCAGCGACATGCCATTGCCGATACCGCGCTGGGTGATGAGCTCACCAATCCACATGATCAGCATGGCGCCCGCGGTGAGCGTGCCGACGACCATGAGGTCGAAGATGATCTCGGGAGCGCCGGCGCCATTAAAGCTGATGCCGAAGCTCTTAAAGAGGAAGAGGTAACCCACGGAGTTGAGGATTGCCAGAGCCAGGGTGAGGTAACGCGAATACTGCGTAATCTTGGTCTGACCGACCTCGCCCTCGCGGGCAAGCTCATGCAGGGAAGGCACAACGGCCTGGAGCATCTGGAGGATGATCGAGCTGGTGATGTAAGGCATGATGCCCAGCGAAAACACCGACACATAGCTCAAAGCGCCGCCAGAGAAAAGATTCAGGAGGGCCATAGCACCTGCGGCGACCGAATTGTTATCGGTCGAGAAAAGGCCCAGCATCCCCTGGAAGGGAATGCCGGGCACAGGAACGTGCGCACCAATGCGGTACACGACGAGCATAGCTATGGTAAAAAGAATCTTTTCGCGCAATTCTTTGATGCGGAAAGCATTCTTAAGACCATTTAGCACGGCAGCTCGACCTTTCCGCCGGCGGCCTCGATCTTGGCCTGCGCAGAAGCGCTGACCTTGTCGACCTTGACCGTGAACTTCTTGGTGAGCTCACCATTGCCGAGCACCTTGACGGGCTCGAACTCGCTCTTGGTGATGCGAGCGGCCTTAAGAGCGGCACCGTCAATCACAGCGCCGTCCTCGAACTTACGCTCGAGACGCTCAACGTTAACAGCGGTGTACTCGATACGACGGGGGTTGCGGAAGCCCGGAAGCTTGGGCAGGCGCATAGCCAGCGGAGTCTGGCCACCCTCGAAGCCGGCACCCTTGGTGCCGCCAGAGCGGGAACCCTGGCCCTTCTGGCCGCGGCCAGAAGTGGTGCCGTGACCCGAAGAATTGCCACGGCCGACGCGCTTGCGGTTCTTGGTGGAACCGGGCGCGGGAGTAAGATCGTGAAGCTGCATTTGCTACTCCTCTACAATCTCGACAAGGTGCTTGACCTTGAAGATCATGCCGCGGACGGACTCGTTGTCAGCAATCTCGCGAACCTCGCGGATCCTGTGGAGACCGAGGGCACGGACAGTACGGACCTGGTCCTGCTTGCAACCGTTGGTGCTGCGGACCTGCTTGATCTTGATGGTGTCAGCCATGCTTAGTTCTCCTTACCGACGAACATCTCGGAGACCGTCAGGCCACGGCGAGCCGCGACGTCCTCAGGGCTGGAGAGCTCCTTGAGGCCCTCGACGGCAGCCTTGATGATGTTGAGGCCGTTGTCGGTACCGAGGGACTTGGACAGGACGTTCTTGATGCCAGCAAGCTCAAAGAGGGGACGCACAGCGCCGCCGGCGATAACGCCGGTACCCTCGACAGCGGGCTTGATGATGATGCGGCCGGCACCAAAGTGGCCGAGAACCTCGTGCGGGATGGTGCCCTGCTCGGTCACCGGCACGTGGAACATGTTCTTCTTGGCATCGAGAGATGCCTTGGAGATGGCCATGGGCACCTCAGCGGACTTGCCCATGCCAACGCCGACGTTGCCCTTGCCGTCGCCAACGACGACGAGAGCGACGAGGCTCATGCGACGACCACCCTTGACGGTCTTCGACACGCGGTTGATGTAAACGACGCGCTCCTCGAACTCGGAGGCCTCGCGCTGCTGCTTCTGATTACGAGCCATGTGCTACATACCTCCTAGAACTCGAGACCGGCGGCACGAGCACCGTCGGCGAGGGCCTTGACGCGGCCATGGTAGATACGGCCACCGCGATCGAAGGCGACCTTGGTGATGCCGGCCTCGATGGCGCGCTTGCCAACGAGCTGACCGACCTTCTCCGCAGCCTCCTTGTTCGAGGTGTGGGTGCCCTTGAACTCGGCCTCGAGGGTCGAGGCGGAGACGAGCGTCAGGCTGGAGCCCTTGCTGTCGTCGATGATCTGGGCATAGATGTTGGCGTTAGTACGGGTCACGCGCAGACGCGGACGCTCGGCGGTACCCGAGACCTTGCCGCGAACACGACGCTGACGACGCTTGAGGCCTTCCAGCTTCGCCTTATGCTTGTTCATACGTAAACTCCTAAAAAGGTTGATCTTGCCAGCACCTGACGGGGTGCTGGTCTTATGCGAGTGAGTCGGTTACGACTACTTGGCGGCCTTACCCAGCTTGCGGCGGATGTGCTCGCCAACATAGTGGATACCCTTGCCCTTGTAAGGCTCGGGAGGACGATGACCGCGGATCTCAGCGGCGATCTGACCGACCTGCTGCTTGTTGATACCCTTGACGTTCACGTGGGTGTTGTCGGGAACCTCGAAGGTAATGCCCTCGGGAGCCTCGACGATCACGGGGTGCGAGAAGCCCAGGGAGAACTCGAGGTTCTTACCCTTCTGCTGCACGCGGTAACCGACGCCGGCGAGCTCGAGCTTCTTCTCGAAGCCCTCGGAAACGCCAACAACCATGTTGTGGATGAGGGCGCGGGTGAGGCCGTGGCGGGCACGGGTCTCACGCTCGTCGTCGGGACGGGAAACGGTGAGGACGTTGTCCTCGACGTTGATAGCGAGCTTCTCAAAGACATCGAGCTCGAGCTGGCCCTTGGGGCCCTTGACGACAACGTTGTTGCCGTTGACTGCCACTTCGACTCCGGCGGGAATCTGGACAGGCTTATTACCGATACGAGACACGGTGATCTCCTTTCCTTCTACCTACCGAGCGAATTACCAGACGTAAGCGATGATCTCGCCGCCGACGTTGTGCTTGCGAGCATCGCGGTCGGTCATGACGCCATGGCTGGTGGAAATAATGGCGGTACCAAGGCCACCGCGGACGCGGGGCATGTCGGCAACGCCGGTGTACTTACGCAGGCCCGGCTTGGAAATGCGGCGGATGCCGTTGATGACCTTAGCCTTCTTGGGACCATACTTAAGCGTGATGTGCAGAGTCTTCTGGGGAACGGTGTCCTCGACATCGTAGCCCTCGATGTAGCCCTCCTCGTGCAGAACACGAGCGATCTCGACGAGCTTCTTGCTGCTCGGCATGGAGACCGTGGCCTTGTTCACAGAGTTAGCGTTACGGATGCGCGTAAGCATATCTGCGATCGGGTCTGTAAGGTTCATACAGATTCTCCTTCGTTCTTGATGAACACGTGCTCTTGGTTCTTCGCCGCCCTTAACGGCAAAGCCTTTTTAGCGCGTTTTCCCTGTTCCAAACGGATGCTTGAAACGCTGGTAGTGACTTACCAGCTGGCCTTCTTAACGCCGGGAAGCTCGCCCTTGAGTGCAAGCTCGCGGAAGCAGACACGGCACAGGCCGAACTTGCGGTACACAGAGTGCGGACGGCCGCAGCGCTGGCAGCGCGTGTACTCACGAGTAGAGAACTTCTGCTTGCGATTGCACTTGACGATCATCGATGTCTTAGCCACTTATATCCTCCTCACATAGAGTATTGTTCGCCCCAAGCGCCGCCCCCTTGTGGGAACGGCGCTTATAGGGCAGGTGAACCTATTTCTTGAACGGGAAACCGAAGGCGTCCAGAAGGGCCTTGGCCTCCTCATCGGTATTGGCGGTGGTCACGAAAGTGATGTCCATACCGCGCTGGTGATCGACGGAGTCGAAGTCGATCTCGGGGAAGATGAGCTGCTCGGTGACGCCCATGGAGAAGTTACCACGGCCGTCGAAGCTCTTGGCGGAGATGCCGCGGAAGTCGCGGATACGGGGGATCGCGACGGAGGTCAGACGATCGAAGAACTCCCACATACGGTCGCCACGCAGGGTAACCTTGCAGCCGATCGGCATACCGGCGCGCAGGCGGAAGGTAGCGATAGACTTGCGGGCACGGGTGATCATCGGCTGCTGGCCGGTGATGGCGCGCAGGTCGCGCACGGCACCGTCGATGGCCTTGGAATCGGTAGCGGCCTCGCCGACACCCATGTTCACGACGATCTTCTCAAACTTAGGGATCATCATGACGTTCTCGTACTGGAACTTGTCCTGAAGCTGCTGCTTGACCTCGTTGTTGTACTTGGTCTTCAGACGCGGCACATACTTCTCTTCTGCCATTGTTCACTCCTTCTTGGGGTTTTAAGCACGGGGCGTGGCCACGATGGGTTGTCCTCGTGCCTCCTGGCTGCATCCGCGCCGCTCATGGCATTTTGCGGTTTGGACTCGACGCAGCAGGAGCCGACAAAACAATCGGTACTATACGCGCATCGGGAGCGTATTTCCAGAAAAACCTCGTCTGCCTGCACAACTCCACAACTCCCCCGCACAAATGGGTCCCAAAAAGCAGTTGCGGTGAAATAGGGACTGTTGGGCGGCCTAACAGGCTTAAACAATCCGTATTTCACCGCAACTTATTGGTGAGGATGCGATTAGCGCTTGCGGGGGACGAGCTTGGTGCGACGCAGGTGGATCATCTCGGCGGCGATGGAGATGGCGATCTCCTCGGGGTCCTCGGCCTCGATGGCAACGCCGATCGGAAGGTGCAGCTCGTCGATCTGGTCCTGCGTAAAGCCTTCCTGCTCCAAGCGAGCCCGCACAAAGGCCGTCTTGCGACGCGAGCCCAAGCAGCCCAGATAGGCGGGTTTGGCACGCATGGCCTGAATCACCACGTCGATATCGGACTTGTGACCCGCCGTGGCGACGACCACCAGGTCGCGCGGGCCGATGGGGCACTGCTTGCTCAGGCTCTTGTAGTCGACCAGACGACGATCGTAGACACCGGGCACCCAATCGGGGGTCAGCGTGCCGGGGCGGTCGTCGCACGCCACGACGGCAAAGCCCGCCGCCGTGAGCACCCGCGCCGTCGCGGCGCCCACGTGGCCGCAGCCAAAGATATAGGTCAGGCCCTCGGGGCAGAGCGTCTCGACGTGCGCCGCGGGAATCTCAGAGGCCGCGTTGGTGTAGGTAACCTTACTCCCCTCCTCCACCAGCGAAAGCCCGGGGCAGCCCGCAATGGTGCGGCGCGATGCCTCGCCATGGTACTCGGCCACATCGCCCTCGAGCGCGCTCGCGATAAACGGTTCAAAGTCGATGACGAAGTCGCCGATGCGCCGATAGGCCAAGACGTCGGCAACCGACTGGAGCAACGGTACCTTGGTCGCGTCCAGGTGCAGATAGCACAGGCAGATGGCTCCGCCGCAGATCATGCCGGTATCGGAGTTCTCGCCGCCCATGGTGTAGCGGACCAGACGCGACTGTCCCGCGCTCAGGAGTTCGCGCGCCTCATCCAGCGCAAAGAGCTCAATCTTGCCGCCGCCGATAGTGCCCGCCTGGCCACCGTCGGCAAAGACGGCCATCCAGGCGCCCACGCCGCGCGGCGATGACCCCGCCGTGCCGGCCACGACCACGAGCTCGCACGTCTCGCCAGCACGCAGGGCGGCAAGCGCAGCATTCACCACATCGAGCTTTTCCATCGTCGCTTCCTATCCCCTAAAAACGTCGGTAAGCATGGCGAGCGCCTCGAGCACGCCGCCACCGACCGACGTCGCCTTGTCCGAAATATAGTTGATGTAGCCGGCGTCGCCGCGCGGGTCGACATCGGCGCACTTAAAGCCCTCGGTGATCTGGACGCCATCTGCCAAAAGGCCGCGCAAGCAGCCGTCAATCTGCGTGACCATGGGCGTATCGCCCGCATACCCGATCACATCGCCTGCACTCACGATGTCGCCGATTGCGCGGTCAGATCGAAACACGCCAGCAGCGGGGCTGTGGATAACACGCTCCTTGCCATAGCCGGCAATGACACCCGGCACGCCCGTGTTGGGCTGGGGCGAGCCCTGGGTGATGACACGGCCGAGAAAATGCCCGCGCATAGTCTCGACCACGGCATCGCAATCAACCGGCGCGGTAAAGCCCGGCCCCACGGCGATGACGGCAGGAGCCATGTCGCGCGTGGTGCCCAGATTGCGCTTAGCCAGAATCGCGTCTACCACGGCAGCGGGTTTCAGTTCGTCGAGCATCTTGGCCTGGGGGTCCACCACGACGGCGACGTCTCCGGCCTCGGTAATTGCAAGTGCCTCGGCCGGCGTCTGCGCCAAGCGGGCACGAATGCCCTCGACCTCGACCTCGCCCAAGCGAATGGCCTCGCAAAAACTGATCGTGCGACGGATGCACGTGGGGACCGCGATATCGGCCATGACGACCGACACGCCGGCGCGCACCAGACGAGCAGCCACGCCCGTGGCGATATCGCCTGCGCCGCGAACATAAACGAGCATTCCCGGGGCACCTCCCTGTGCTACGGTTTGAGCAGAGCAAAAGCGGTTCGACCGCTACTCTGATGATTATTTATTATCACAGTATTATACGGCGGTGAACAGATGGAAACG
>CABUWA010000009.1 GCA_902495085.1 uncultured Collinsella sp. | reverse complement strand
TCGGCGGTATAGGAGCGGTCGGTGGGCATGCGCCACGACTGCACCAGCTCGTCTCCGTCAAACAGGCCCATGGCCGTCTGCGTGTTTCCCATATCGATAGCGAGCAGCATGTCTACTCCCGGTGTCGGCGTAAAAGGACGCGCACCATTGTATACGTGCCGTCGACGGCGCTCGGCTGCGATTCGTATACGGTGATAGGGGCTGAGGGGTTTAAATATGAAGGAATTATGCTCTACGAGATTTTCCTTGCCGCTTACCGAACTCCCGCGTAATATTCTTTCTTGCGCACATGAGGCGCCCAGACATTGCGGGGTGGAGCAGTCTGGTAGCTCGCCGGGCTCATAACCCGGAGGTCGTAGGTTCAAATCCTGCCCCCGCGACCAAGAACACTAAGGTCATCGGTTCAATCCGGTGGCCTTTTTCTTGTTGTGGCAACGGGTTTTCGCCCTTGTGGCAATGTTGTGGCAGTGAACCATGGCAAACAGAAGATATCAGGCAGCGGGAAGCATGGTTGGCACTGCGCAGGGCAGCGCCGCAAGCTTGCTCCAAGCGTCGGCCGAGCCGCCGTCGTCTCCCGGCAGGAAGTGACTGTACGTCTTGTACGTAATCTCGATGCTCTCGTGCCCGAGTCTCATGGACACGTACTGTATCGGCACCCCCTGTTTTAGGAGCAGAGAGGCATGCGTGTGCCGAAGTCCATGGAACGTCACGTCGAAGCGCTTCTGCTGCGTGAAGCGGGAGAAGTCGCTCGTGAGCTTCGAGGGGCGGTACAGTTCGCCAAGGTCACTGCAAAACACGGGAGTTTCCTCGCCTTGCCCGATGTCGTTGTAGAGCAGTCGGTACCTTTGCAGCTGCTTGTACTGGGCAAGCATGGTTGCCGTCCCCTCGGGGATAGTTATGTCCCGGTTCGAGCGGCTGCTCTTCGGGGTTTTCACGTCGATGGTCTCACCGTTGTAGGTGTCACTCGATTTCGCCTCGGCAAGCGCATGACGCACATGCACGATGCCCGCTTCGAGGTTGATATCCTGCCACCGCAGGGCGCAAACCTCGCCACGGCGCATTCCGGTATCGAGGGTCAGGCTCACAGCTGCCGCGAAGCGCACGTCGGGATGCCCAAGAAGGGCAATCTTCATGCGCTGCACCTCCTTCTCGTCTATGACCCTGACCTCCTTTCTTTCGCGAGAGGGCGCGTCTACTGCATCGCAGGGGTTGCCCGGGATGTATTCGAGCATCTGTGCGCGTTTGAGTGCGGTCTTGAGGAACGAAAGCGCCTTTTGGCACGTGTTGCCCGATAGGGGCTTGCCGCCCTCGCCTCCGGACTTGCGCATCCATGCGAGCTGGTCTTCGATCATGTAGGGCTTGATGTCCTTGAGACGCACCGCGCCGAGCCGGGGAACCCAGCGCGTCTTCACGATGTCGCGGTAGCCGCGCAGCGTGTTGGGGCTCAGATGCTTCACGTCGTGGAGGTATTCGAGATGGCTTTTCAGGTACTCGCCGAGCGTGATGTCCTCCTTGATGATGGGTGCGTCAGAAGCCATCAGATCCATGCGGATCTCGTCGAACAGGCGCTTTGCCTCGGTCTTGGTGCGGCAGCGCACGGTCTTGCCCACGCGCTTCGTGTTGCCCAGCTCGTCGGTGACGTTGAACCGGGAGAACCAAGAATCCTTGCCTCGCTTGATCGGTTCGGAGCCTTTGCTGACTGATTTCATGTTTTCACCTCCTTTCGTGCGTTCGTCGTGAATTGGTTCTATTTCAACCCGCGAATGCGAGAAGAAACCAAATTAGGATTGCTCGTGCTTCTGGTGCTGGATATACATGACGTTGCAGGACTTCTTGCAGAACTTCGTCTCTCGAATGTTCTTGTGGAAACCCTCTTCTCGATACTTCTTGAAGACGCGCCCGCAGTATTGGCAGCGTCGCCACGGTGTTTTCGATACAAAGCAGCGGGCAAACTGTGCGGTCACGATCTCCCCGAACGTTCCAAGCTCCTCGTTACCGCTACGCCCATCCTTTATCGATTCAAGTTTGGCGGCAAAGATGTCACCGATTTCAGCAAGGGCTGTCCCGGGGACATATTCAGCTGCGCGATACACGCGATCGGCTGTTGACAGGTAGTTCAGCGCATCTTGCGCGCAAGCGCGGTAGGCATCCGCGAGGGCGATGTTGTAAGCAGCTTCCGCATCGCACTGCGTTTCGGAAGCCAGCTTGGCAAATTCATCATCGTTGGCAAGGCGCTCCTCGAACGAGACGAGTTTGTAACCCCTTACGATGAGATCGTCGTGATGGAGGAAGTAGTCCGCCCCACGCTGATTCAGCTGGGAGGAATCGTTCAACAGCTCGCTCATTTGCTCGGCGCTGCCGCCAGTTGTCGCCTGCGCCATGTAGTCGTATAGGGAAGCCACGGCAGTTGCACATTGGATAGCACGAATTGCCTGCGCCAACTCCGCCTTGGAAATAACCTCGTGAACCCGAGGGTTCTTAACCTCGATCATTCGGGCGTGCTCCGTAAGCGCTCGGGGCGCCTCGTCTTTCATATCCAAAGTAAGAGATTCGTAGAGCGATACCGGGCGGTTGAGAAGCAGGGATAGGGCGGCGTTATCCGGCTGGTTCTCATAGCGATTGAACTCTGTCTTTGCATAAGGACGCAGGCGGCCTCTGTTGCGGAAGCGAACTAGACTTGCCGCACCATCGTAAAGAGGCGATGGGAGGAACCCGTACTTTCCGCTAAATTCAAGAAGGCTGTCGGTATCCGTCGTATCGCACTTCTGCAGATCGGTGCCGAACAGCTCGGAGGGCAGAGATTCGACACTCACGGTCTTGACTTTCTTGGTGCCGACGAAATAGATGAAGCTTTGGCCATTGAGCTCCGCCGTCTTCGCGCTGACCTCATAGACGGGAACCCCGCGTGGTTCGGCATCAGCTTGAAACTGGGCGATAGGCAGAGCAAACCTGGTTATCGCGCAGTCTTTATCATTATACATATCCATCGGTTACCTTAATTTTTGAAAAGTACTCATCAACTGTCTGACAAATGTTATTATAGCAAAAATGAGAAAGTATTTTTTCTGAAATGAGGTAATTCGTGGCAAACCATGAGACGGGCACGCAATTAACTCGCGATGTCATGGACGTGCGTGAAGTCGCCGAATTTCTCGGTCTGCACCCAAAGACTGTATGTGCATACATCCGCGAGGGGAAGATTCGAGCCATTCGATGCGGGCGCTACTATCGCATTCGCCGTGCTTGGGTAGACGAATTCCTAGATGCCCAGGAGATGTAAGCAATGACCAGCATTCCCGTCCCAAAGGTCTTCAGCCCGCCAGAAGGAAAGCGATACGCCCGCATCCCCTGCGATTTCTCCGCACGATGCAAAGCTGCCGGCCTAAGCCTCTACGAGCGCGCCGTCCTCATGAACCTCATGTGTTATCAAGCAATCGATGACAACGGACGAATAGTCCTGGTCTCGGGAAGCGATGGGCAGATTGCGGCTGACACCGGCATAGCCCCAAACAATGTGCGAAAGGCCCTGACCTCGCTTCGCAAGAAGGGTGCCATCGCAACGATTGGCAGCCGCAGACACCTTCTCCTACTCGACCTGTGGAACCTTAACGATGCCGCATCCGCCGAGATACATCATGCCGACGAGGCAAGCGACAGCGCCTCTCCCGAGAAGCAGACGCCGCATCTTCCCAGATGCCGGTCCGCTTCGCACGGGACGCAGCGCTGCATCTCCCAAGATGCGCATAAAGAACGGATGGAAAACAAGAATCTCCCGAACAACGAATCTGCCAAGGCAGTCCTTCTCGACCCGTAGGAGTATGTCGTGGGCATAATTAACGTGAAGAATAAAATCAGCAAGAATGAGCTCGAAGAACTGCGAGCAAGGATGGGCGAATCGTCTCCCGAGGGATCGATCGGCAGGCTCAAGCTGAAGGCGATGAAAGGGGCTGCGACCCTTGAAGATCTAAAGCTTCTAGGAGTGCCGATGAAGCATCTCCCACAGCGCTATGAAGAGGCTGCCGTGGGAATTCTGAAAAGAGGCTCTGGTGTTCTCCCTGCCCTCGAAAACGGTGCGGCCGGTCTCATTCTTGTTGGAGGGGGCGATAGGTATCGGGGGGCAATGGCTGCGGCGCTTGCCACTCGCAAAGCATCGAATAGGTGGAATGCGACGAGGACATTCATCGATGTGCCGGAGCTTATTGATAAGGTCTTTTCCCTACCCCTATACGGGGCGGACTCCCGCTCTGCGTTGCTTGCGGGTGTAAAGAACGCGGATATTCTCGTGCTGCATGGACTCGACGAGCTTGTCGAGCGCCCAAAGGGCTCACCCGCGTTGGAGGAAATCCTGAGGGAGAGGTCTCGCACGGCGTGCGGCTATACAATCGTCACCTCGGAGCTGGAATGGAGCTCCCTCAAACGTCGCGTTACCGATAGGGTCCGAACGGACCTAGTGGACTTGCTGGTAGTTCCATCTGCCGAAAAACTAAACTGTGTCAGCCTAAGCGGCATCCAGAGCGCGCAAAGCAAAGGACATAGCCATGATTAACGCGCTGACCAGATTAAGGCAGCTGCTTGATGCATTCGATAAACCGTGTGCCGGCGGCACCCGTAGGGAGGGACCGGAGCACACGAAAGCTGAAGAGGGGTTCGATTTCGATACATATGAATGCTCGCTGCTCATGAATGGGATATGCCCCGTCGAATCATGGAGCGACGCAGAGCTGAAAGAAGGTGTAGACCCGCACGTTCATAGGCATGAATACGAAGAGCCCTATTGCGCCTACCTTGCATGGCGGTTGATTTCTGGAGATCAGAGGTATCTTACGCATGGTCCCGCCGACGGCCGCCATCGTGAATGCGCTGCACATAAGCTGAGGAAGAGGGGCTATAACGTACGGCTGAAGGTCGAATAAACCTCCTCGACTATCGCCATCGGTTCGATACGGGAGCGGTAGCTACCATCAGCATATTCTCCATGCTCTCATTCTGCGGAATGAAAGAGGGCGCGAGCTCAAGTTTTACAACGCCATCACGAAATGGCAAGTCAACATTGCGCTGGAGCAAAGTTCATCGCGCCACATCCTCAGTAATACATCTCTACGTAAGCGTATGCCTTATCGAAAAGGTCTTGGTCCTTCAGCTTGTACCGCATCCAAAGAATCGTCCGAAGCTGCTTCTTAATCTCTTTGACTCCCGCCGTTGTCGCTTGCCACCCCTCAAAGCGAGTGACTTTCACAATCTCGTCGATATCGTTTACCACGTTCTGAACGATTATCGGCGTCTCTCTGTTTTTCACACCGTTGAAGAGTTCGGTTAGCGCCGCCTTGCCCTTGTCCTCCTCTTCCTCGGGGACGACCTCCCTCTCCGCTGCCCTTGCTTCTTTGGCAAGGTCGATGAGCATCTTAAGAAATTCCACGCTGTTGATCAGCCCCTGCTCGTGTCGTTCGCGCAGGTCCTCTAGGCGTTCTCCCAGCTTTTGGAACTTTCCGTTCTTGTCGTGCTTTCGTATGCGTGCGACAAGATCTATCTCCAGTTTTCTGGTGACATGCTCGACCTTCTTGCCATCGTTGATGAAGTGCTCGATTATCTCTTCCGAGAGCTCAAGGATGTCTCCGTCGTCATGAACTCCTTCGACAGTAATGTTCTGATGCACGAGCTCGATTGTTTTGGGGCCGAGCGACGCCCATATGAGCTTTCCACGGTTGTCCACGGGTCTCACGGATTCGTAAATCTGCGAGAGCCATATGAAGTCGCGCTTGTATGGGGCGAGGCACGGATCTGGCGACAACGCTTCCCATACGCGGTTGAGTACTGAGAAGTCGGCACCGAACGCATCTTTGACCTTCGTCGAGGGCAGGCACTGTTGGGCTCTGAGCAGCGTCTCCCAATCCGTATCGCGGCTGGTGATGCCCGGAAAGTATGACAAGCAGGTGTGGATGAGGCGAGGAAGCTCCTTCTTCACCTCCTCGATATTGGTGATTACCGTCTGCACCTCTTTCTCGTCGAAGTGCAGCGATTTGGCTACGTTGTCAAATAGACCGATATAGTCGACGATGAGGCCAAAGGACTTCTTGTCGTTATAAACTCGGTTCGTGCGGCAGATTGCCTGTAGAAGCGTATGATCGCGCAGGGGCTTGTCGAGATACTGCGTCTGAAGGATAGGGGCATCGAAGCCCGTCAGCAGCTTTGCTGTGACGATGAGAATCTTGAGGGGATCATCCGGGTTTCTGAAACGGTCGAGAAGCTTCTCCTCGGCATCGCGATCCCGCCTATAAGCCTTGTACCGGTCCTCTTTGTCGTTGTTCGTATCCATGACTATCGTCGAGGCGTCTACCCCGAGGAGCTGGTCAAGCTCCTTCTTGTAGAGCAGGCAGCACTCTCGGTCGTAGCAGACAACTTGCGCCTTGAACCCATCCGGCTCCACCTTGGTTTTGAAATGATGGGCGATGTGCTCGCAGACCTTCCGGATGCGGTCGGGAGCCTTCATCACGGCCTCAATCTTAACCCTGCGGGTGAGCTCGGCTTTGTCCTCCTTGCTTAGCTCCTTGGTCATCTCGGCGAAAGCGGAGTCAACGATCTCCTGATTAACATGGAGTTCGACAGGGACCGTCTCGAAGTGGAGCGGCAGGGTCGCGTGGTCTCGGATGGAGTCGGCGAAGGAATAGCGGCTCATGTAACCGGATTTGTCTTCAGGCGCACCGAAGGTGTGAAACGTGTTCTTGTCGGTCCGGTTGATCGGCGTGCCGGTTAGGCCGAAGAAGAACGCGTTCGGCAGCGCGATCCGCATTTTCTCTCCGAGGTCTCCCTCTTGGGTGCGGTGCGCCTCATCGACCATGAGGATGATGTTGCTGCGCTCATTAAGGGCTTCGGTTACCTCGCCGAACTTGAAGATCGTCGTGATGAGTATCTTGCGCATGTCGCCCCTGAAGAAGGACTCGAGCTCTTCCTTGCTGCCAGCGCTTGCCATGTTGGGAATATCGGATGCGTTGAAGGTTCCCGTAATCTGCGTCTCCAAGTCGATCCGATCGTCAACTATGACAACGGTCGGGTTCTTGAGCTCTGGCACCATCCTCAGCTTCTGTGCCGCGAAAACCATAAGCAGGGATTTCCCCGAACCTTGGAAGTGCCAGATCAGACCCTTCTTGGGATAGCCCGCTCGGACGCGGCTGACGATAAGATTCGCCCCTTCGAACTGCTGGTAGCGACAGATGATCTTGATTCGGCGATGCTTCTTGTCGGTAGAGAACAGCGTGAAGAACTGGAAGATGTCCATCACGTTCGCGGGGCTGAGCATGGACGTCATGCTCCTCTGCACGTCTATGAAAGTGCCCTCGGACCTGTTTTCGCCTTCGTGCCAAGGCCCCCACATCTCGATAGGCATGTTCACGGAGCCGTAGCGGTAGCATTTGCCCTCACTCGCGAAGCTGAGGACGTTGCAGGCGAACATCTGGGGGATGCTCTTTTCGTAATCGGCGATGTCGCCCGCGCCATCGAGCCAGGTGATCGAGTCGCGCACAGGCGTCTTGAACTCCCCGACAACGAGGGGGAATCCGTTGACGAGAAGGACCATATCAAGGCGCTTTCCGCCCTGCTCCTGCGGGTAGACGTACTGGTTGGTCACCACATACTCGTTCTTGTCGAGGTCGCCATCTATGGCGGTACCGAAGAAGCGGATGGGCACCATCCTGCCATTCTCTCCGTAAGGGAAGGAGTTCTCTTCGAAGACGAGCTTCTTAAACCTCTCGTTCGTCGACACCAGATTGTGCGCACTTGTAGATTGGATGAGGGCTCTCAGACGGTAGATGATCTCGTCGGCGCGGTCGGGATCCTCTGCGATTTCCGGGTTGAGGCGAACGAGCGCGCTCTTGACCATCGGCTCGACCATGACGTCCGTGTGCCGTCGGGGGAGCTCTTCGGCGGGAACGTAATTCCATCCGATCTTAGCGAGGGCGTCGATGCCCATCTGTTCGAGCGTGCCTTCGTTAAACATCTCAGAGTCCAAGTTCTTGGTTGAGGATTTTCTTAGTCGTTGCGTTCAGCTCGTCGAGTGCCTTTTGTATGGCAAATTTCGATTTGTCGACCTCGGCGACGAAGGAGGCGAACTCTTGCTGAAGAGAGAGCGAGGGCACGGGTATCTCAACTTCGCCAAGCGCCTTTTGGTTAATCTTGTACGTCCCGTTCGTAGTTTTGGCAGAACGTTCAATTTGATCGCGCGTGAAAGGTTGCTTCCAGGCAATCGTTAAATACGCGGGCAGCACCTCCCCTTGTTTAACCCTAACCTCGATCATGGTGTCGGGAAAAACAAGGTCGGGGATTGATGAAGGGGCGAATTCCCCCGTGCCAACAAGGCTGCGATTGCCGTTTCCTCGACAAACATAATAACAACCACCGGAGACGCGTTTGTCTAACGAAGGGTCGTCCTTGAAAGCGCCCTCCTTCCAAGCAGACTCATCGAAGCTTCCTTGGGTGATGGCGGACAGGGTCAGCACCTTGGCGCGGTGTATTCCTGCTTTTGACGGAGATAGCCCGTTCTGCATGGAAGTAGACAAACTAGAAAGGGAACGCCTAGGGAAGCCCCCATCGCTAAACATCTCGACAAATTGTGATTTGACAACGTCGTCGCAGGTAGCAAGCAGCGAGCGATAGCGCTCTTTGACTTCTTCGGCTGCGCACATGATGTCTGCAATCTCGGCAACTCTATCCTTGCCGGGCAGATCAATTTCGAATTCCGCGAGATCGGAGAAGAGGACATAAGGGTTTGTTGACCCCTTAGACTTGCCAATGGAATATGCCGTGAACTGATCGGAAAGCAGGATGAAGGGAAGCAGCCTCTGTGGAAGTATTTCTTCGTCCTTCGTTTCAAGGACGAAGGTTACATTTGACGTTATCCCATCGAAATCCGGCACCGAAACCTTCTTGAGATAGGTACGCCTCGAACCATAGAGCACTTGCCCAGATCTGAACAGTCTGATAAAGGCGGGTCCGACATCAGATTCATCGAATCTGCCGCGCATTGTGAGTCGCGGACGCTCCGTCTCCATATGATCGCCTGCAACAAAATACTCGTACGGGTTGTTGTCGCGGTCAATTTTCTCTTTACAGTTGCGAACGAGATCGCTGAAACAGTATTTCGTCATGCCGCGCACCTCCGGCGATTAAATTGTGATTTGATGACGTCATCGCAGATCGAGAGTAGTTGCTTGTAATGATTTCTCGTATCTTGCGCTGTCCAGAGCAGATCGGCAAGCTTCTCTTGTTGGTCACGTGCGGGGAGGTTGAATTCGAACTGTGCGAGGCTTTGCCACTTGACACGGGGCGACAGGGAGCCTGCGGAGTTGGAAACGGCATGCTTGAACAGGGCCTCGTTTTGGATAATGAACGGCAGGAGTCTGGGCGAGAGGGTTTCCCTCGCCTCGATGACTGTGATGTCTCCTGAGCATACACCGTCAAACGGTGCGACCGCTGCTTTGCGGAGGTAGGCACGCCTCCTACCGAAGAGCACCTGCCCACGGGAGAACGACTTCGTAAACGTGTTTTCTCTGTCTTCGTTCCAGCGGCTCAGCTCGATTTCATCTGGATCGAGATGCTCAAGCCCCACGGAAGGACATGCTGCGCCCTCCGGTGCTCGCTGCTTCACTTCACGGGCGACGTCGCCCAAGCTGACGCGGGGCATGCTACTCACCATCGCTTTCACGGAGGGTTGTGGCAACGGAGCTTAGCAGGCTCATGGCTTCGAGCGAAGCGCTTCGCCAATCGTTTACCAATGACCTTACGCTGCGATCATCTTCCATCGATTCATCGCTGCTTTTCTTGACATACAACGGAATCGATAGCGAGAAGCCGTTGGACTCGATCTGCTCCAGTCCGGCATATGCCGAGAAGCCATCGATGCATTCGTCTGACCTATATGCGCTGAGGATTTTCTCAATGTGCTGGTCTTCGAGATAGCTCTGCGCGTTCTTCCTTGTTACCTCAGCGGTCGCATCGATAAAAAGGATCTTTCCGCGCCGGGACTCGGATTTCACGCTACGGCACACGAGAACGCACGCCTCCATGGGCGAGTTGAAGAAGAGGTTCGCCCCGAGTCCGATGACCGCTTCAACCAGATCGCTCTTCACGAGCTTTTCGCGCATGCTCGACTCCTCGTTGCGGAACAGTATCCCGTGAGGGAGGAGAATGGCGCAGCGGCCCGACTGCGGATTCATGCTCTTGAGGATGTGCTGGATGAATGCGTAGTCAGCGCGACCCTGCGGCGGCGTGCCGAGGAAGTTGCGCCCGTAGGGGTCGGAGGCGAATGCCTCGCGGTCCCACTGCTTGATGGAATATGGCGGATTGGCGAGCACCATGTCAAAGGTCCTCAGCCTGTTCCCCGTGAGGAAGGCTGGGTGGCGGAGCGTATCGTCGTTGACGATCTCGAAGTCCTCTATTCCGTGAAGGAACAGGTTCATGCGAGCAATTGCGGAGGAGAGCTGGTTGATCTCCTGCCCGTATGCGTGAACGTTCCTCCATTCCTCTTCATGTTGCTTTAGGTGCGAGATAGCCGAGATGAGCATTCCGGCGCTGCCGCAAGTCGGGTCGTAGATGGATTCCCCGGGCCTAGGTTGCAGCATCTCCGTCATGAGGTGCACGACGGTACGGTTGGTGTAGAACTCCTGGGCGGTGTGTCCGGAGTCGTCGGCAAACTTCTTAATCAGGTACTCATAGCCCTGGCCCAGTTCGTCCTCAGGGCAGTTGGCAATTGAGAGGGTCTTCGTTCCAAAGTGCTCGATGAGGTCCTTGAGCAGACGGTCCGGGAGGCGCCTCTTGTTGGTCCATGCCGCATCGCCGAAGATGCCGCGCAGCTTCGCGTCGTTTGCGGCTTCGATGGAGCGGAACGCGGCGACAATCGCCTTGCCGACGTTTTCCGAGACCTCGCGGACGTCTTTCCAGTGAGCACCGTCCGGAATGGCAAAGCTGTGGTTCTCGGGAAGCGCGGCAAAGTCCTCGTCGCCCCCAGAGAGCTCGATCGCCTCGGCGGTTTCCTCGTCGTAGACATCGGAGATTCGCTTGAAGAAGAGCAGGGGGAAGATATATTGCTTGTAGGAGCCGGCGTCGATGTGGGTGCGCAGCAGTACGGCAGCGTTCCACAGATAGGAGTTGAGCTCATCCTGCGGGATCCTATTCTCCATCGGTATAGCCCCCCTTCTTGAGCAGTTCGAGCAGGCGGTCCTCAGACTTTCTAGTCTCCTCCAGAAGATCGTAGAAGCGTTTCCGCGTCTCCGCCGGCGGCTCGACCTCCTCACGACGTCTTTCGACATAGCTGCTTGCGGAGAGGACGTAGTCCTCCTGTCTTACGTCTTCGAGAGTCGCTATCGCGCACTTCTCGACAACGGGCTCGTATGTGCGATAGAGGTCGAGCATCTCTTGGGCGTTCTCCTCGGAGATGACGTTCTGTGCCCTTTGCGCGGTGAAAATCTTGCTCCCGTCGATGATGCAGATGCGCCCCTTGTGCGCCTCCGGCTTCTCGTTTCGAAGGAAGAGTATGCAGGCAGAGACTCCGGTGCTGTAGAAAACGCCGCTCGCAAGAGCGATAACAGCCTCGATCTTATCTGATTCGACCAACCGCTTGCGGATTGCCCCCTCCTTGCCTCCATGGAAGAGTGCCCCTTGAGGGAGGACTACGGCGCAGCGACCGCTATGCTCGTCCATCGAGCAAACCATGTGCTGCACCCAAGCGAAGTCGGCGGATTTATTGGTTGGGACGCCCCAAATGTTGCGCCCCCAAGGGTCAGAGGAGAACTCCTCGGAACCCCAGTTCTTGAGGGAGAACGGAGGGTTTGCAATCACACAGTCGAAAGTCTTGAGCTTCCCCGCTTCATGAAAAGCCGGGTCGCGGAGGGTGTCTCCCTGGGCGATGCGGAAATCCTTGGCACCGTGTAAGTAAAGGTTCATGCGCGCTATGGCGGACGTGCTGAGGTTCTGCTCCTGCCCAAACAGCTTGCCATAGGAGAGCCTTGAATTATGCATCTGGCGCACTGCCTCGATAAGCATGCCGCCGGTGCCGCAGGCGGGGTCGTAGACGGTTTCTCCGGGCTTGGGCGCAAGCAGGGTGACCATGAGCTTCACGATCTCGCGCGGGGTGTAGAACTCCCCGGCGTTCTTTTTCTGCATGTCGGCAAACTTTTTGATCAGGAACTCGTAGGCGTCGCCCATCATATCGGCGCTATAGTTCCCGTTACCGAACCTCTTTGCCGAAAAGTGCTCCACTAGGTCTTTAAGTCGCTCGTCCGAGAGCTTGCCCTTGTCGGTCCAGCTCGCGTCATCGAAGCTGCTGAACAAGCCTCCCAATGTGTCTGGATTGGCACGCTCGATGCCGACCATCGCATCGACAATCGCCTTGCCAACGTTGGCGCTTGTGTTCCGGACGTCTTCCCAATGACAACCTTCCGGAACCTCGAAGCTGTGATTCTCCGGCAGGGAGGCGAAATCGGAGTCGCCGAACTCAGCTATGAGCTCGGCGGTCTCCTCGTCGTAGACGTCGGAGATTCGCTTGAAGAAGAGCAGCGGGGTCACATAGCTCTTGTATTCATCCTGATTGATAGGCCCGCGTAGGATGTTGCATGCTTCGAGCAGGTGGTTACCTAGCTCGGATTTGCTGAGCGTTTCGTCTGACATCGTTATGCCTTGCAGGTCAAAGTGAATTACCAACGAGATTGATTATAGCGCCGTCCATGCCACGCTAGATCTCCTGCTATCGGCGTGCGATGGCTGCTCCAACAACCGGTAAATCACAATTTAGCTACTGGAGGTGTGCGGCATGACAAGGTATAGATTCGACCAGATAGCCGAGAACAGCACCGCCAAGAAGAAACCCGAGGAAAGCGATCGCGACCGGTATGTTGGGTTGGAACACCTTGATCCGGGCACTCTTGAGGTGACCCGTTGGGGCGCCGAGGTTACTCCCAAGGGCGACAAGCTGCTCATGAAGAAAGGCGATGTCCTGTTCGGCCGCCGAAGGGCCTATCAGAAGAAGGTCGGCATAGCACCCTTCGATGGCATCTTCTCGGCTCACGGGATGGTGCTGCGCCCGAAGGCCGATGTCGTCGATCCGATGTTCTTCCCGTTTTTCATCAGCTCCGACATATTCCTTGACGAGGCAATACGGGTTTCCGTCGGCTCTCTTTCGCCGACGGCAAACTGGAAAGATCTTCGGACCTTGGAATTTGACTTGCCCTCGCCGGGAAAACAACGCGAGCTTGCCGGCATCCTCTCGGAAGCCGAGAGCCTCAAGGGGCATTATCGTAAGATGCTCACGACCTGCGACGACGTCGTCAAATCACAATTTGTCGAAATGTTTGGGGATGAGAAATGGGGCTTCAAGCCCCTATCGGAGTGCGTTGATTCCATTGATACCGGTAAAAGTATGAATTGCGGAGAAGGCCCACGAGGAGTTGGTGGTTTTGGGGTCCTTAAGCTGAGCGCGCTATCGTCAGGTACTTTTGCCGCCTCCGAAAACAAAGTGATTTCTAAAGACAACTTCATGTCCATAAAAGAGGTCGAAAAGGGTGACCTCTTGTTTGCACGCAAAAATACGCCTGAGCTAGTTGGCACAACCGTTTATGTTCCAAACGAAGTGAAGGGCCTTATGTTTCCCGATCTCGTCTTTCGTATGAAACCGAAGGATGTCAACGCGCTGTATTTACTTGCGTACATGAGAAGTGACCGTGGCCTCGATTTAATTCAAGGCATGGCCCACGGATCGGCAAAATCCATGGTCAACATCCCTAAAACTCAGCTGGCAAGGCTGCCGGTTCCGGTTCCTCCGCTCGAGCTCCAGCAGGAGTTCGCCGACTTCGTCGCCCAGGTCGACAAATCGAAATTTACGTTAGGTAGCGCCGATGCGACGCCTTGACATTGCGCTGGTCAACCAAAGCGTATCGCAAAGTCGTGTCAATCTTTTTATGTCCGAGCAGGACCTGTACTTGCTCGATCGGCATCCCCTTGTCAATCGCCTTCGTTGCCAGCGTCCTTCTGAATTTATGGGGATGCACGCGCCCGACGCCAAGGTCTCGCCCGAGCTTTCTCAGAAGGGCTTCGACTCCACCGACTTGCAGCCTGTTGTGGGGGTATTTGTGCGCAACAAACAGCGCGTCATTGGAATCGTCACGGGTGTCCAAGTATTGCTCAATATGGAGTTTCGTTTTCGCGTCAAAATAGACAACACGCTCCTTGTCCCCCTTCCCTCTCACAACGCACTCCATCCGCGTCGTATCGATTGCGGAGCGGTTTAGTGAAACAAGTTCTCCGACACGCATGCCAGTGGAGCGAAGCAGGTCGATGAGCGCGAGGTTTCGCATCGATCCGCAATTCTCGCGAAGAATCTCGATGGTCTCCTCACTGTAGACCTCTTTGATCGTGACCGGAGCTTTGACCTTCTTTATTCTTCTAACAGGGCTCTTCAAGACCAGATCCTCATCCTCAAGCCATGAATAGAAACTTGAGATGATGCGCCTGATGTTGTCTACGGTCGTCTTGCTGATGCCTACGCGCTTCTGGTATGTAGCAAGATATGAGCGAACGTCCTCGGTATCTCGCTCGCAGATTGGGACATCGGATGAACTGACCAGTTTTTCCAAAGTCGATGTGTAGTAGGACAAGGTTCTCTCAGAGCAGCCCTCTAAGCGTTTTGCGTCGATGAAATTGTCAACGTATGAGTTGTCGCTGGCCTGTTCTCCGCAGCCCGCAAGCGATTTCTCGTCAAACAGGCAATGGGAGAGCACCCGTCGAAGCTTCTTGCTTTGTCCCGCATCTAAGTAAGGAAGCATAAGACGACAGATTTCCTGCGAGGCTTTATCGAGGTCCATACGAGTCTCCTCAGTCTTTGTCGGGCTAAAACGCCGTTTGCAAAATTGGAAATGACGATAAGCCAACTTGAGGCTGGAGGGGTTGCCCTGCGCCGCACGGCCTCAAGGGCGTCCACGGAACCTCATACAAATCTCCGCTGCGCTGCGATTGGTGGAGGTTGCCATGGACATCCCTTGACCCCGCTTCGCTCCGGGCGGCATCTGCGGGAGCAGAAGCCAAGGTGCGGCAAGCAGCGCCAAAGCTTCTGCCAGCAAGCAGAGAGGATGGGGCAACGGAGCCCCGGAAGGGAAGCGGAAACTATGACGTTCAGGGATTACATGGAACAGGTAGAGAGGGACGCTCGGGAGGTCATCGAAGAGGAGGCGGGCTGGTATAGCACGTGGGAGGTCATGCACGATGCGCTGTTCGTCGATGATGCGGTTACGGGCAACGGATCAGGCTCGTACACGTTCAACGCATTCAAGGCAGCGGAGAACGCGCGAGATCTTATATTCGATGATGATTTCATCGCAGAGGCGAGCATGGCGGGCTACGGTATCGAGCTATTCGCCGAAAGTCCGGAGACGGTCGATGTCGTGGCGCGCTGTCTCGCGCTCGGACTCGTATCGAGCTCGCTCAAGAAGGCATACGGCAGCGCCCGCGCAGAGACCGTCGCGTAGCCTCGCAAAGGGGTGCCGTTTCGGATAGAGGCGCCCCACCGTCGCCGTGGCGGGCATCGAGCCCGTCCCGGCGACTTATCGTGCCAACTGAATCTCCGCGTCTGCGCTGCGCCCACGACTGAGGCTTGCACGGAATGCCGCGCCGATGGCGCGGTGCTCCGGGCTCGCAAGCGAGCCCTCCGCCCGGTTGGGCGCTGCGGAGGCTCAACGGTTCGCCTCCTCCGCGCCCTCCCTCTCGCTTCGCGCGTCCGAAAGGCTCAATGGCTCGCCTTCCGAATGCGTTTCGCTCACGCCACCCGCACCCCGCGAACGGCTGCATTCGATGGCTCAGCGGTTCGCCATCATTCCGCCGTATCGCACGCTGCGGGCTCTCGCTCCAGCTCCGTTCGATGGCTGCACGTATTCGCCATCACTGTGCATCCGCTCACAAGCCCGATGCAGCGCACCGTGCTTGCAAGATACGGATTCGTCCGGACAACCGTCGTTCCTCCGGTCCCCCAAACGAATCATCTTGCCCCGCTCCTGCCGTCACGGGGAAGGAGCGTACCGCTCGCTACGGCTCGCTCCCGCCCATGACGGCAATCGGCTTGCTGTCGATTGCAGGGCCTCGCTGCTTGAATTACGCCGCCAGTTCCGGGTACCCTCGATTTTGCACACCGGGTGAACGGAGGTCTCTGATGGGATGGTTCAGTAACCTGTTTCGCAACGAGTTCGACGATCTGATTGAGAACGGGTCGGATGAAGAGCTCTCGGATGAGTACGAGCGCCGCAGGCAGGAATGGGCTCGCGACGGCTACGGTGGCAATGGGGAGAAGACCCCGGAAATGAAGAAGCTGGATCGGGAGATGAGCAGACGGTTTGCGGAGAAGTGGGAAAAGGACCCACGCCGCAACCGGGATCCAAGCTACCGATGGACAGACGCCAATCGTTGGGATAGGGATTAAGGATGCCCCTACACTGGATTCGGCGAATGGACCACCGTCCATCATCCCCCTCGGCCGTCATCCGTCGCATCTTCGGCGATGCGCTCGAATACGCGGGCGAGCGCTATCGCCGTTCGGATGCTGCCGAGGTCGAACCGCATCGTTCTCCCCGAACGGCTCCTCGCCCCACCGAGCGTCGATCCGTTGATGCGCCGCTCTACGCCCTTATCGCTTCGCTTGAGACTCTGCGATTTGTATCTGAATTGCGTGTCGCCGCCCTTTGATAGCGTCATCGTTATGCCGTCCTGCGCGAGCCTGCGCGCAAGCTCGCGTGGTCTGTTGTCGCAGGAAGGAAGCTTCGACACCTCGTCCGCGCGTACGGCGATTCTCTCACGAACTCGGTCATTCTCGGAGCGATGCGACCTGTCGCGTCGCTGCCACTCGCGTTCCGCACGGGACGGCTGGCGTGCATGCTTCTTGGCATTTGACCCGCGTTCGAGCTGGCGAAGACCGTACCGCTCGTCAAGCTCGCGGACCGTCTTCACGCGAGCCCTCGCCGCCGCCCTGACCCCTCCCTCGTCCAAGCGCCTGCCCGTTTCAAGGTCGGTTCGGTTGATGGCGACGTGCACCGCGTATCGCTCTACGCCATCCGTCTTGCAGCGTTCCTTATGGAGCACCCAGAAACATTCTTGATTGGGATACCGGGCGGCAACGTAGTCGCGAGCATACTCCATACACCGCAATGGCGTCATTACGCCGCCGTTGACGTCGCACTCGTCCGGATTGAATGCGAGGCACTGGTGTTCGAGGTAACGGCAGGCGCAATTCGCCTTGCCCGGCCGGTTGTGGCCATATGCTTCACGCGTCGCGTCCATCTCGCGCATGCAGGAGCGGGCGCTTTCCGTCCTCGTGAGGTTCTGCGTGCCGTGATCCAGCACTTTGCCCCTGTCCCAGTCGAGGTAGGACTCCAACCGCTTGAGATGGCTCCTGCTCTTCACGGTTACCTGTTTAACGACTGTCAACGAAAGCGCTCCATTCATCGCTAACCTGTTGCCCTTCCGGATTTCCGGTTTCAGGCCACTCAGGGCACCACGTCATCACCGTCATGTCGCGTTGCGCAGCGGCCTCGTCAAGGCGTTTCTGGTAGGCGCGCCGTTTCTCGCGCTCGTGCTCGGGAGTGCCGAGGCCGAAATGCCCCCGCGTCGGGGTCTTCGTGCAGTCGACGAGAGGGGTGCAGAAAACGCCCGCACGGCTCTTGTCTAGCCCGTTCTCTGCCTGCTTCACGACGATCGCGCCGTCCTTGTCGGGGCTCCTCGTCACCCATTCGAACTGCCGTATAACATCATCCGCATGCTCCGAGTAGCTTCGCGAGCTCGATGAAGACGCGCCCTTGCTAGAGCTCGTTCCCATGACATGGCGGGTGGTCTTACCCACAAGCTCCGTGAAGTACTGCCTATCCTCAGCTTCCCCGAGCTTCAGCGCGACCTTCACCGAGCAGTTCGCCAGTATCTTCTTGCGGCCATCGCGCTCCCCGTACTTATTAAGCTGCGCGATGTTCTGAACGCTGCCTATCCACGTGATCCCCAGCGAGCGGGCGAGCGAAAGGAGGGAAGGCAGTGACTGGACGGTGGGAAGGTTACCCCACTCATCGCCGAGGATATCGAGGCGACGCGGAAGCGCGCCGCCGTTCTCGTCAGCGACCAAGTAGGATGCCTTGTAAATCTGATCGAATAGGATTGTGAACAGCGCGTTATAGGGGCTCCCCTCATCCATGACATGGAGGAAGAGCGCCGTCTTCTCGGAGAGGATCCTTTTCGGATCGATATCGCTCGCCGAGGTGAGCCATGCGATGCCCCGAGAGGAGAACATTCGGAGGTGAACCTTGAGCGTCGAAAGGATGCTGCGCATTTCGTTGCCGCCACTGCTGAGGAACTGCGATGCGAAGGGGCGCGCGGGATGGTCATAGGGCAGGGAGCGGAGGAGCGACTTGAGCGCTATGGCGGGATCGTCGCCATCGCCCTCGGTGCCCTCGTTGATGATGCGGCATACGGTCGCCATGTGGCGCGCTTCGTGCGGGCATTCGGTTGAAAAGGCTACGAGCAGCAAGACGGAGGCGAGGAGTCCGCGTGCGCTGGTGACCCAATGTGAACTCTGCCCAGCACGCTCTTCGGGCACTATCGCCGAAGCTACGTCCTCCGCCGCCTGTTGGGCATTTTGCTCGTCGCCTTTGTCGGCGTAATCGCACACGAGCTTAAGGGGGTTGAAGCGCGAACCCCGCGCGGGATGCTGGGTATCGAGCAGCAGGACTGCGTATCCTCGCGCGGCTATGGCGTCTCCGCATAGCTCGATCAGTTCATTTTTAACGTCTGAGACTATAACGTTGTCTCCGCCCTCTCCAAAGGTGAGGAGGTCGAGCGTCGGGATGTTCTGGAACCTTGTCTTTCCTGATCCGGTTTGGCCACATGTGAGCACATGGCGCTTCGACTCATAGAGATAGCGGCCTTTGGTGAAGCCGTACACATAGCCCCGCGACTTCGGCTCGCTCTTACCATCCCACGTCTCGGAGCCGCGTATGACCTCCGCGCCCGTCTTCACACGCGCCTCGCCGAGAACGCCGCCGTCATCGGCACGCCTGCTCGCGGCGTCCGTGAGAAAGAACAGGAGGGAGGAGAGCAGGGAGAAGATGAAGATGGCAAAGACCCCCACCGGGCAGTCGGCGAACGAACCAGAAAGCCACCACGTCGGAATCGCCGCAACGTCGAACCACGGAATAGCTGTTGGCATGCCTACGCCCGAGATAAGGCTGTCCGCAACCTGCGCGTAAGCGGGAGAGATGAAGAGCGTGAGAGCAAGAGCGGCTATGAGGGAGGGAATGAGAGGCTTCACGCAACCACCTCCCCGTTTCGAACGACCACGAGGGCTGCGGCAACCGCGTCAGCTGCGGCGGACACGCGCTGTATGGCGGCGGACACGCGCTCTTCTGAGCAGCCCTTCTGGCCGTAGGTGTTCAAGGCGCGTGCGCATTGGTTGATGTTCGAGCCCGCGCGCTTGAGATTCGCGTAAGCCTTCTTCAGTTCGTCGGCGTCAACGTTGATCGTGCACACGCCCTTAGGGTCGTTAAGCGCGCGGAAGCGCATATAGGCGGACATGCCGATGCCTGCCTTGCGAGCGCGGGATTTGATGCGCTGATACTCGCGATGTGTCACGCGGACGTCAATCCTGAGTACTCGTCCGCGCGTCCTGGCTTGCCGATTGTTTTCATTATGCATGGTCGTAGTCCTTGGTCGTTGTGGCAGAGCCTGTGGCAATTTCTGTGGCAACTCATCGGCTACCGTGAATTACCACAGGCTCCCTAGAACTACTTCCCGCTACCATTTTCGCAGGTAGATGCTACCTTGACTTTCCTCTGTTACCGTGGGATTCTACGTCCGAGGGCTCTCATAACCCGGAGGTCGTAGGTTCAAATCCTGCCCCCGCGACCAAGAACTTGCAGCTCGTCGGCCTAGCCGGCGAGCTTTTTTGTTATTTCGGGACCGTGTTTTCGGTCCAATTCTCGGCCTCTCAAGCAAAATCTCGACCTGTAACATCTAGACCCGATTTAGGCGGCTAGGTGTTACAGGTCGAGATATACCGGTGGGCTGGGTCGTGTTTGTCTAAATCTGTAACACGAGGGACGGATTTTGCCGAGTTGTTGTTATAGATTGAGATTTTCTAGCAGGCGGGTATGGTTTGTCTCGATCTGTAACGGGTAGGGGTCAAAAGTGGGCCTAGCTGTTACAGATCTAGATTGTTGAGGATGGGTCGAGAGGAACGTCCCGATCTGTAACAGCAAGACCCGGTTTTGCCGAGTAACTGTTACAGATTGAGACAAACTGACGGGCTGTCCCGTCCCATCCACCTGCTGCCACCTGATATTCGCCGATTTCCGTTGTGTCGCTATGCTCCCATGCCATATCCTCTAGACAACTACGCGGCATCATCGCCGCCGCGCCTACAAGAGAGGAATATCCATGACCGCACCTGCATCCAAGCTGCTCCAGCCCATTACGGTTGGCCCCCTTGAGCTCAAGAACCGCATTATGTTTCCGCCGCTGACCACCGGCTACGAGGAGCGCGACGGTTCCATCGGCGAGCGCAGCCTGGCCTTTTATGAGCGTCTGGCCCGTGGCGGCGTGAGCTACATCGTCATCGGCGACGTTGCTCCCGTCATGACCGCGAGCCCCACGCCCAAGCTGGCGACCGACGCCCAGATCCCCACGTTTAAGGCGCTGGCCGACGCCGTCCACAAGCACGGCGCCAAGGTCGCGCTGCAGCTGTTCCACCCCGAGTACGACGTGCCCGGTGTCGGCCGCATGGTCATGGGATCCATGGCCGCCGCCAAGGCCGCGCAGGAGGCCAAAGCCGCCGGCGACGAGGAGACCTTTGCCGCCAAGATGGCCGAGTCCAACGAGATCCGCAACCAGGCCTACGCCAAGCTGCATCACGACATGCAGCACTTTGTGAACGAGGCGAGCGTAGAGCAGCTCACCCAGATCAAGGAGGCCATCGCTGCCTCGGCCGCTCGCGCACAGCAGGCCGGGATCGACGCCATCGAGGTCCACGGCGACCGCCTGGTGGGTTCGCTGTGCTCGGCCATCCTCAACCAACGCACCGACGAGTACGGCGGTTCGTTCGAGAACCGCGTTCGCTACGCGCTGGAGGTCGTCGCTGCCATTAAGGAAGCCGCGCCGCAGCTGATGGTGGAGTACAAGCTCCCCGTGATCATGGAGAACCCCGACGGCACGCCGCGCGGCAAGGGTGGCCTGCAGCCCGACGAGGCCTGCGAGTTTGCCAAGCTGCTTGAGGGCGCGGGCATCGACATGATCCAGGTCGCGCAGGCAAACCACACCGGCAACATGGGCGACACCATTCCGCCCATGGGCGCCATGCCCTACAACTGGACGCTGCCCGTGGCCGAGCGCGTCAAGGCCCTGGTTTCCGTGCCGGTGGCAACCGTCGGCCGTGTTGTCTCGGTCGAGGCCGGCGAGAAGATTCTGGAAGACGGCGCCGCCGACATCATCGCCTATGGCCGCTCGCTCATGTGCGACCCCGACATTGCGCTGAAGGCCGCCACGGGTGAGCCCATCCGCGAGTGCCTCAACTGCAACAAGGGCTGTGTCGACGCGATTCAAAACCGCAAGTACATTTCGTGCGTGCTCAACGCGGAGAACGGCGACGAGGCGACCATCGCCATTAAGCCGGGCGAGGGCGACAAGAAGATCGCCGTGGTGGGCGGCGGCATCGCCGGCCTGGAGGCCGCACGCGTGGCGGCCAAGCGCGGCTACGACGTGACCATCTACGAGGCGAGCGATCACTTGGGCGGCCAGATTGTGCTGGCGGCTGCGCCTCCGCGCAAGGACGAGATCATGCGCTCGGTCGAGTACTACGAGAAGATTCTGCCTGGCCTGGGCGTGAAGGTTGAGCTCAGCCATGCCGCTACCGCTGAGGACCTCAACGCCGCCGACGCCGCGATTGTGGCCGTGGGCGCGCACGACGTGGTCATCCCCGTTCCGGGCGCCGACTCGGACAAGGTCGTCTCGAGCTGGGACGTGCTGGCCGGCAAGGTGGAGCTCAGCGGCCGCGTCGCCGTCATTGGCGGTGGCCTGGTGGGCACCGAGACTGCCGAGTATCTGCTGCAGCACGGCTGCGAGGTGGCGATCGTCGAGATGCTCGACAAGATTGCCGCGGGCGAGTCCGAGACCATTCTGCCGCTGATTATGAGCGACTTTGCAGAGCACAACGTGGAGCAGCACGTGAAGACCCGCCTGACCGCCATTACCGACGAGGGCGTGGAGGCTGTTCGCACCACCGAGGACGGCGCCGAGGAGCCGGTGAAGATCGCCTGCGATTACGTGGTGATGGCCGTGGGCTCCAAGGCCAACGCGTTTGACCTGGATGGCGTGACGGTGCCCGTGACCTGCGTGGGCGACTGCTCGGGCGAGCGCACCGCCGATATCGCGAGCGCCATTCGCACGGCATATCACGCGGCCAACGAGCTGTAGTTAACTTCGCGGCCAGGCGGGGCGGTAGCACGGATCCGTTTCGCCCGGCTGTGTCCCGTCGGGTGTCAATCGGTGCGGGGCCTGCAAGCGCAGCAGGTCCCGCCCTTTTGTTTTGCTCCGGTGGATGGCAATGCGCGGTAATCATGAGGAGTGAGGACGTCTACTGCCTTGCAGATCACTCAAAATTATTGGGGGAGGGGTTAATAACTATATCCTCTATACCAAAGGACATAAAGAGATGCCAATTTTGTTGACAAGCGAATGACGATTAGCTGCGAGTCAGCTACCAGCGTAAATAATCGATAAAGAAATGTCGTAATTTGGTGCCAAATGCCCAGATAACGCCGCGTCTATTTTAATTAACTGCTTTGAGCAAACGGTAAAATGCTACTATCTAACTTGCACGTAAGAAAGCAGATTAACGGTTAAGGCTAAGAAGTGGCAGGTATGTCGGAAGCAACTAGGACTCGCACGCATGCGCCCGAGGTTAGACAGCGCGCCGTCGAGATCCTCCAAGAGGGGGTCGGTCATCGCGCTCTCGCCGCGGAGCTTGGCATTCCCCAGGCCACGGCTCGTCAGTGGGCCCGCGCGTATGCCGTGGGCGGTGCCGACGCCGTTCTCAATGCCGGTTCGCATCATCACACCTATTCGTACGACGTAAAGCTCGCTGTGGTTAAGGACCGTCTGGAAAACGGCTTGACGGTTCGCGAGGCCATGATCAAGCACAAGATTCCCAGCGAGTCTTCGGTCAAGGCTTGGTGCCGTCAGTACCGCGAGAGCGGTGAGGCCGCACTGGTCGATAAGCCGCGCGGTCGCAAGCCGCGCGTTAAAAAGGCGGAATAGCAAACGGGATGGTGCGCCCACAGGGGCGCATTTTTCTTGCCGCGCCAACTTTTTGGACCGGCGCGAGCCTGTCGGGACATCCTCCAAAGTGGCCAATAAACCGCGCGCAGTGGCCCGCGCGCCTGTCGCTGCGATAGGGGAGCGTCGCCTCTCTGCTCCAAAGCGGACGTGCCCTTGCCCCGTACGCCTAAAACTCCCCAGTTGACCGAAAACCTGCCACCGCAACCCCGTAATTGAGCTATAACGTTAAACAATTGCAGCGTTTTTGCATGGGGGAGTGATGGTATGACGCTACTGTATTTCCTTACCCTGTTTCCGCTGGTACCGGCGCTGGGCATGCTGCTCGCGCGTGGTGACCGCGCCCGCGATGCGGTGGGGCTCATAGGCTCCGGCGTTATTATGGCGGTGACAGTTGTAGTCGCCGTCATGTTTTTTGGTACGGGTCCGCAGAGCTTTGAGGTTGCCCCCGACACCTCGCATGTGCTCTCGATCATCAGCTCCGTCATCGACGTGATTCTGTGCGCCGTCATCCTGTACAACGCGCGTAAATATAAGAGCACGCTCACCACGGTGCTCGGCGTGGTGCAGCTGGTGGGCTCGCTCGCCTTTGCAGCCATGACGCTGCCCGCGGCCGAGGCCGTCACGGCGACGCCGCTCTACCTGGACTATATGAGCGTGATCATGGTCCTCGCCGTCGGTATCGTCGGCAGTCTAATCTGCGTGTATGCCCTGGGTTACATGAAGGACTTCCAGGCCCATGACGAGCACGAGGCCGCGCTGCGCGGGCAGACCGCGCCCGACCGTCGCCCGCAGTTCCTGGCGCTTATGTTCCTGTTCCTCTCGGCCATGTTCGTCATCGTGACGAGCGACAACCTTGAGTGGCTGTTCTGCGGCTGGGAAATCACCACCGTGTGCTCGTTCCTTATGATTGGCTACACGCGCACGCCCGAGGCCATCAAGAACGCCTTTACCCAGATCATCCTCAACATGCTGGGCGGCATTGCGTTTTTGGCCGGACTCATGTATCTGCACGTTAACGGCATGCCGCTGACCGTCTCGGGCATGATCGAGCTTGCCGGCGCTGGCACCGCGCAATCTGCGCTGCTGGTGATGCCGGTCGTTCTGCTGTCGCTCGCCGCACTTACCAAGGCCGCACAGATGCCGTTCCACACTTGGCTGTTGGGCGCCATGGTTGCCCCCACGCCCACGAGTGCCCTGCTGCACTCGTCAACCATGGTCAAGGCCGGCGTGTTCCTGATGGTCAAGCTGAGCCCGCTCTATGCCATCTATCCCGTGACCGGCTTTATGGTCACAAGTGTGGGCGCCATCACGTTTTTGCTGGCAGCCCTTATGGCGATCTCGCAGAGCAACGCCAAGCGCGTGCTTGCGTACTCCACCATCTCCAACCTGGGCCTCATCAGTGCCTGCCTGGGCGTCGGCGCGCCCGAGGCCGTGTGGGCTGCCATCTTCCTGATTTTGTTCCACACGGTGGCCAAGTCACTGCTGTTCCTGTGCGTAGGCACTGCCGAGCACCATATCGGCAGCCGCAACATCGAGGACATGGACGGCATGTTCAGCCGCATGCCGCACCTGACGCGTCTGATGATGCTGGGCATTATGGGCATGTTTGTGGCGCCGTTTGGCATGCTCGTGTCCAAGTGGGGCGCCCTGGTGGCGTTCGCGCAGACCGGCAACGTGCTCATGATCATGGTGCTTGCCTTTGGCTCGGCCGCGACGTTTTACTTCTGGGGTAAGTGGCTCGCCAAGCTTTCGGGCGTCGACCCCACGGCTCAAAACGTTGAGGTCAATGTCCATAAGACCGAATGGATGGCGCTCAACACCATCGCCGCGCTGCTGATTCTGTGCTGTGTGGCGTTTCCGGTTATCTCGAGCGGCCTGGTGTCGCCTTACTTGGCCATGGTGTTTGGCCGTGTGCCGTACGTTATTGGCAAGGACGCCATGTATCTGATGGTGGTTATCGTGGCGTTTATCGCCGTGGTGCTGCTGACGTCGTTCCGCGTGAGCAACAAACCGCATGTAAACGTATATCTTTCGGGTGTGGGAACCGACAATTACCGCCATTTCCGTGGCTCGATGGGACACGAGGTGAAGGCCGAAAAGCGCAATTGGTACTCGGAGGACGCCCTTGGCGAGAAGCGTATTGGCCCCGCGGGTAGCGTCGTGTGCTGCAGCATTATCTTGTTTGCGCTGCTGTGCTGCGCGTGGATTGGGCCCGAGCGGCTTGCCATGAGCGCGCCCTCGGTGTTGCGCGGCAAGTATTTTGAAGGCTCGGGCGTCGTGGGCATATTTATTGGTACCGTGGTGTTTGCCCTGCTGGCGCCTTTGGTTGGTGGCCTGATCGACGGCGTTGACCGCAAACTTTCGGCCCGTATGCAGGGCCGCGTGGGCCCGCGCCTGCTCCAGCCTTTCTACGACGTTGCCAAGTTGCTGCGCAAAGCCCCTGCCAGCGTAAACACCATGGACGATACCTATATGGCGTGCGCGCTCATCTTTACCGTCGTGGGCGGCGGCATCTTTGTGTCGGGCTCTAACACGCTACTGTGCGCTTTTATGGTGACGCTCGCCGCGATCTTTGTGGTGTTGGCGTCCGCCTCGACGCAAAGCCCGTTTGCCCAGGTTGGCGCCGATCGTGAGTTGCTGCAGGTTATGAGTTACGAGCCCGCCGTTTTGCTGATGAGCGTGGGCCTGTACCTTGCCACCGACAGCTTTGATTCCATCGCCGTGACGGGGCAGTCGGCCCCCATCATCGTGTACAGCGCGCCCATTTTCCTGGCGCTGCTCGCGGTGCTTACCATCAAGCTGCGCAAGTCGCCGTTTGACCTTTCGTACTCGCATCACGCGCATCAGGAGATTGTCCAGGGCGTCGCCACCGAGATGAGCGGCGGCACGCTGGCCAAGATGACCCTTATGCACTGGTGCGAGACCGTGCTGTTTTTGATGTGGGTGGGCATGTTCTTTGTTTGGGACAACCCCGTGAGCTGGGTCGTAGCCCTGGTCGTGATGGCCGCGACGTATTTTGTCGAGGTCCTGATCGACAACACCTTCGCACGTAGCACCTGGCGCAGCTGCTTTAGGCTCGGATGGGGCGTGGCGCTGGTGTTTGGCCTGCTCAACCTTATGCCCATCCTCGTCGACGTATTTATTTAGGAGGCGGCATCCATGGATCATAAAATGTCGCGCTCGCCGTGGGTCATTCATTACGACGGCTCGAGCTGCAACGGATGCGATATCGAGGTGCTGGCCTCGCTCACGCCGCTGTTCGATGCGGAGCGCTTTGGCGTGGTCAACACCGGCAACCCCAAGCATGCGGATATCTTTTTGGTGACGGGGTCGGTCAATGCCCAGAACCTGCCCGTCGTGCGCCAGATTTACAACCAGATGCTCGAGCCCAAGTGCGTGGTGGCCTGCGGTATTTGCGCGTGCTCGGGCGGCGTGTTCCGCGATGCCTACAACGTGATCGGCGGCGTGGACCGCGCGATTCCCGTGGACGTGTATGCGCCCGGGTGCGCCATTCGTCCCGAGACCGTGATCGATGCCATCGTGGAGGCATGCGGCATCCTGGACCAGAAGGAGGCCGTGATGCGCGCTGGCGGTGACCCGCTTACCGTGGGCGGCGCCGCAACCTGGGACGGTGGCGTTGAGCTGGGC
>CABUWA010000008.1 GCA_902495085.1 uncultured Collinsella sp. | reverse complement strand
CGGCGGTCGGCCCCATGCCGTCCTCCGTCGCCAGGAGGAAGAGCTCGACCTTCTCCCTGCTGTACATGCGAACCTCCAGTCCGGACCGCCCCGCGGTCCAACTTTCTGTCCGCACCCCCATATGAGACATTTGTCACCTGCCGTTTTGGTGCTCAAAGGCATATGAATGTGATGCTGAGCAGAGCAGAACGGAGTGGGTGCACCTATGGCGTCTCGGGGTTGCGCGTCTAATAAAACTGCGGGCGCGCTTATCGCCGTGGTGGTCTTTGCCGCGGCGGTGACAATCATGCGAGTTTACGTTGCCGGCGACCATGGCGCTCAAGGAAAGACTGCCGCGCAAGTGTCGCTCAACGATTGCGCTGCCGTTCCGGTGGCGGTCAAGCTTATCGAGGACGGGGAGGCGCGGACGGTCTATGAGACCGACGATGCTGAACTGGTCGCATCGACTTTTGCCGCGCTCGATGGCTGCACCGTGGGGGATGCGGTGGATGAGCGGATGAGCGATGCCGGTCGAACGCTCGTCTTTGTCTATACGGATGGCTCGGAGCAATCGGTAGAACTTGAGGGCAAAAACATCGTGCTCGATAAGATGGCGTACCGACTTAACGGTGCCGATGAGTTATGGCGGCAGCTTGCCGCGATCAAAAAACAGCTAACGAAATTGGGGATGTACGGGATGAGTGACTTGAGATTCTGCCCGGCGTGTGGGGCGCAGCTGCCTCGGGTCGCCGGCGTGCCGGTGCGATTTTGCCCGGGGTGCGGCGTCCGACTTGAGGGCGTTGCATGCGGCTCGGATGCCACGGGGTCTGTGAATGACGCTGCTGCCGATGATGGCGCGAGCGAAGGCCGCGAGCCGGGCGTGGCTGTGCTGACCGATGTGCCGACGCAGAGTGCCAAGGCCGCGTCACCGTCTGGCGACACAACCTCGGCGGACGCTTCTCGCGCTGGTGAGCTTGAGCTTCATGCCGCATGCGATACCTCTGGCGGCCAGGCACTCGCGCAGGTGGCGCTGCCGCGGGGCTGGCATATCGAAGAGGCGCATCTTGAGCGCAGCGGCAGTTTCGACTGCCCGATTTCGGTTGGCGTGACGGCGGCGGGTCCGATGGGTGAGCGGGTTATGTACCGCTCCGAGCTCTGCTACGTGGATGCGGGCGCCGTTGCCAAGCGTATCCCCACGCAAACCGAACGCAAGGTGTTTGTGCACGTGGAGGCAGCTTGCGACGAGCTGGCTCAGGCCTGTGCAGCACGGCTGGGCGCGCGGGCAGAGGTTGTTGCCGAGCAACCGTACCCATCGAGCGCGGCGGTCGATATCGAGCGCGAGCGTACCCGCGTAAAGCGCGAGGCGGCAAACGACTTTGCGATCCAGGGCTTTTCGATGGAGCCGAGCAATGTGATCTATGAGTGCCGCATGCGTCGATATCGGCTCACGGGCGCTCCGGTGCCCACCGAGCTCGCGGTGGCGGCCAAAGTCGAGGGCTATATGTTTTCAATCGGCGGCGTCGCGGGTTCTTTGGGCAAAGGTGTTGCCGCTGGGGCCGAGGCGCTGCTGGGCGCGGGCCTTTCGAGTGGGCTGATCGGCGGTGTTTTGGGCAAGCGCCTGCGCGAGCGCCAGGCGGCGGCAGCGGCGGGACAGGGCGTCGCGCAAGAACAGTCCACGGGTCGAGGCGGTTGCCCGGACGGAGCGTCGTTCGAGCTGGGCGCGGCCGACCTGCTGCAGTGGCGTATCAGGGACAGCTTCTGTTTGGTTGCGCCAGAAGGTCGCCTGGACGAGGCGGCCTCCACGGCGCTTGCATCAATGGCGTCGACTCTGCGGCTCAATCCGGCGATTGCACGCGAAGCGTCAGCTCAAAAGCAACAGATGGTGCTTGAGCAGCGCCAACGCACGCAGATGAACATTGCCCAGCAGCAACAGCAGTTTGCAGCCTGGCAACAGATGCATGCCTCGCAACAGGCGGCGTTCGACAGCTACCAGCAGACGTGGTTCGATCGCAGCGACCGTCAGCACGCCGCGAATATGGCTGCCAGCGCCGCCAATTTTTCCAGCGCGGGCGTGGGGACGGGCGCTGCCTCGTATTCCGATGCCATTCGCGGGGTCAACCATTACGTCAGACCCGACGGCACCGATGTCGAGGTCTCGGTGATGTCCGACCAGGCCTGGGTCAACGGTTCGGGCGATGTGATCGGTACACGCGATGGCTTTGAACCCGGTTTTGGCTGGACGGAGCTGCCTCGTCAATAGCGTGAGGCGGCTTATGTGCGAATCGATGCCGGGTGTGTTTCTCGGCATTGTGATAAAGAACGGGAAAGGAACAATGATGAGGGAGACGGTACTTTCGCGCACGGCATTTGTCGCGGCGGCGGGAACGGCGCTGCTGACACTTGTGGGGTGCGGCGGACAGCGGACGCAGGATACGACGGGTTTTAACGACGACCGCCCGGTAAAGGACAAGATGGACGCGGGTGCGACGTCGGGCGATTCCGGCGACGCGGACAGCGACTCGGCGGATGCGTTCGATACGTGGTCGGATGATTGCTGGGATGCGCACCGCAACATCAGCATCGCGGCGCTCCTCGAGCTTAAGGGCTGGCAGTTGCAGGAGTTTGCCTCGCAGCAGGGCTATACCTGGCAAGACGCGCTCGAGATGTACGAGGACGAGGCGGGACACGTGCTCAGCGTCTGCAATATCAGCAAGGACGGTGCGACCGAATGGCTCGGCGAGGACGAAATCGGAAAGCTCGACAAGGGCGGCACCGGAAGCACCGTGATGTTCACGCTGCAACTTTCGGGCTATTCGAGCTGCGAGGATGTTATCGCGGGCTTTTCCGTGCCGGTCGAGGACCGGGCACAGATTACTTCGGGCTCATGGATCGCGTGCGTATACGGTTCCAACATGGCGCGGCACGTTGCCATGGTGAGCCCGATGGAAAACGGTGACTACCGCTTGGATCTCATTACCGAGGAGGCCATCAAGACCGGTAGGTTTACCCAGGGCGGCGGTGCTCCGACGATAGACGAATTTTGGCAGGAAAAGACTGGACGCGCGCTCGACTAGGTGCGACGTGGCCAATACCATAGCGAGGAACGAACATGATGAATGAAGCGACGATGAACCGTGCGGCCTTTGTGACAGGCGCGGGTGCGCTGGCTTGTGCGCTGACTGGCTGCTCGGGCGGATTGGGCGGCGCGGGCGGTGCCAAGAAGGCGACCACGGCGGACGCCGCCTGTGTAGACGACAACGCCAACGTGACGGTCTATGCTGCGATCAACTTGGATGGCGCCGACCTGGTGCGCCTGCTCAAGCATCAAAACTATGAGTGGCAAGGCGAGAGCGTGGGCTACGGTGCCGCCGATGACGCGGGACTTTTCGCCTTTACCTTTTCTAAGATTTCGGATGATGTGGACGAACTTGCGAACAGCGCGATACCGCTTTCGGAGTCCGAGTACGAGGAGCTTGAGCCGGGCGGCGGAGACGATAGCGTGGCGATTTTGCTCTCGGTGGGCGGCTATACGACGGGCGATCGTGCGCTCACCGGCGCAATCGGCGATGCGACGATAGTGCAGGAGAAGTGCACAATCGACGATTCCGTGTATTGGCTGGTCAAGGCGCTCGACGGCAGCCGTTACGTGATTTCGGCCTACGGCACCGAAGATGATGGCGACAGCGCGCATGACATCTATATCTATAGTGAGTCTTTTATTCACACCGGTTATCTGAGCGGCGGCGACCAAATCGATATTGACGAACTCTGGAGCCGCCTGACCAATGCCTCGTAGCGTACCAGAACCACCACAAAGGGGACAGACACCTTTGTGGTGGTTTTGCCGGTTGACGACTCGGCAAAGCGCGCCCGCATCGACGCTTCGCCTGCGCTAAACTGGAAGCACGTACGCGATTACGAGAGGAGCCCGCATGGAGGCTTACAAGCAAGAGTTCATCAAGTTCATGGTCGAGTCCGACGTTCTTAAGTTCGGCAGCTTTACGCTCAAGAGCGGCCGTCAGTCCCCGTTCTTTATGAACGCCGGCGCTTATGTGACGGGCTATCAGCTCAAGAAGCTGGGCGAGTATTACGCCCAGGCCATCCACGATAACTTTGGCGACGACTTTGATGTCCTGTTTGGACCGGCCTACAAGGGTATTCCGCTGGCCGTCGTGACCGCGATTGCCTACCACGAGCTGTACGGCAAGGAGGTCAAGTACTGCTGCGACCGCAAGGAGGCCAAGGACCACGGCGCCGACAAGGGCAACCTGCTGGGCTACGAGCCCCAGGACGGCGACCGCGTGGTCATGGTCGAGGACGTCACCACCAGCGGCAAGTCCATCGATGAGACCTATCCCAAGGTCAAGGCTGCCGCCGACGTCGAAATCAAGGGCCTGATCGTGTCCCTCAACCGCATGGAGGTCGGCAAGGGCGGCGTGACCACCGCGCAGAAGGAGATCGAAGCCAAGTACGGTTTTCCCGTCGCGAGCATCGTTTCCATGGCCGAGGTCGTCGAGACTCTCTACAACCACGAGATCGACGGCAAGGTTGTCATCGACGACGAGCTCAAGACCGCTATCGATGCCTACTACGAGCAGTACGGAGTCAAGTAGGTTCCGCCGTTCTGCCGAACGGCGGACCGGTCGACGCTGCGCGGGCCGCATTTGGACAATCTGACGTTCAACTTCAAGGGCGCGACCAGAAGGTCAGCGCCCTTTCGTTTCACGTCACCTTGTCTCAAATGCGGCCCGCTCGCTGTCCGTCCTCTATCTGCGGCGTTGTCTTGCTCCGGATGCGGCACCTGGGGACGTTCCTTTTCTGCCGGCAGTTTGGGACACTCCTCGGGGTAGTCGTTGGGGACGTTCTTGTTTGACTAGTCGTTTAAGAACGTCCCCAACGACTAGGCAGAAATGAGCGTGGATAATCTCCCGGTTTTGGCCTGTGTGCGGCCTCAAAATGGAAGATTATCCACGTTCGTTAGATAAGCGTCCAATAATCCACGCTCGTCGCTACTTGAGCCCGGGCAGGCGGGTGTAGGGAAACGAGCGCTCTAGGAACTCGGAGCAGCGGGCGTAGTCTTTAGCGAAGTAGCTGCTGTAGAGCGAATCGAGCACGTATTGCACGGCGATGTGGCTCGCGAACTGTGTGATGCGATGCGTCATGCTCTCGTGGTCACTCACCGTGAGGCAGGCGGCAAAGCCAGGGTGAATGCACGCACAATGAGGCGTGCCGACAACGATGACCGGGACATGCCGACTGCTGAGGATCGGCAAGATGTCCTTGAGGTTGGGGGCAAGGCCGCTGTAGGAGATGGCGATTGCCACATGGTCGGGGCCCGAGGCAAGCGCCGTGCGCACTTGGGCTTCGGAATTGTCGTGGCACGTCGCGCTTTTACCGGCGGAGAGCAGGCGATCGCGGAACATTCCCGCTGGATAGAGATTGTGCGAGCCTGTGTAGATGTCGACCTGTCGGGCGTTCGCGATGAGCTTGGCGGCGTGGTCAAGCTGCGTGGGGTCGAGCAGCTCCTGCGTCTCGGCCAGCGTGGTCTGGTAGAGCCCCTCCATGCGCTCCATAACCTGCGCAGGCGATACTCGGCTTATCGACCCGCGATGCAAAGGAGGTGCACATCCCACGAGCACTGCCGGGAAGGGCTTGCGATTCGAGCCCTCGCCTTAGTATTTTGGCCATTTGGCACTATAATCACCATAGGCATGCGCAAAACGTTGCGCTTAATCAAGAGGAGAAAACGTATGGGTCTGTTTGACATGTTCAAGAAGAAGGCCGAGCCTGCCGCTGCTGCTCCGGCCTCCATCTCTGCTTCTGCCGGCGCCGACGTGCTGTGCTCGCCTGTCAAAGGCAAGGTCATCAAGATGGCCGACGTGCCCGATCCCGTTTTTGGTGGCGAGGTTCTGGGCAAGGGTTGCGCCGTGTGGCCCGAGGACGACCTGGTCTACGCTCCCTGCGACGGCAAGGTGACCGTCACCATGGGTCACGCCGTGGGCCTGCAGTCCGATAGCGGCATCGAGGTTCTGGTGCACGTCGGTGTCGATACCGTTAACATGAACGGCGACGGCTTCGAGGGCTTCGTCAAGGCCGACGACGTCGTGAAGGCTGGCCAGCCCATACTCAAGATCGACCGCGCCAAGATCGCCGCTGCCGGTTACAAGGACTGCGTCGTCGTGGCCGTGTCCAACACCGCCGAGTTTGCCGATGTCGAGCTCGCCGTTGAGGCTGAGTCTGCCGTCGCCGCCGGCGATGTCATCGTCAAGGTCGTCCGCAAGTAAGCTGTAGCGTCCAGAGGATGTCTTAGGGTGGTTGGATTGTCCGGCCACCCTTTTTATTAGACCGGGTGTACGCGTCTTATTGCACGTTGGGCAAGTCTACAGACCGTTTGGACGTTAAAACGAACCGACCGCGCCTTCGTACTGCCGAGGGTGTTCATTAGTGGATAGTATGGGCTTACCTTATTACAACGTGCGCCGTGTCTGGGAAGCGCGGTGCCGCTCATTGGGAGGAACAACATGAAAAAGAAGCTGCTGCTTGCGCCCCTCATGGCCGTCTTGGTTGCGTGCGTGGTCCTGCTTTCCGGCTGCGGAGGCCCTTCGGTCGAGGAGCTCATCACCAAGGACCTTACGACTCAGTTTGATGAGGTTAAGAACGGCGGAGACGATTTCCTCGCCGGTCTGGAAGAGGCTTCGGGCGACGAGTTCGAGCAGCTGGGCATCGATCCCAAGGAGTACGCCAAGAGCTATCTCGAGGGCTTTGACTACAAGATCGGCGACGTGACGGTCGACGAGGACAAGGGCACTGCAACTGCCGAGGTCACCATTACCTGCAAGTCCATGAACCAGATCGTTGAGGATTTTGCCACCAAGTACCAGGAGAAGGTCGCCGCGCTCGATTCGATGCCTTCCGATGACGAACTGTACAAGATGGCCGGTCAGGTCATGGTCGATGTGACCAAGGCCGCTAAGACCAAGGACACCACGGTCACCTTCAAGTACACCGCCAATGACGATGGCGAGTGGTCTGCTGACGATTCCGCAACCAACGAGATGATGAATGCGATGATGAGCTAGGGGAGTTGCGGCGTTTTACCAAACGCCGCAACTGCTCGACGCTGCGCGGGCACCAGAGCGACAACTTGTCATTCAAAGGGCGAGGTATGACCAGAAGGACTATGCCTCGCCCTTTTCATGCCAATTTGTTCGCTCTGGTGCCCGCTCGCTGTCCGTCCTCTACCTGCGGCGTTGCCATGGTAGTCATTGGGGTGGCACTTAGGGACGTTCCTTTCCTGCCGGCAGTTGGGGACGCTCCTTGCACAAGTGTTGCATTGTGGGTGATCGGGAAAATGTGGCCCGGTTTTTGGCCGAATTCCGGGCCGCGGTTTCCGGATGAGATGGGCTGCGGAAACCGCGGCCCGGAATATTGCTTCAAAACGGGATGCAGTTTCCCCGACGCGCTTCAAACGGAAAGCGCACCCCATTCCGGAACTCCAAAACGGGACGCGCTTTCCGCACGGAAGAATTGTCGCAGCTGCGTTAAGCGGTGCTGCTCGTTACTCGCCCAGAATCAGCGCCGCGAGCTCTGTTTGGGTGTCCACCACGTAGTCGGCGCCGGCTGCTTCGAGCTCTGTGCGGCCGCGGAAGCCCCAGCTAACGCCCGCGCTCTTGAGGCCGGCATTGTGACCGGTCAGCACGTCGACATTGGAATCGCCCACATAGAGCGTGGTTGCCGGGTCGGCGCCCAGCTCCTCCATCACATGCAGCGTGACGGGCGCTTCGGGCTTGGGCGGAAACGCATCGACACGGCCCTGGACCAGCGCAAAGCGGTCGGGACCAAAGTACTTCTCGATAAGCGGAGCTGCCGAGACGTGGTCCTTGTTGGTGAGCACGGCAAGCTGTACACCCGCGGCGCGCAGGCGGTCGAGCATCTCGATTGTGCCAGCATAGGGGGCGGTGTGGTCCTCCTTGTGCTCGCCGTAGTAAGCCCTAAACTCGGCAAGCGTCTGCTCGAAGGCGCGCCCGTCGCCCGCATACTCGGCGGGCATAAAGCGCTCGACCAGCTTAAGCATGCCGTTTCCCACCTTGTAGCGGTATTCGTCCACGGCAAACGTGGACCAGCCGTGCATCTCGCAGGTATGGTTACCGGCGGCCGCCAGGTCCTCGAGCGTGTTGAGGAGAGTGCCGTCGAGGTCGAAAATCACATGGGAAAACGCTACCGCCATGGGTGCTCCTGCCGTTTGAGTAATAAAACGCACTCCATGATACTGGGCCTGCGTATCGGGCACGTTTGGAATCTGAATATCTTTGCCGGTCTTGAACCGCGTTGCGCTAGCCGCGAGCCTTTGCCGTTAGCAAATCCTTGGCAGCTGTTCTCCCACGAGCATGTCGAGGATGCGGGTCGAGCCCCAGCCGGTGCGTATGCGCACGGCGGGTCGAGCGTCCGATCCAGGCGGCGGCACGCGCCCGATAATCGCGGCGTTCTCGCCGTAGCGGGCGGCACGCATGGCGGCTAGAGCCGCATCGGCCTGCTCGGCCGGCACCACGGCGACCATCTTGCCCTCGTTTGCCACCTGCAGCACGTCATAGCCGAGCATCTCGCAAGCCGCCCGCACATCGGGACGCACGGGCACGGCGTCCTCATCGACCTCCATGGCAACGCCGCTGGCCTGCGCAAACTCATTGAGTGTGGATGCAAGGCCGCCGCGCGTGGGGTCGCGGAAACAGCGCGTGTCGGGGGCTGCGGCCAGAACGTCGGCTATCAGGTGGTTGAGCGGCGCGGCATCGCTTTGGATGTTGCTCGAAAACGCCAAGCCCTCGCGTTGGCTCATGATGGCGATGCCGTGGTCGCCGAGTGTGCCCGACACCAGGATGACATCGCCGGGCTGGCAGTTGGCGCCGCTGAGCGCCACGCCCGTGGGAACCTCGCCCACGCCGGCGGTATTGATGTAGACGCCGTCGGCCCCGCCGCGCTCGACCACCTTGGTGTCGCCCGTGATTATGGACACGCCCGCCTCACGTGCTGTCTCGGCCATCGTCTGCACAATCTGGTGGAGCTTATCCATGGGATAGCCCTCTTCGAGGATAAAGCCACACGACAGGTAGCGCACGTTGGCGCCCGAGGTCGCGACGTCGTTGACGGTTCCGCACACGGCGAGGCGTCCGATGTTGCCACCGGGGAAGAACTGCGGCGAGACTACAAAGCTGTCGGTCGACATGGCAATGCGCCCGCTCGTGGGCAGCGTGGCGACGCCGGCGTCGTTGCCCTCGAGCAGCTCGGGTGACCCAAAGGCATCCAAAAAGACCTCATCGATGATGCGTTTCATCATCTGGCCGCCGGAGCCGTGGCCCAGCAGGACGGTGCTATCGGTAACGCTATGGGACATATCGAAAACTCCAATCGTGGGTGGTGCCGGTGTGCGGGTGTGTCCGGGCTAGTTACGGTAGCGGTAGTACGCCGCGCAGCTGCCTTCGGAACTCACCATGCACGGGCCGACGGGGTGCTCGGGCGTGCAGGTGCGGCCAAAGAGCGGGCAGCTGCTCGGCGTAATGGCCCCGCGCAGCACGTCGCCGCAGCGGCATCCACGCGGCTCGACCGTCGCCTCAACGGGCACGTCAAAGCGAGCGCGGGCATCAAAGCGCGAGAACTCGGGGCGGATAGAAAGGCCCGAGTTGGCAATCGGCCCCAGCCCGCGCCACGTGGTGTCGCATGGCTCAAACACCTGCTCGACCAGCTGGCGCGCCACGGGGTTGCCGTCTGCGTTGACGCCACGGCGGTAGGCGTTGTCGATCGCGGGCCTGCCCTCGACAACCATCTGGACCAGCATGCAAATGCCCTGCAGGATATCGACCGGCTCAAATCCCGTGACCACGCCCGGGGTACTGAATTCGTCGACCAAAAAGCTAAAGGGCGCCAAGCCCGTGATGGTGGCGACGTGGCCCGGCAGGATAAAGCCGTCGATGGCGGTCTCGGGATCGTTGGCGATGGCACGCAACGCCGGCGGCGTGGTCTTGTGGGCGCAATAGACCGAAAAGTTCAAAAGCCCGCGCGCTTCGGCCTCCAAGATGGCGGCGGCGATGGTGGGCGTCGTGGTCTCAAAGCCCACGCCCATAAAAATGACCGGGCGATCGGGGTTTTGCTCGGCAATGTCGAGCGCATCGAGCGGGGAGTAGACGATGCGGATGTCGCGCCCGGCCGCCTTTTGCGCAGCGAGCGAGGTAGACGATCCGGGCACGCGCATCATGTCGCCAAAGGTGGTGATGATGGCGCCGTCTATGTTGGCGAGCGCGATTGCGTGGTCGATGTCGCGGTTGGCGGTAACGCAGACGGGGCAGCCCGGTCCGCTCAGCAGCTTGAGCCCGGCCGGCATAATGGAACGAAAGCCATAGCGGCCGATGCTCACGGTGTGCGTGCCGCAGACTTCCATAAGGTTGATGGTGCGGTCGCCGACGAGTTCATGGATGCGTTCGATGAGCTCGCGGGCCAGCTTGGAATCGCGAAATGCCGAAAAGTCGATACCGGAGCGAGCCGGCTGTCCGGCCGTCACTAGTATGCCTCGGCCGGGTTGCTGGCGAGCCGGTCTTCTTCGGCCAGTTCGGTCATGGCATTAACGAGCTCGAGCGTTTCTTGCGCTTCCTGCTCGTCGACGATCTGGATGCCAAAGCCGGCGTGCACGAGAATATAGTCGCCAACCTGCGCCGTCGGCACGAGTCGCAGCGACACGGGGCGCTCGATGCCCATCATGTCGACGGTGGCCTTGAGGTCGTCGTCGCGTTTGACTACTTTGCCGGGAACGGCAAGGCACATAATGTTCCCCTTTTATACGCTTTGCGCTGGATAGGCGCTCAATAATCCATCAGTTGATGGTAGCGCTCGTGGGGTTCGCGGGCAAACGCGTTACGCCTGTGAGACGGCTGGGCGCGGCGGGGTGCGAGGGCGAGCTACTGTGATGCAATCTGCGCAAGACGAGCGCTTGCGACCGCCGCCTGACCGTAGGCGATGCAGCCGTCATTGACGGGTACGGTGTGGGGGACCAAGATAGCAAGGCCCGCGCTTTTGAGCTCGCGGGTGAGGAGCTGGAGCAAAAGTCGGTTCATGAACACGCCGCCCGAGAGCGCGACGGTGTCGATGCCCTCGTGCACGCAGATATCGCTGGCGATGCGCGCCGAGGAGCGCGCGACGGCGACATGGAAGTCGAGTGCGAGCCTGTTGGCGGGCGCTCCGGCTTCAATTCCTCCCAAAAGTGCCTCAAAGAGTGCTTTCTGGTCCAGAACATAGGGGCCGTCCAGCCACGATGGGCCAGATGCGAAATAGTCGGCGTTGTCGTCGGGAAAATGGGCGATTTCGTTGTCGAGCGCGCGCCAGGCGGCGGCTTCGAGTTCTATGGCGGGTTCGCCCTCGTAGGTTGCCTTGTCGCAGATGCCCAGAATCGCTGCCGCGGCATCAAAGAGACGCCCCATGCTGCTGGTACGCGGGCTGTTGATGCCGCGCTCGATCATGGTGGCTGTCACGCTGCGCGTTTGCTCGTCGAGGCTGTCCAAAAGCCGAGCGGTACCTGGGTGCTCGAGCAGACCGAGCTCACTGAGCAGGGCAAAGGCGTTGCGGCGGGCGTCGCGCACGGAGGCCGCGCCACCGGGAAGCGCCCAGGTGCGCAGATGCGCGACGCGCTCAAAATCGGCGAGACGGGAGATAAGAAACTCGCCGCCCCAAATGGTCCCATCGGTGCCGGCGCCGGTGCCGTCAAAGGCGATGCCAAGGACGCGCGCGTCGGTTGTAAGCCGGCCCGCGGCGATGGCCTCGGCCATTACGCTCGCGATATGCGCATGATGGTGCTGCACCTCGACGAGCGGCAGATTGCATTTTCGCGCCTGCTCGCGCGCCCACTGGCCCGATAGATAGCTGGGGTGTAAATCGCAGGCCAAGGCGGCGGGCGCCAAGTCAAAGAGGCCTTCCAAGCGCGTGCGCGCGGCGTTCCATGCATCGAAGGTCCCGCCGTTTTCAACATCGCCGATATGCTGCGACACAAAACAGGTTGCCTCGCCGTTCGTCCCTTCACGCGTGAGCGCAATCGTGGCCTTTTGTTGTGGCCCGCAGGCGAGCACGCAGGACGGAGCGCCGTCGAGTGCCGGCAACGGCAGCGGCTGGGGTGCATATCCGCGAGCGCGGCGAACGGGCATAACGACCCCACCGACCACGCGTACCACGGAATCATCGTAGCGCGACAGAATCGCGCGGTCGTTACCGAGCAACGCGTCGGCGATGCCGGCGGCAACGAGGTGTTCCCAGGCAAGATCGTCATCGGTCTCGATGGGCTCTTCGCTCAGGTTGCCGCTGGTCATGACGAGCGCGTGCATACCGCAGGCTTCTGCCGCGGCAAGCAACAGATGTTGAAGCGGCGTATAGGGGAGTATGACGCCGAGCTCGGGCAAGTCGTGCGCGACAGATGGCGCGAGTGCGAGGGCGTCGGGAGAATCGCCGTCGCTCCCGCAAACAGCACGCCGGCGCAGCAGCACGATGGGGCGGATACTGCCAGCGAGCAGATCGCGTTCAGCATCGTCGATATGACACGGGCGCTCGGTATCAGCAAGACTGCGCACCATGACGGCAAGTGGTTTGTTGCTGCGGCGTTTGCGACGGCGCAGCTCGGCTACCGCCTGCTCGTTGGCAGCGTCACAGGCTAGATGGAATCCGCCCAGGCCCTTGATGGCGACGATGCCACCGCTGGCCAGCAGTTCAACACAGCGCTCGATGATAGCGTCGCTGGCCTCGCGTGTGGTGCCGACGGCCGGTGTCGCGGACGAATTTCCGCACGCATTGCCGTTTACAGCCTCGCGCCACGTAATATGCGGCCCGCAATCAAAGCAGGCATTGGGCTGTGCATGAAAGCGACGGTCGAGTGGATCGGCATACTCTGCGGCGCAGGCGGGGCACATGGGGAAACGGTCCATCGAGGTTGCCGCCCGGTCATACGGCAGCGACCGGATGATGGTAAAGCGCGGGCCGCAGTTAGTGCAGTTGATAAAGGGGTAGTGATAGCGTCGGTCGGCGGGATCGAACAACTCGCGCAGGCAATCGTCACAGGTAGCGATATCGGGCGAGACAAGTGTCGTGTGCGCGGTCTGGTCCTGCGATGCTACGATGCGAAAACCCTGCTCATTGGCGGCATCCCAACCGTTGGCTGCCAAGTCCACAACCTCGACATGCTCTACGCGAGCCGCCGCGGGCGCATGCTCAGAAAGCGCAGCGACAAATCCGTCAACCGCTTCGGCACAGGCGTGCGCCTCGATATGCACGCCGTCGCCCGCGTTGAGCACCCATCCGCAAATGCCATGCGCCATGGCCTCGCGATACACAAACGGTCGCATGCCAACGCCCTGCACAATGCCCGTCACATGAATATGCACATGCCGCATGCGACACCCCTCATCAAAACCGACCAAAAAGGGACAGGTTTATTTTGGTAGGTAAAACTTCTAAACCTGCCAAAACAAACCTGTCCCTATTTGGCAGGTGCGCTGCGGGAAATCCCGTTACAGCCCCAGGCTCTGCTTGGTGGCGGCGCACGTGAGCTCGCCGTGCTTAACGCCGCGCAGGCCCAGCAGACGGTCGGCTAGTTCGTAGACGCGCTCGCCGCGACCCTTAAGCGCCAGAATCTCCAAGCAGTTGTGGTGATCCAAATGCACGTGCATGGTCGATACAATCTCGTCGGTGTAGTCGTGCTGTACCTCGTCCAGGCGGCGCGTCAGGTCGCCGGTGTGATGGTCGTAAATCATGGTGAGCGATCCGATGACCTGCTCGCCGGGCGTTCGCATCTGCTCCTTGGCAATCGAGGCGCGAATCAAATCGCGCACAGCCTCGGAACGGTTGGCAACGTCGCCGCGGCGCGCGATCTGCTCGTCAAAGCGGCGCAGCAGGTCGTCGGGCGCGGTGACCGAAAAGCGGACCAGCTCGGAGGCGGAGCCGCTGCAACGGCAGTCCGCGTCGCCAGTCGGCCCGTGCGAATGCTCGTGTCCGTGATCGCAGGTGTGCTCGTGCCCGGTCACGCTACACCAGCTTTACGGAGCCAACGGAGTTATGGTCGGCCTCGATGGCCTCCTCGTAGCCCTCGAGTGCGTCGTGCGCCTCGTGGAGCGCCGCCATGGCGGCTTCGAGTTTGGCGCCAATGCGCTCCATGTCAAAGTTCTCGGTTGCATGCAGCAGCTGATGGCTCCACTCGTGGGCGAGCTCGATCGTGTCGTCGACCTGCTTGACGCTCATAGCAAGCTGGCTCATGTTCATTCCGACGTCATGCATGGGAAGTCTCCTTTTGTACGGGTCTAATCAGTGGTTCAGATTCTACTACGGAGGGCTCCTGCGCCCGCCGCTGTATGCCAGTTGTCCTACGGTGCCAGTGAAGCAAGCGGCGCGACTACGACACCGTCTTCCCGTCGGTAGGCAGTTGCGGTTCCAGTGAGAACGAGCAAGAAGGACGCTTCGCCTTGGTGGGTCGCATCGATTTTAGATGCGAGTTTCTTGAGATTGGCGGCAGCGGTGTCTATAAGCTTTGAGCCAAGCTTGACCTCAACCAGAGCGTACCTGCCGTCATTTAGCACGAGTACGGCATCGGCTTCAAGGTCGGTCTTATCCCGATAGTGGTAAACCTTGCCGCCAAGCAGATCCATATAGGTGCGCAGGTCACGGATGCACATCGATTCAAACAGAAGCCCAAATGTTTCAAAATCCTCTAGGAGCTTTTGAGGCGTTGCCCCCAGGGCTGCGACCGCAAGCGATGGATCGCAGAAATGGCGCGTCGGACTTGTCCGTACAGCGGTTTTTGAGCGGAGCCGCGGGGCCCATGCCTCGAGATCTTCGAAAACGCAGGAGCGGGTCAAGGCGTCGACATATTCAGAAACGGTATTTCTTGAGGGAGGTTCTCCTTGCATGTCAGCAGCGATTGTGGCGAGCGATGCCTCTGTCGAGATATTGCGAGCATAGCTTCGAATAATCTGGGCCATCCAAGTCTTATTTCTCCGCAGTCCATCAATCTCGTCGATATCGGAATCAAGCAGTTCCGAGATGTAATCAGGGGCCATGGATAGCGCAATCCCATGGTTTGGCTCGGTAACCGCTTCAGGCCAACCTCCTCGGCAAAGTGAGTAGACGATACGTTCGATATCGAAGTCGACCATATCGGCAACATCGGTGTTTCCATCAAACAGGCTTGCCAGCGAAACTGATCCTGTTGACTCGCGTGATTCAAAAAGTGACATCGGGCGCATGTTTATACGTGCTATACGGCCGACTCCTGAGTGTGCCGGCATTTCGCTTGCCCGAGGCGTTGCGGAGCCGGTGAGGATAAACCTGCCTCGTCCTTTGCCGCGGTCGATCGCGAACCTTACGGCGTCCCAAAGCTGTGGGGCCATTTGCCATTCATCGATGAGGCGTGGCTCATCTCCTTTGAGCAGGAGAGAGGGCTTCGAATCGGCAAGCTGGATGTAGCTCGGACCGTTATCGGGGTCTTGCATGTAGATGCTGCTTGCGGCTGCCTGTTCAGCCGTTGCGGTCTTGCCGCACCATTTTGGCCCTTTGATTTGGACAGCCCCAGAAGATTTTAGTTTTCTGGCGAGCACTTTGTCCGCGACTCGTGGTAAATAACCGTGTTGAATTGAACCCATGTCACCCTCCTTGCTATCAGGGTATTATACCGTTGATTTGTGCAAGTTGGACGATTTAGATTGTGCAAGTTGGACGATTTAGATTGTGCGAGTTGGACATTATATCTAGTAAACATTCATGATGCCAGAAGAGAAGCCCTAGAGTCTCCAGGCCTTTGTCGTATAACGCATGATGTCAAGAATGTCGGCCTTGATGTTTGGTGGCAGGGCTTTGAAGAGCGATAGATATTCGTCTTCCTGAGCAGTATAAAACGCAGGGCTTCCGTCTGGATCTTTGGTATAGCCAAGGATATCGTTGGGCGTGCATCCAAAGAGATCGCACAATGCAACAATGCGGTCCTCTCCTAGTTTTGCTCGACCTGTTTCCCATGCACTATATGTCGCCTTGCTAACGCCAAGACTGTCCGCAATTTGAAGCTGAGTAAGCCCTGACTTTTTGCGGATTCTGGCGAGTGCGGTATGTTTATTGGTCACATTCATGTCGCTCCCGTCTGATATCAAGAGCAACTTTGCATTTCGGTGCCGGTCAAATGTCTAACTGGATTGTCCTTAGGTGCAATAATTGACATAAAGTCTAATTTGAATAAACTCAAAACCAATATAAATAGACATCGAGGAATGGTGGCTATGGGGAGAGTTGTTGGAATCGATCTTGGGACGACCTATTCGGCCGTCGCTGTGTTGGGAGACGATGGACTTCCCGAAATACTGAAGAATGCGGACGGAGAACCGACTACACCTTCGGTTGTTTTATTCCAATCATTTGACGGAAAAGACGAGCCGCTTGTTGGAACGATGGCCAAGCATTCGGCGGCAGGTGATCCCGATAATGTTGTCCAGTTCGTTAAACGGCAGATGGGAAATCCGGATTGGAGATTCGACTCCGACTCGGGCGTTTCCTACTCTGCAGAAGAGGTTTCCTCCCTTATTATCAAAAAATTATTGCAAGATGCCGAGCAGGCACTTGGAGAAGAAGTATGCGGAGCCGTGATTACGGTTCCCGCATATTTTGATGATGCAAGAAGAACTGCGACAAAGCAGGCAGGTGTAATTGCGGGCACCAAAGTGCTTCGCGTGTTGAATGAACCGACGGCCGCAGCCCTTTCCTTTGGTCTCGATACCGAGAAGAACGGCGTCACGCTTGTCTATGATCTGGGCGGCGGAACGTTCGACGTGACGCTTCTTAAGATAGAGGACGGTTGCTTCACGGTTATCGGAACCGATGGCGATAGGAACTTGGGCGGATTCGATTTCGATAACGCTCTAATGTCGTTCGTGGCAGAAGAGCTCTCGAAACAGGGCGCTGGTAATGTTCTCGAGGATTATCTGATAAGTGCCGAGCTTCGAGAGAAATGCGAAATGGTTAAGCGCACTCTTTCGAACGTGGCAAAAGCCAACCTTCACATTTCGAAAGACGGAAAGCCTTATCGTGTGGCTATTTCTCGCGAAGATTTCGAGCGGGCGAGTAGGTCACTCCTGAATCGAACGCAGGAGCTGGTCGAGGACGTGCTCGAGGACACCGGTTATTCATGGGGCCAGATCGATCATGTGGTCCTCGTTGGTGGCTCAACGCGTATGCCAATGGTACACAAGTTAATCGAAGATATTTCGGGGATGAAACCCGAGCTTGGGGTAAATCCCGATGAGGCTGTCGCCATGGGGGCTGCCGTTCAGGCCGCAATAGAAATGGAATCGAGCATTGACGTGGCGGGATCGGCGGAAAATAGTTTGCCGGATATGCCCCTCTTTACGGCTCCGAGCGTAGTCATTGCCGATGTTACCTCGCAACCTTTGGGGGTTGTGATGCTCGGGAAAGACGGCAAAGACTACAACAATGTCGTGATTCCGAGGAATTCACCCGTGCCGGGGAGTTATTCACAGGACGCAGCAACGGTGAGCGAGAACCAGTCGTACGTCGATGTTCAGGTGACACAAGGCGATGACCCAGACTTGAACTATGTGGTCATTATCGGTTCAAAGGAAATACCGCTTCCGCCCGGGTTGCCCAAGGGATCTCCCATCCGCGTGGTTTACGAATACGACAAAGAACAGACGGTGCATATCCGTCTATATGACGGGGAGAGCGGACGACTGTACGGTGAGTTCGAAATCGACCGCGTGGCGAATATGGACGAGCGGCAACTTGATGCCGCCGTTAACAAGATGAAGAACATCGAAATTGGATAGGGGACACTGATGGAAGAATTTGTTGACTACTATGAAATTCTCGAACTGGAAAAGAATGCGCCGATTGAGGAGATTGAAGAGGCGATTAAGAAAACACGAAAGCGCTTCAGGCGCCTCGAAGGATCTCCGGATGCTATGCAAAGAGCAAACGCCGAAAGGATGATGCAGCTCTTAAATGAAGCAGATTCGTTGTTTCACAACAGTTCAAAACGCTTGGAATACGATGCCACATATGATAGCGGGAAGAGTGACAGCAAGAGGGACCTGGAAAAAGACGCCCGTGCTGCAACCGCCGAGAAAGACTGGACATCAGAAGCGAAAGATTATTTCAAAAACGGTCAGAGTGCCAACGCTTGTTTTGCCGCTAGGGAGGCAACAAGGAATTGCTCAACCGATGCGGAAGCATGGCTTGTGTGGGCTCTGGCAGCATATTCGATGGACAAGTATGACGAATCCATTTTTGCTGCATCTGAGTTGCTGAAGCTTGGCTCGAATCAGGCGACCGCTCATAGGCTGTTGGGCGACTCGTACATAATGATTGATAAATACGCAGACGCCGAGGCTGAGTTTCTGAAGGCCCAGCAGATTGATAAGAGCGACTATACGATTATGGCGCGCTTGGTTGATGCGCGTTATCTTCAGGGGAAATTTGACCAGGCCCTCACTATGGCGCGCAATCTTCATGAGGCACATCCGGATTATGGACCCGTCCTAAGCTCGTTATGCCGGTGTCTAGAGACGGATGTCGAGAACAAAATGAGCTCAAAGGATAATGCTGGCTATTTCACCAATATGAAACAAATCCAGCATGCTGAACTTGTCGTTAGTGAAATGCGCGCGTTGGGAAATATCGACAAGGCTGATGAGGAATGGATTGAGAAAATGGAGGGCCTTATCGACTGGGCGCGTAAAAGGCACTACATTGCACCGGCCCGATGGTTTTGGATTCTCTGCGGCTTGACCTTCTTATTTATGATAAGCGGGTCAAGTGGCGCTCTCTTGACGCTCGTTCTGTTCTTTGGGCTGCTCCTGTATGCATTCTTCTTTGTTGTACCGACCGGATGGATGATCAATGCCCGCAAATTAGGAGAGCTTGCAAAGAGGACGGGGCTCCAATAATGGACGTGCGCTGGGACCAAGCACTCGACAGCTTGGAGATGGATCGCCAAGCAATTATTGACTGTGCAGAACGGCTCAGAGCGTCTCTCGCTTCTCTCAAATCAGATTCAAGAAAAATAAAAGACCTGGCCACTGGCGAAGCTTATGCAGGATTATTCAGTGAGCTGCTGCTTGCTGTTGATAGAGTTAAGAATGAGCCGCTGTCAGAGGACTTGAGGTCTTCGATTGCGGATGAGATTATCGAGGTTTGTAGCCATTACGGGCTTGAGTCTGTTCTGTGCGACGAGACAGTTAACCTACATGAGCATGAAATCGTTGGATTGATTAAGACAGACGACGCCTTCAAAGATGGAAAGGTGGCTCGCGTAGAGCGAGACGGTTACAGGATTGGTGGAAGACTTCTCCGTCCAGCGCGAGTGGTTGTCTTTCGGCACGAAGAGGGCTGATGGCCAATATGTCGCAGGAAGAGACCTATGCCGAAATGAGGCAAGCGCTCAGCGAGGTCAAGGAATGCCAGGCTCATCTGCTGGGAGCTTGTGAATCCCAATCTGCCTCCGTTGACACGTGGTTGCAGATGACGCTGAAGGAGAGACAGGAGGCAAAAACACGAGCGCTCAATAAACTCAGCATCCGGGAGAAGCGCCGCAACGCCCTTTTGAAAAAGCGAGTGCAGGATACCGTTGACGAGTTGCTGGCGATCGAGGAAGGCTCGGCCCTCAATGCCGCCGAGTATATCCAGATTGGATCGATGTCGAAAACTTCAAAACGCGACGATTTGTTTACGGTGCCCTTTATCGTTCCGTTGCTTGGTCATGGCAATATCGTGATGTCGGTTTCAGACGAGGGCTGCATTTCAGACGGGGTAGTACGCGAGGTAGAGGCCAAGACGCTTTTATCGACTTCAGCGTCGCAAGTTGAAATCATTAGTTTTGACCCGGCACTCAAAAACATCGAGGCTCCTTTTTCGACGATTGGCCGGAACGGGCAAGGCGAGGCAGCGGTCAGGTATTTGCATTCGAGAGGCGAACTCGATGCCTTGCTTAACGAGCTGACCGACCGTGTGACGCAAATCAACAACGAGTTGCTGTCAGACGATGAGAGCCTAGCGGTATATCACCAACGGGTCGGAATGCCGGTCGAGAAGTACCAGCTCGTTGTGATCCACGATATGCCGATGGGAATGGCTGCCGAGCAATACGACCGTATCTGCTCGCTGATGAAGGCGGCCCCAAAGGCAGGCACTTCTTTCCTAATGATACAACCCAAGATGGACGACTTGCCCAAATGGTATTGCGAGAAGAAACGTTCCTATCCTGTTTCGGAGCGTCTCGAACTATTCTCGGGCAGTCATGCCCGATGGCTGGGTCACGATGGCTACGATGTTGAGCTCTATGAGCTTGACACGATTGAATCGGCGCAAGCCGCCGAGCGGATGGCCCGATCAGCGGCAGAGCTGCGGTTGCCCGAAGTAAAGATTGAGTCGGTGCTTCCCTCGGAGTATTGGATGGAGACGAGCGAGGACGGAGTCACGTTCTCGCTGGGTCTGCGTGGAACCCAGACGGTTGATGTCACGATTGGCTCGAATGAGACTCAAAGACATAATGCACTGATAACCGGCGCGGTCGGACAGGGTAAATCGAATCTGTTGAAAGATATCATCTACGGTTTGTGCGCCAGGTATTCTCCCGACGAGTTGGAACTCTATCTGTTTGATTTCAAAGAGGGCGTTACCCTGTTTCCCATGGCTCCCACGCCGGATTCCCCCGAGTATCTACCGCAGGTAAAGGCATTTGGGCTTGAGGCCGATGAAGACTTTGCCATGGATGTGCTGAATTCCATAGCCGCCGAGGCCAAACGGAGGGCCGCTGCGATCAAGCCTTACGGAGATAATCTGCTCAAGTATCGGCGCAATAGCGGGAATAAGATGCCGCGTATCGTTGTGGTCATTGATGAGTTCCAGCTATTTCTAGAAGGCGCGAGAGGCAAGGAAGCCTGTGAACTTTTGGAACGCATCGTTCGCCTCTATCGTGCATACGGTATTCACGTGATATTGGCGTCACAAAGTATCGGCGGGATAACCAATCTTGCCATTTCCCAAGGCAAGTTCTTCGCACAGTTTCCTATCCGTATCGGACTGAAAAACTCGCCGGCGGAGTCGCGGGCGACTTTCGGACCCTTTAACGAGGCGGCTGCTAGTCTAAGGTTCAGGGGACAGGCGATTCTGAACGAAGATTACGGAAATCCGAGCGCAAATGTGACGGTGCTTACGCCGTTTGCTGAGGATGCCACGTTGGACAGTCTCAGGAACAAGTTCTATGCAATGCCAAAAGGGCACCTTGATGAACCGGTGGTTTTCGACGGAAGCACTCTGCCGGAGTTGACTGAGGCCCTCCTTGAGCAGAACGACATAGATTCAGGTAACGTGCCGAGCGCCTTGCTTGGCCGGGGTGTTTCTGCTGGGTTGGCACCGATATATTTCCCGTTTGAAAGAGCTGCGGGAAGCAATATCGCTCTTGTGGGCAGGGGAACGCTGCCAGGGCTCGGTGATCTTCCGAATTCTGTCGATCTTGCGGCGTGCGTTATGGAAACGCTTGTTTTATCGCTTGCACGCTATGAGCGAGGCGCTGAGTTTGCTGTAGTGGAGGATGGCGCGCGCCATGTTTCTAATTCGACTCTGGAGATATGCGCTCGTGCGGGGGTTTCTCCGGAGGTCGTGCCTTCGGACGAAGCGGCTGTATGGATTACCAATTGTCTTCAGAGAAATGATGTCGGGGAAGAATGTGGGCGGGAGCGGTTTGTGTTGGTGCCGAATGCGGACTCACTAGGATCTTTCGACTTTGGTGCTCAGCAGAAGATTCAAAAGGTATTCCGTGAGGCTCCTATGCACGGAATCCACTTTGTCTGCCATTGGCAAAACCCCGTAGCGCTTTCAGCGCAGTTGGGTTCATCGGGACTGTCGTCTTTTGACGGCGTGGCGTGTCTGTTTGGCTCGAATGTCGCAGCGAAGCAGTTGGATGGCCCGCTGTGCCAGTGGAACGGGCAAGAGAACCGGGTCCTTTACAAGGAGGCTTCTTCGGGACGTCCCTCAATGAAGCTCATGCCCTTTGTCGCAACGCGATTATGGAGGAGGGGCGACGATGAGCAGGGATGATTTGTACGAAAGGTATCTGTCCGAAGCAGAACGATTTCTGAAATCGGAGGCGTCGACCGCCCAGCTTGTTAAGCAGGAGTGCGATCGTTGTGATCGGGAGTCGACCTCTGCGAGGAACATGGCGGGCAAAAAGAAAGCGGAGATAGATCGCCTGGCGCATCAAGCGCAGGAGGCTTTTTCGCAATTGTCTAAACGACTTGCGGGGAGTCACGCGAAGGACGTCGGCGCTGCGCTTCCGAACATGGTAAGACCGATTGCGTCGAATGAAGACGCTGCCGAGCTTGCCTCTTCGTTATCAGGGCTTATCAAGAAAATCGATTGCTATATCGAGATGATTGAAAAAGATACGTCTGTGAACGAGTTGAGTCAGCGATCTTCAAATGCACTGGATGCTCGACGGGCGGCTCTTGACCGGAAGCGTCTTCTGGTGGAAGAAGAGAAGGCGATGCCGGATCCTCTTCCCGTTAAAGCCGAGGAGTCGAAAGGCGGCTGCCTTTCTCAGGCGGCGGTTCTATGCGCGTGCTGTATTGGGGTAATTTCGCTTATTGCGAATGTGCTATTTGGGTTGTTGTGACAACGGAAAGGAACAGAAATGAGTCAGAACATCGGTCAGCTCGTTGCAGAGCTGAACGCGTTGGTGTCGAAGATGGAGACGCAGCGAGGTGTGTGCGTCACGGTGGCGGACGATCTCGATTCACTGCACGACATGCTTAACGCGGCAATGGAAGGAACAAATTCGACCGCTCAAAATGAGGCGGTTGGGCAGCTTGGAGCGGCGGCGGCAAAGCTGCTCGAGGCGGGTGGCCTTATCAGTACGGCATGCGATGTGGTCAGCACGTATGCAAGCTCGCTCTAGGCGTTTATGGGTGGCGCGGGGGCTCGTCTCCGCGCTTGCCGTTTTCTTGTTCGGCTTGGGAATTGTTCTGGTCGGTCGTATTGGCGTGAGAAAGGTCGTGAAATCCAGCGGAAGCAATTGCGTGCTGGCGGCTTATGCAGATGGTGTTGGAGATGTGCTTGATATCTGCAATGCGAGAGTTGTTGACACGGTTTCAGGGGTTGTAGAGCAAGACGAATCTCGCTCTTCGTCCATCGATGGGAGCTCGGAATTTCAGCCAAGCATTCAAGAACGGTACTACGCCGACTTGGCGCATGGGCCTAAGGGTCCTGAGTTTCAGAAGTACATCGTTTTGCACGATACGGAGGGCGATTCTTCCCCTGAAAGTGTCATCGATTGGTGGGAGTCCAACGGCAATAAGGTAGCGGCTCATTTTGTTGTTGGAAAAGATGGGTCGATCGTTCAATGTGTGCCTCTCGATCAAATCGCGCACCATGCCGGTTTTGGCGATGCTGGGAAGAACGAGCAGTATGGAACAATCGATGATTCGAGAGATGACAAGGTCGGAACGTTACCGATAGGGGGAAGTTACCCCGATTACGGCATGAACTCTTATTCCGTTGGGATTGAGATGGTTCATGTTGGAGGGTCGGGTGATTATCCCGAAGAGCAGCTTATCGCTGTCGACGGTCTAATCGCGTATATCGATGAATATTACGGGTTCAAGAGCCAGATTATCGACCACAAGGCGTGGCGGACGGGAAATTCGGATACATCGGCGGAATTCTCATCATATCTGTCGAACTATCAAGAATATCGACGTCATGTTGATGGCTAAAAGACGGATTGAAAGGGGAGACAGTGAAGTGTCCCAAATGTAACGCAGAGATAGAAGAGGGGACAGTTTACTGCCCCTTTTGTGCTGCGAAAGTATCTTCTGACGTGGGTCGGTCGACCACAGAGAATGAGCGGATGTCATTCGATGTCAAGGATAATGCGAAGGGGAGGGCAGCGGCGGAGGATTCTGGCAACGAACTAGGTAAAAGAGTAATTGGGTTAATTGGCGGATTCGATTCAAATAAAATCGTGATAATTGGCCTGGTGGCCGCCATCATTGTTGGCGGCTTTTATGTTTGGAATCGATTCGGGGGCGGGCACTCATCACCAGAATTCACTCAAACCTATCAGCATACGATGTATAAATCGGACGCCGATGAGTTTGAGTCGGAAAACTCAGATGAAAAGGACGAGGCCGACGACGAGGGCGCAACTGAATTAATAGTGGTATCAAATAACTCCGCCGGGTTTCCAGAGATGGTGGTGAATGTCAAGGTGACCGGCTCTTCGACAGAGGGGTTGTCGAAGCCGGAGAATTGGTCCCTGAAAGAAGCGGGTACGAACGGTGAGCAGGCTTCGACTAACCCCCGGAGTGTTGTAGTTGGTTCGGACGGAGTTTGCAAGCTCGCATATCGGTCGACGCTCGGTAGCGATTCGGGTGATAGCCGTACGGTTGTCGTGTCATATATTGATGATCAATCACATAAGGTTATGGATAGCTTTTCCTATTACTGTGATGCGAAGAGTTCGACGGTAGACGGTTACTTACTTTCTGAAAGCGACTCACGGCGTTATACCGAGGCGGAGATTAAAGAAATGGGCATGAGCACATGGGAGCTTTGCTTGGCAAGAAATGAAATATATGCACGCCATGGTCGCAAGTTCAAGAATGAGAAGATTCAAGAGTATTTCGACAATAAGGATTGGTATGAAGGCATATACTCGCCTGAGGAATTTGATGCGATGACATCACCGCTTAATGATATCGAGAGGGCAAATGCCGAAACGATCCAGTCTTACGAACGTGCTATCGGATCTGAGTTTTTAAATCCATAACAAAACTTGTGGCAAAGACTAGGCAAATGAAGAAAACGGGTGCGAGTCTGTCTGACCCGCACCCGTTCACTGGGGGCTGTTTGTGACTACCATACTATCCGTGGTCGCGGGCGCAGCGCCCGGCTCTCCGGTGAGCGGCGCAAAACTGCTCATGGACGGCAGCACATGACCGGCGTATTACAGATGCTTCTCAAGCAGCGCCTGCAGCCTGGCCTTGGGCAGCGCGCCAACGGAGCGGTCAATTTCCTCGCCGTTCTTAAAGACAACCAGCGTGGGGATGCTCATGACGCCAAACTTCATGGCCAGGTCCTGGTTGTCGTCGACGTTGCATTTGGCAACGGCAAGCTTGCCCGCCAGCTCATCGGCAACCTCGTCAACGATGGGCGAGAGGGATCGACAGGGCCCGCACCACGGTGCCCAAAAATCAACCAGCACGGGCAGGCTGTCGTTAACGATGGAATCGAAGTTCTCGGGGGTAATCTGATTAATGTCAGCCATGGTGACCTCCATAATGCGACGCGGCTCGGCCGCGTAAAACTCAGTACGACCGTGCTTATACCCAGCCGCCCGCAAAGCAACCACTCGTGGGCGGCTCTTTTATATAATGGTGGGCACGCAAACGATTGGAGAGCGCATGCCCACGTCACAAAGCCAGAAAAAAGAAGCCATCGCCCAGGCGACCGAGCAGGAGCTCGCATCGCTCGCGGGTCGTGGCGTGCGTATCGCGGGCAACGCGTGCTCGCCGATCGTGCTGGTCAAAGGCGATCTGGACGAGGCCGAGCGTTCGGGTGGCGAGCTTGCCGCCGGCCCGGATGGCGCGGCGTTGCGCAAGGCGCTTGGGGCCATCGGCTACGCGCCCGAGGATTTTTGCGTGCTGGCAAGCGTCGCCGGCGTGGGTGACGGAGCGGTCGCGGTGGGCGAGACTCTGCCGTGCGAGCTGTTCCGTGAGGCGCTTGAGGCTTTGGACCCCGAGGCGGTGCTACTGCTCGACAACAACGCGGCTGACGCCATGCGCGAGACCTACGCCGATATGCTCGTGGCGATCGATGACTTCGACACCGCCATGCTCAAGCCCGGCCTGGTCGCTCATGTGCAGGGCCGCCGCGTGCTCGCGCTCGACGGTTTTGAGGCGGCGCTCACTGACAAGGCCGCTAAGCAGCGCATGTGGGCCTACATCAAGCAGCTGACTCCGGCGGCCGCCCCGCTGTAGCGAGCCCGCGTCGACAAACGACCCCGAGCGGGCGAGCCGTACCCGCGGAACGCAAATCCGTCGCGCCCGCGCCCTTACATCACAGCGCGCAGCTCAAACCGATCGCCGTTAATGCGGAACTGACAGTTGCCGTTCATGCGCTCCACGGCAAGTTTGATGCTCTTGGTGCCAAAGCCGTGGCCCGCATGCCGGGTCACGGGCATGCCGTCGACCATGCGCGGCGCGCGGTCAAACGTGTTGGAAACTAACAGCAGCAGCTGGCTGTCCTCTAATCGCAGGTCAAAGTCGACGAATCGCTTTCCTTGGGGTGCGGCGCTTGCGGCGGTGATAGCGTTTTCCAAGGCATTTGAGAGCACGCTAAACAGGTCGGCGTCACCTACGTGGATGGTTTCGGGTACGGCGGCGCGCAGGTTGGCGGTAATGCCGTTTCTATTGATATCCGAGTTAAATGACGAAAGCGCGATGTTTACGGTCTCGTTGGCACAGAAGCGGCGTACGGCGGTGCGGTCGCTGGCTTCGCAGAGTTCGTCGATGCGTTTGAGCGCCTCGTCGGTGTGGCCCTCCTCAATTAAAGCGGCCAGGCCGCGTAGGAAGTGGCGCATATCGTGGCGAAGAATCGACAGCTCGCGCCCAGATTGACGCCAAGCCTCGAGCTCTTTGATGGCGGCGCTGTCGCGGGTCTCGAGCATCCAACGCTCTCGCTCGGCGGTTTCCTTTTCTTCGTATTCGCGCAGGTAAACGGCAAGAAACATAAGATAGAAGGCACAGAGCGCAAATGCCAAAAACTCAACCGTCACCACCGAGCCCGAGTGGAACAGCGCGGTGTAGACGTTGGTGGCATAGTCAAAGACGTAATAGACGAGCGGCAGGATTAAAAGGATGCCCAGCTCGGTGGTGCTTTTAATCGCCAAGCGCGGACCGATGTCGCCGGCCCAATGCAACAGGACGGCAAAGACGGCGAGTGTGGTCGCGATACGCGCCAGATAGTACGCGATCTGCGAATCGGTTGCGGCAAAGGCGGCGATGCCCATCCAATTGCTGAACTGGCAGCTCAGATAAGCACTCGTAATGCCGAGCGCGGCAAGCAGCGGGCTCAGGCGGTAGCGCGCACACAGGTAGACGATAAGCGGCAGGTGCACGGCAAGTGGATAAACCTGTCGGGCAAATAGTTCGCCGCCAACGACATTGGCGATTGAGAAGGCGGTGCCGGTCAGAATGGTAACGACCACCAGTTCAAGCGCATGACGCCGGTTGATCTCGACACCGCACAGCGCCGCCGAGGCAAAGACGCCAAAGAGCAGCGTCGTGGCGTGGTGGATTGCCCAAAGGACCATTTCGACCGAGGAGACCATCAGTGTCTCCCACCCTCAAAGCGCGCCGCAAAGTAGGCGTCTTGGAATCCCTGCTTGCAGCTGCGCGAAAGCGGGATGCACGCGCCCGAGCGCATGACGATGTCCGTGCGGTCAAAGTGATCGATATTGCGCAGGTTGACCTGGTAGCTGCGGTGGCATTTAAAGAAGGTGGCATTTTGCACCAAACGGTCCTCGACGCTGCGGAATGACTCGAGTGCCTCGATATCGCGTCCGTCGCGCAGGTGGAAGACCACGTGCTTGTTGCGCGCTTCGGCATATTCGATGTCGGACAGGCGCAGGGCGTGGTAGCCAAAGGAAGTTTTGATCACGAGCTCGTCGGTTGCCGCCGGGCGCATGCTCGAAAGCTCGTCGAGTAACTGCGCCAGGCGTTCGTAAGTCACGGGCTTGAGCAGATAGTCGAAGGCGCGGACCTCGTAGGATTCCAGCGCGAACTCGGGCGACGAGGTGAGGAACACCAGGCGCACGGCGGTGTCGGCCTGGCGCAGTTCGCGTGCGGTGTCCATGCCGTTGACGAGCGGCATGATCATGTCGAGCAGAATGATGTCGGCGCGCGATGCGGCATGGCGGGCCAGCAGGTCCTCGCCGCGTGTGACGAGCGCAACATCGACCGCCGTGCCCGTCTCGGTCGACCAACGGTCGATCATCCGGTGCAGTCTATCTAGAAAAGCGACATCATCGTCGCAGGCAATAATCTTGAGCATTCGGCCCCCTTAAGTAGTTCGATTTTGCCACATCGGGTACGCGCCGCTTGCGGGGGTGCGGACCGTTTGCGCCCCACGGCGTGCAACTCGCGCCAAGCGGTATTGCGGTGGCGAAAGATGCCTCCTGCGCCATCGAGAGCTCAGCTATCCTCAGCTTGCCAGTTCGAAAATGGACCCGCCCCAAGATTGAATCTTTATTCCAACTTTACACCTGGCTTTACAGCTGTCTTGTCAGCTGTAAACCTAGGTGTCATACTAAAGCCCCAAGATTCGCCAAAAGAGAGGGGCCTTGATGGCACAGAGCGCGAACATGGATGCATCGGAGCTTGCACGCG